>JAFWZR010000028.1 GCA_017522225.1 Clostridia bacterium | reverse complement strand
CTGTGTTTTTCTATGCAACGGGAATTACCGATTTATCAGCACTTATAAATTCTTCGGGCATAAGTGAAGCGGGTAAAAACCAATTATGGCTTTACGGGATTTTGTTTGTTGCTCTTACCGTATTTATGATTGCAATCGGAAGACGGAGCGAACCGCTGCTTATAGTGCAGACACCGAAAGAAAAACGGAACTTAAGCAAGCGGACAATTGTGGCATCTGTTGCTATATTGCTCTTTATTCCGCTGACCATATTTGCAGGAATTTTCTATCTCGACAACCGACAGTATAATATTGTCGCACTGCTTGTGCTTTTAGAGTGTATGTTGCCGTTTATTCTCGTGTTTGAGGGCAGAAAGCCTAAGGCAAGAGAGCTTGTAACGATTGCCGTGCTTTGTGCAATAGGAATAGCAGGCAGAAGTCTCTTTTTTATGTTACCGCAGTTCAAGCCTGTTCTTGCACTCACAATAATCGCAGGTGTGGCTTTCGGCGGAGAAGCAGGATTCCTTGTAGGCGCCGTTACAATGCTTCTTTCAAATATGCTGTTCTCTCAGGGACCGTGGACACCGTGGCAGATGTTTGCGATGGGTATTATAGGTTTTCTTGCAGGAATTCTTTTCAAAAAAGGATGGCTTCGCAGAACACGGATATCCCTTGCCGTTTTCGGAGCGTTTGCTGCTGTTGTAATTTACGGAGGAATAATGAATCCTGCATCAATGCTTATGTATTCGTCACAGGCAATCACCGTTAAAGCCTTGATGGCATATTATATTTCAGGTCTTCCCATGGACTTGGTACACGGCTTCGGAACAGTAATATTTATTATGCTCGCTGCCGAGCCGATGCTCGAAAAAATGGACCGTATCAAGGTAAAATACGGGTTGGTTGAGTAGGAGTTATAAATAAAATAAGTTGTTTATTCCTCAGAAAAACTTTTAGAGACGGTTGTTCTGTTGTCCCAACGCAAAGCGGACACACATATCGACATAAAACTTGACCTTTCAGAGCTTGATATAACTGCCGCTGAAACCAAGGCAACATATCAGGAAATCAAGGATTATGTGCTTGAGAAGTACGGTCTTAAAGTTTCAACTCTTTATATTTCACAGGTAAAAACCAAGTGTGGGATTATTGAAAGAGAATGCTATAACAAAGGCGAAGGTAAAAACCGTGTACCACAGTGTCCTAAAGAAAAAGAGGATGCTATTATGGATGCTTTAAAGTATTTCAAAATGATATAAATAAAAGTTCAACTCCCGTGGAGCAATCCACGGGAGTTTGGCATTTATCTAATTATTTAGGTGAAAAAGGAAACGATTCTCAATAAGTCAAATGGGAATTTTACTCCGCAGGCAATTTTTGTTCCGAAACTGACTGATGGTTGCGAATTGAAGTCGTCCGGCATATCGTAAATAACAACTGTTCTCCCGATGATTTCTTGTACTTTGAAGCGGTCTGAGGCTACACATTGATAAGTGCCACCGTTGCACCGTATCAACGGTGGAAGATCACCTGCGTGCAACGGGCACTGCGAAAGCAGAAAGTTCGTCAGAAGCATGTATGCAGGTCATAATGTAAAAATATATACATCACTAGAGCATAAAGTACACCTAAAACAAACCATCTCTTAGGGCATTCTTGCCTCAAGAGATGGTTATTCAATTATAATCACAATCCGAACTCTTCACCAATCGGTAAAGAGTTCGAATTATTTATTTCTGGCTGTTACGGACCATTAGGATGCCACTTTGTTTTCTTAAAAAAGATTTAAAATTAGCAATTCTTATTATTTTCAAAAAATATTTTCAGTTCGACAAACTCTTATTTGACATTATCACAACTGCTTGATTTCATTGGCAATCATAACCACGCTTTTTTCGTTGCTATCAATTTTTATGGTGCTGAGCGTTTGATATAGCGGTGTTGTTGCTACACGTTCGGTACAACTGGCATCTGGCTTGCTTGGCCTATCGGTCGGTCAGTTGCAACGGTTCTATCGGTGATGTTTTACCGGAGGGGTATATGGAGAAAATCGGAATAAAGATTACACAATGAGATAACTAAGATAGTTTGTAATGATTTAATATTCCAATAAATAATTGTCGCCCGAAAAAACGGGCGACATAAATAATGAAAAAACCTGCACATTACATAACGAAGACAAAAAGATATGTAATGTGCAGGAATTTATTTTTAACTATTTCAAGATGGAAACCGCATCACTGATTGTTTTTTCGAGTGCTTCTTTTCCGTAGACATCAACTTGTGCTTTGTTCTTTTCTCCGTGAGTAAGGCATCCTGCACCGCCGATACAACCGCCTGTACAAGCCATACCTTCGATAAAGTTTGCATCAAGAACATTTTTACTCTTCTTAAGAAGGGCTGTCTTGCAGGCTTCGATACCGTCACAGACAGCAGATTTTACTGTAAAATCAATCTTCTGTTCAGTCAGAGCCTGAACGACTGCATCAGAAAGACCGCCTGAACGTGCGAAAATTCTTCCGTAATAAGAAGCATTATCAAGTACATCTTCACCGAGAGTTGTGATATCAATATCCTTACTGTCATAAAGTGCCTGAAGCTCTTCAAACGTAAGAACGGCATCAACGTACGGTTTGACTGTATCAAGCTGTGCTTCTGCTTTCTTTGCAGTACAAGGTCCTATGAACACTACCTTTGCTCCCTCGCTTGTTTCCTTGATATACTTCGCAAGCATTGCCATAGGTGACAAATTGTGAGATATATGCGGAACAAGTGCCGGAAATGCTGACTTTATATACTGTACAAAAGCAGGACAGCAGGAGCTTGTCAAAAACTCTTTTTCGCTGAGCTCTTTTGCTTCACTCATCGCTACCATATCTGCACCAAGAGCTGCTTCAACAACAGTGAAAAATCCGAGTTCTTTAAGTCCCGTAATTACCTGACCGAGTTTTGCATAAGTAAACTGGCTTGAAATTGAAGGAGCAACAACTGCATAGACCTTATATTTTTCATTATTCTGACTCTTTTTCAGAATATCAATAACGTTGATTATATAAGATTTATCGTTGATTGCGCCGAACGGACACTGATATACACAAGCACCGCACTGGATACATTTATTGTTATCAATTTTTGCGGCATTATCGTCATTGATTGAAATTGCTTTGACTTTACAAGCAATCTGACAAGGACGCTTACGGTTAACAATGGCAGCAAACGGACACACCTTTGCACACTGACCGCATTCAACACACTTTGACTTATCAATATGTGCAACGTGGTTATGGTCAAACGAAATTGCACCGCGTTTGCAAACGTCCTCACATCTGTGTGCAAGACATCCGCGGCATGAATCTGTTACCTCGTAGCCGGCTGCAGGACATTCGTCACAAGCGATATCGATAACCTCAATAACGTTCGGATTTTCCTTGTCACCGCCCATTGCAAGCTTTACACGCTCACCAAGGATTGCGCGTTCTTTATAAACACAGCAACGCATTGTTGATGTTTTACCGGGCACAATCTTCTGCGGAATGTCAAGAAGATTCTGAAGAAGTGTGTCGTTCCATGCTTCACGTGCTACCTGACGCAAAACCTTATATTTCAGATACTGTACTTTTGTATCAAACTTTTTCATTATTTGCACACTCCTTAGAAATAACTTACTTTGATTCTTTTACCCATTTTCTTAAGAGCCTTTGAGAGCTCCTCAACAAGATTCATCTTGATGTTGAAATTGATGGGCAGATCGGGATTCTGATGAGCAGGGTTAATCGCACGACCTACGTAAAAGTTGATATCCGTAGCTTCTTCAAACAGAAGGCGGCAGATAAGCGATGCACCGTCTCGCTTAAAGCTCCAATGCTCATAAAAATTGTTTTCACCGAGGTAATCATTTGCGTACTCAACAACTTTGTTAACTGTAATAACGCCTTCCGTTACAAGGTCAACTCCCTCGAGTTCCGCTGTTGGAGGAACATCGCTCTGCTCAAATATAAGCGATGGTTTGAGAGGTTTTCTCAAGAATTTTGCGGCAATCGAGGAAGTTGTTCCTCCGCAAATAATGTGCTTTCCTTCCTTTGAGAAGAAGAGCGACATCATTCTGTCGGCATCGTCACGGTTTGACGGAGGTCCGAAGAGCATATTCA
The DNA here is from genome assembly GCA_017522225.1 of Clostridia bacterium. Lineage (GTDB taxonomy): Bacteria > Bacillota > Clostridia > Oscillospirales > Acutalibacteraceae > CAG-488. The sequence goes on along the minus strand of JAFWZR010000028.1, from coordinate 6,446 downwards.
TCGGAACTCTTTTTCTGATTCGCACAACACAAGCTGTTGCATCGTCACCCGGCTTATGACCGTAGAGCTTATCACACTCGTCAACAAGCATTGTAGAAAGTGTTTTTGCCGTATATCCTGCAGGAACAAGAGTTTCTATGAAATCGATGATATCCTCACGTTTCCAACCAAAGTTGTATGACATACCGATTCCGGCGTGAGGGCAACCGTCACTCATCGCAACAAAAACGTCATTTTCCTGCAAATTAATAACAGATTTGAATATCTTTTTACCGCCGATATTCATTTCTGTTTTTGGGTAATCCCAATTCTTTTCATCACGGATTATAATCGCGTGAGGATTATCGTATTGAATAAGCTCGGCAGTACGGTTATTCTTGAGATGAATGATGGTAAACGTTGAATACGCAACACCGCGCACCGAACAAACGGGCAATGTTGCTGCGATTGTTTCAACACATTCCTCAAGAGATAAGCCCTCTGCGAGCATTGTTGATATAATTTTTGAGGTAAGCGTAGAAAGAATGCTGGCTTTTACACCGCTTCCCAAACCGTCTGAAAGAACTATGACCATAGAGTCATCGCTGGGCTCAACTATATCAACGTGGTCTCCGCAAAGCTCTTCACCGTGATGATTTATACTTTTATATCCGATATCAGCACATAAATCATTCATTGGTTATTGACTCCTTCAGCTTTGCAAGAGCAATTTTTGTTTCTGCGGCTGTTTCACCGAGAAGTGAAGCAATTTCCTGAACGATACGCATCTGCTTTTCAACAACCTTGTCCGCAACCTCAACGGTCTGCTTACTGATGTTGTCCTTTCTTTCCTTCGCGTACTGTTCATCCGTTACATCACGCATAATTCCGACAAGCAGTCTTGAATCACGGTCGTAAACAATTGTCTGCTCGACGTAACGCTTATATTCAGCAAGGTATACACGCTCGTTACGTATTTCCCTGCCTGTATCGCGAACCTTCATAAACGGAACAGGATCAAGAATTCTGATAACCTGAGTTCCGAGAACATCGGATGCATAACGGATATTCATAATCTCTCTTGCGGCCTTATTGATCTGCTGAACCTCGAGCTGATCGTTAAGAACAATAAGTCCGTTGGGAGAGCTGTTAACGATTGTATCAGAGAAGCTTTCTGCCTTATCCTTAAGGAACGGAAGGCACATTGAGCTTTCCGCTTTGCCCTGAATGATAGCGATTGCTTTTTCTCGGCAGGTGTTGTAACCGCATGAACCGCAGTTAAGCTCCTGTGAGGGCTTGAATTTACCCATCTGACGAAGAGCACTGTTGATTTCCTGCTCTGAAGGTACAGGTGAACGCTGTTCGATAAACTCAAAATGCTTTTTCAGTTCGATTGCCTTCGGCTGTGAAACCTCAAAATCCTTTGCACCTGCGTATTTTGCGATAGTGATATAATCTTTGACTGTTTCAGTATGGTGATACTTTTCCATAACCGGACCGCCCATACAGCTGCCGACACAGGCTGACATTTCGATAAAGCAGTTATGAATCTTTCCGCTTTCAATGTCCTTGAGTGCGGCAATACAGTTTTCAACACCGTCAAGAGCGAGATATGTATATCCCGGATTTTCGTGAGTCATTGTCTTAAGCACACCACCCGTTGTCGGGAAGAAGCGTGCACGTGAGCAGATGTCGTTATCCATTTCCTGCTCAATCTCAATATTTTCTGCTTTTAACCATTCGGTTAATTCTTCAAAAGTAAGAACTGCATCAACAATACCCTCATAATGCTCTGCTTCGTCCTTTTTCGCAACACAGGGACCGATAAATACAGTCTTTGCATTCTGATATCTCTGCTTGATATCGTTACAATGTGCCTGCATCGGAGATACAACATCAGCAAGATAAGGAAGAGCTGACGGATAGTGCTTCTGGATGAGAAGATTGATTGAGTGACAGCAGGAAGAAATGATGATGTCCCTCTCCTCTTCATCAATCATTCTTTCGTATTCAGTTTTAACGATCGTTGCACCGATTGCAGTTTCTTCAACATCATAGAAGCCAAGCTTTTTAAGTGCTTTACGCATTGAATTGATTCCTGCACCGTCATAGTTTGCAATAAAAGACGGAGCAAGCGAAACAATCACAGGATCACCCGACTGAAGGAGCACCTTAACCTTCTCTGTTTCGTCAACAATTTCCTTTGCTTTCTGCGGACATACAACAAAGCACTGACCGCAGAGAATACACTCGTTACCGATGATGTGCGCCTGGTTGCCTGAAAAACGGATTGCCTTTACAGGACAATGGCGGATGCATTTATAACAGTTTTTGCAGTTTGATTTTTTAAGTGTCAGACAATTAGGCATTATCCGTTACTTCCCTTCGTTTAATTTTTGAAGTACATTTTCCTCAAAAAACTCTTTGAAGCTTTCTTTTGTTACGCCCGTGTAAATATCATCATCGACCTGCAAGGTTACACCAATGCGATTGCACTTGCCGATACAGAAACTGCCGGCAAGCGCAACCTCGTCTTCAAGATGATAATCACTGACGGCTTTCTGCAGAAGCTCCACAATTTCTGGCGAACCCTTTAAGTGGCAGGAGCTGCCCACACAAACCTGAATCAGCATATTATACCTTTTCCTTTACGTTCTTATTAAAGAATTCTTCTACTGTTTCGGGAGTAACTGAGAAGAAATCGTTATCTACTGTTACACAAACACCCTGCTGGCATTTGCCCATGCAGAATGTGCCGCCGAGTTCAACCTTATCACCGAGATTGTTCTCTGCAATAAGATACTGAAGCTGTTCTACTACCTGACGTGAACCTTTGATATGACATGAGCTACCGATACATACTGTTACTTTCATTATCTTAGTCTCCTTATCTGAATTATTCGTAGTCAACAACATCTACCCAGGAAAGAAGGAATTCTCTTTCCTTCTCGTTGCCCTTTACTGACTGTGAAGCGGCAACGATGGGCATCCACTTCTGAACATACTGCTTAGCAGTGTTGCTCTTCTTGCAGAATGTATCAAGATATGTCTTTGCACCTTCGATATCACCGTTAAGCCAGAAGAGAAGATAAGTTCTTGCAGCGTCTGCTGAAGCATTACCCTGCGTAGCGTGTGCCCAGTCAAGGATGTACGGTGTACCGTCCTCAGTGATGATAATGTTTGAGGGGTTAAGGTCACCGTGGCAAACCTTCTTGTGCTTCGGCATACCTTCAAGACGTGTGTGAAGGTCATATCGAGTTGTTGCATCAAGCTCGCTGATACCGATCTTTCTGTTCATCTTGTCCTTGAGCTTGTTGAGAAGAGCACATTCCTTAGAATGAATACCAAGCTGAATGTCAACAAGAAGTTCGATATATTCGTTCTTCTTTTCCTCATCCTCGTCCATAAGCTGCTGGAGAGTTTTGCCCTTGATATATTCTGAAACGATTGCCCATTTACCGTCGAGCATTGTTACTTCGAGAACCTTGGGGATGTTAAGACCTGTTTCTTCGATACGAGCCTGATTAAGAGCCTCGTTGAGAACATCTGCCTTTGAATAATCTTCATTAAAAACCTTAACGCACTTGTCGCCGTCACGGTAGATAGTTTTGTTATTTCTTACTGCTATTACTCTGTCAAGTTTCATTTCGGTTACCTCCCTTAATTATGCTTTCTTACCTTTACGGTATGTTACTTTAACTTCGTCAACCTTTGCGCCTTCTTCGATGTCAGCAGCTGTGGGCATATCTGCTTCCACAAAATGCTTGCCGTAGTAAGCGTTGAGGTACATCTGCTTAAGTTCACTCATAAGAGGATAACGGGGATTAGCGCCTGTGCACTGGTCATCAAATGCCTGCTCAACCATTTCGTCAAGGTTATCGAGGAATACTTTCTCGTCAACGCCGTAATCCTTGATTGTTGCCTTGATACCAACTGTTGCCTTAAGGTCGTTGATAGCCTTGATAAGGTTTTCAAGCTTTTCGTTGTCGTTCTTACCGCCAAGTCCGAGGTAATCAGCAATTTCTGCATAACGTGCAAGTGTGTGCGGGTGGTCATACTGTGAGAATGTACCCATCTTTGCAGGAGCTTCTGAAGCGTTGAAACGAAGAACTTCTTCGATCATAAGTGCGTTTGCAACACCATGAGGAAGGTGGTGGAAAGCACCGAGCTTATGAGCCATTGAGTGGCAGATTCCGAGGAATGCATTTGCGAAAGCCATACCTGCGATTGTTGCTGCATTAGCCATCTTCTCTCTTGCTTCAACGTCTGTCTGACCGTTTTCATATGCACGGGGAAGGTACTTGAATATATTCTTGAGAGCCTGAAGTGCAAGACCGTCTGTGTAGTCTGTTGCAAGCATTGCTGCGTAAGCTTCAACTGCGTGTGTTACAGCGTCGATACCTGATGCTGCTGTAAGACCCTTAGGAGCTGACATATGGAAATCTGTATCGATGATTGCCATGTTCGGAAGAAGCTCGTAGTCAGCGAGAGGATACTTAACACCTGTTGATTCGTCTGTGATAACTGCGAAAGGTGTAACTTCTGAGCCTGTACCTGCTGATGTCGGAACAGCGATGAAGCATGCCTTTTCGCCCATCTTCGGGAATGTGTAAACTCTCTTACGGATATCGATGAATCTCATTGCCATATCCATAAAGTCTGCTTCGGGATGCTCATACATAACCCACATAATCTTTGCTGCGTCCATTGCTGAACCGCCGCCGAGAGCGATGATTGTGTCCGGCTTGAATGCTGCCATCTGTGCAGCACCTTCTTTAGCGTTGCCGAGTGTCGGGTCGGGCTGAACATTGAAGAATGTTGTGTGAGCGATGCCCATTTCGTCGAGCTTATCTGTGATGGGCTTTGTGTAGCCGTTTTCGTAAAGGAACGTATCTGTTACGATAAATGCTTTCTTTGAACCGCGAACTGTGCGAAGCTCATCAAGAGCAATCGGTAAGCATCCTTTCTTAATGTATACCTTCTCAGGTGCACGGAACCAGAGCATATTTTCCCTTCTTTCTGCTACTGTCTTGATATTGATAAGGTGCTTAACACCAACGTTGTCTGATACTGAGTTACCGCCCCATGAACCGCAACCGAGTGTAAGTGACGGAGCGAGCTTGAAGTTGTAAAGGTCACCGATACCACCGTGTGATGAAGGTGTGTTAACAAGGATACGGCAAGTCTTCATTCTTGAAGCAAATTCATTGATTTTTTCTGTTTCTGTTACTTCATTAAGGTAAACTGAAGATGTGTGACCGTAACCGCCGTCAGCAACAAGCTGTTCTGCTTTATCAAGTGCATCTGCAAAAGATTCAGCCTTATACATTGCAAGTACGGGAGAAAGCTTTTCGTGAGCGAACTCTTCGCTGATATCAACGCTTTCAACTTCACCGATAAGAATCTTTGTGCCTGCGGGGACTGTTACGCCTGCAAGTTCAGCAATCTTTGCTGCGGGCTGACCAACGATCTTTGCATTGAGAGCACCGTTGATGATGATTGTCTTTCTTACCTTTTCTGTTTCTGCAGCATCGAGGAAGTAGCAACCGCGTGCTGCAAACTCAGACTTCACTGCATCGTAAATGCTTTCAAGAACGATAACTGACTGCTCTGAAGCACAGATCATACCGTTATCGAAAGTCTTTGAATGGATAATTGAGTTAACAGCAAGAAGGATGTCTGCGCTGTCATCGATGATTGCCGGTGTGTTACCTGCACCAACGCCGAGAGCCGGCTTACCGCTTGAGTAAGCAGCCTTAACCATGCCGGGGCCACCTGTTGCAAGGATAATATCTGCTTCCTTCATAACTGTGTTTGTCATTTCGAGTGAAGGAACATCGATCCAATCGATGATTCCTTCAGGAGCGCCTGCTGCAACCGCTGCTTCAAGAACAAGCTTTGCTGCTGCAATTGTACAGCCCTTTGCTCTGGGATGAGGAGAAATGATAATTGCATTACGTGTCTTAAGAGCAAGTAAGCACTTGAAGATTGCTGTTGATGTTGGGTTTGTTGTCGGGATAACCGCTGCCACAACACCGATAGGCTCTGCTACCTTCTTGATACCGAAAGCCTTGTCTTCTTCAATGATGCCGCAAGTCTTTGTTTCCTTGTATGCATTGTAAATATATTCTGAAGCATAGTTATTTTTTATAACCTTATCTTCCACAATACCCATTCCTGTTTCTGCTACTGCCATTTTAGCAAGTGAGATTCTTGCCTTAGTTGCTGCAGAAGCTGCTGCAAGGAAAATTTTGTCAACCTGCTCCTGAGTGTAGGTAGCGAACTTCTTCTGTGCTTCTCTTGTTTTAGCGATAGCTTCCTGAAGCGTTTCAACGCTATCTACAATTGCGTAATTTTTAGTTTCCATTTGTATCCTCCTAAAAAATTATTTACTTAAACTTATTTAATCTGATTATTCAAATACGCTAATGAAAGCGCCAGATTTTCATTTTCAAGAATTACCCCAT
>JAFWZR010000027.1 GCA_017522225.1 Clostridia bacterium | reverse complement strand
GGCAATGACCTCAAAATAATGAAAGCAAATGTAATGGGAACAGAGAGTATCGTTGAAATTATCTCCCTTGAAAAAGGTGCAGACGGAAAGCTCTTTGAAATTCCTGAAGATTATCAGATGATAGCATATTAAAGGAGGTTTTTGAGATATGAAGAAATTATTATCAGTTATATTGGCACTTACGATGTGCCTGTCGATGTTCGCCTTTACTGCATCGGCAGAAACAAGCGATAACCTGCTTGTCAATCCAAGCTTTGAAGATGGGATGAATGGCTGGGTAGCTCCTGACGGAAAATGGAGTACTGTTGAAAGCGAAAGCGGATATGAACCTCGTGACGGAAGCTATTTTGCATGGCCTTCCGAGGCATATCAGGAAAATACATACATTTATCAGGATGTTTCTCTTAACGGAAGAAACGCAGGCGAAAGTATTATATTTTCTTTAATGGTTTGTAACTACGATCAATCTCCGCACGATATGGGAAAGGTTGAATTGCAGTTTTTAGATGCAAGTGGAAATCAGATTAAGACCTATTCACAGGAACAGCGTAACCCCGACTGGCATAATCAGGTTATCATAGCCACCATTCCTGCCGGTGCGGTTACTGCAAGAGTTGTTTTGTGGGCTATATGGTATGTCGGCGGTGACGTAGATGCTTATTACGATATGGCATCTGTTGTGGCAACAACCGAAAAATATAACATGGTTTACATTACCGAAAAAGACGGTAAAGAAGATGCAAAAGCAGGTGATATTCTCACTCTTACAGCTGATAACGGTGTAAGTCAGAATCCTCTCGATTATGAATGGTCAAGTTCATATAATGAGGCGGCAACCGTTGATGCTAATGGTATCGTGACAATGATTACGGACGGCAGCGATGGTTTTGCGATTTATGCAAAGGATAAGAAAACAGGCGTTGTAGGTGTTTATTGGATAAACTCTGAAAACGAAAACTTAAAGCCTGCAAGCGGTTCCGATTGGGCAAGTGCAGAGCTTGCACAGGCAGACGCTCTCGGTCTTATCCCCGACGTGCTCGTTGATGCAGACTTGACGCAGGATATAACAAGAGCCGAGTTTGCGGCGGTTGCGGTCAAGGTTTACGAAGCACTCAGCGGTACGGCGGCAATTCCCGTAATCAATAACCCGTTCACCGACACAAGCGACATTGAGGTTCTGAAAGCCTACAATATCGGAGCTGTCAACGGAACGTCGGCTACAACGTATGACCCCGATGCACTTCTCAATAGAGAACAGGCGGCTACTATGCTGACTCGTGTATTTAAGAAAGTCTCTCTTGCGGGCTGGACGCTTGCAACCGACAGTCAGTTTACCTTGCCTTATGAAAAACCTGCTCTCTTTGCAGATGATGCAGATATTTCCGATTGGGCAAAGGACAGCGTTTACTTTATGGTAGCTAACGGCATTATCAACGGTGTCGGCAACAACAAATTCGCACCGAAGAACGTAACAAGCGCAGACGAAGCTAACGGCTACGCAAATGCAACAAGAGAACAGGCACTCATTATTGCAGTGAGAATGGTTGAGAATTTGAAGAAATAATTTGTAAAGGAGACAACACTATGAAATTTTGCGGAAAATGCGGAACTAAAATCGAAGATAATATAAAATTCTGTCCGGGATGCGGCTCTCCTGCCGATGCACCGCAGGAACAGCAGTCTCAACAGGCACAGCCTCAGTAGACGCCTCCCCCACAGCAAAATCAAAATAGCTTTGGCGAGACGTTCCAAAATCTTAATAACACAGCCGACACAACGGCAGAATTTGATCAGAACGACATTAACACAAATAAGGGTATGGCAATACTCGCCTACTTCGGACCGCTTGTATTCATACCGATGTTTGCGGCAAAGCAATCAAAATTCGCACGTTACCATTCCAATCAGGGCTTGCTGCTTCTCATTACGGCAGTGGCGTGGAGTATAGTTTACGGCATAATCAACGCAATTCTTCTCGCTATATCCTGGAGATTGTACACCGTTTCAAGCATAATCGGTATTTTGTCTATTGTTTTCTTTGTTCTGTTCATCATCGGTATCATCAATGCATCAAACGGCAGAGCAAAGGAGCTTCCCATCATCGGCAAGTTTAAGATTCTCAAGTGATATATAAAAAAGTGCGATGAATCGCACATCAACACCCCTGCCCCTCACTCATGAGGGGTAATTT
>JAFWZR010000026.1 GCA_017522225.1 Clostridia bacterium | reverse complement strand
TGTAGTTGTTGTAGTTGTAGTAGTGGTTGATGTCTCGACCTTGTCTGTTGCTGTGGTTTTTTCTTCAGGTGTGTAAGTATGGATTGCACTCGTTTTTACTTTGTAGCCCGTATGCTCTTCTATTACAAGCTCAATTGATTCTGTACGCATGTTGGCGTAGTTTTCATTCATCTCGTTACAGGAAAGTGCAATTGCTACCTGATCGTCCTGCACACTTGAAATTTTCTCAACCTTGACCTTTACATTTTCGTAGCCGTATTCGGGGATGTTGATTTTCATCGTTTCTCCGATTTTGAGTATGTGCGCATACTTGCTTTCAATATTTGCAATAATATACCACTTATAGCTCGCAACCATCTTGCCAAGCTTGTCACCGGGTATTGTCGGCTCCTGCTTGAGAGCGGAATTTACAAGTGATACACTTAAAGAGTCTATATCCTCATAACGCACAGTTATTTCGTGTCCGTCAAGATTGCTGATGTAATAGCCTGATAACGGCGCAGTGACATCCTGTGCAGAAAGATTCTTAGCTTCCAGCTCTGCAATACGTTTGTTGAGAGTGTCGATTGTCTGCGTCAGGTCAATTGAACCGTCACGAAGCACCTGCTTACTGGTGTAAGACTCTTCAAGCTCTGCGATATAATCGGAAAGTCCTTCATAATCACGGGAATTGATAAGGCCGAGAAGTCCTGAGTAGGCTTTGTCAATATCCTCGTTAAGCTTTTCCATATCAAGTGTGTTAAGCTCCGTCTGGTCATTGATACGCATATAACGGTCGCGTACCTTTTTGGTTTCTTCAAGCTCAACGTAGTCGGAAGCATCCTTTTCATCTGCACATATCCGGGCAACTGCGTCACCGCTTGCGACACGGTCACCGTCAGCAACATAAGGAACAACCGTTTTATCCTTAGCCTCACCTTTGATATAAAGCTCGTCTCTTACGATAAAGGCATCAAGCTGCACAACCTCCTGAATCGTAACTACGTTAGCCTGCTCTGTTTCGTATTGAACATAGTTGGATTTAAAAATATCCTGAAAAAGATAAATAATAACCACAACTGCAGCAATACCGCAGACAATGTTAATCATTTTTTTGTTCTGAAACATCATTCATTCTCCTTTCCCACTCTTCAGTTATACTGAACGCTTTTTCGTACATTTCGTCTTTTGATGAAAATGTATCGATAAGAATCCAGTTGATTTCTTTATTTCTTCTGAACCACGTCAGCTGCCTTTTAGCGTATCTGCGCGTAGCCTGCTTGAGATTATCCGCAGCCTCGTTAAGAGTAAGCACTCCATCGAAATACGGCTTCAGCTCCTTGCAGCCGATTGCCTGTGACGATGTTGAGGTATCGGGTTTATTAAGGTAGTCTCTTGCCTCAGCTTCAAGACCGTTTGCAAGCATAACGTCAACACGCAGGTTGATGCGGTTATAAAGATAATCTCTGTCCTGTGCGTCAAGTCCGATATACAGCACATCATACGGACTCTCGGCGTGTGAATTTTCGATCTGCTGAGTCATCGTAACGCCCGAAGAATACCACACCTCAAGAGCACGGATAATTCTTTTGACATTGTTAGGATGCATTTTTGCAGCGTATTCGGGATCAATTTCTTGAAGCTCCGTCAGAAGTGGCTCTATCCCCTCCGCCTCAAATCTTGAAATAAGCTTTTCTCTTAACGCCTCGTCAAAGGAATCCTCGGTAAGACGGACATTGTTAAGAAGAGTATCGATATAAAGACCGGTACCGCCCACAACCACGGGTAGTTTTCCCCTTGAGCTGATGTCAGCAATGCACTTTTCCGCCATAAGCTGATAATCGGCAACCGAAAACGATTTAGTATTATCAAGAAAATCCATCATATGGTGCGGTATGCCTTTTTTCTCCTCCTCTGTCGGCTTTGCTGTGGATATGTCAAGACCCTTGTAAATCTGCATAGAATCAGCTGAAATGGCTTCACCGTTAAAGCGACGGCAGATTTCAACAGCTAAATCCGACTTGCCCGAAGCGGTCGGACCGACAACTGCAACAACAGGTATTTTGTTCAATCCGATCACTCCTTTTTATCAGATTCTTCCGAAATTCTTTTCTATATCGTGCTTTGTAAGCTCAATCAACACGGGTCTGCCGTGAGGACAGTAGCGTATATCCGGATTGTTAAGAAGCTTATCAACAAAGATATTCAGCTCGTATGCTGAGGTCTTATCCCCCGCCTTGATTGCCGCTCTGCAAGCGGTTGAGTGGTAAATCCAATCAAGCTTTTCGGGTACAAGCTCCTTTCTGTTATCGGCAAGATAGCCTGCAAGCTCCATAACAACATCTGCAAGATTCCCGTCCGCAACTGCAGTCGGACATTCATTAAGAATAACCATTCCGTTGCCGAAATCTTCGATTCCGTAGCCTGCCTTTGAAAGCAAATCAAGATTTTCAAGCACTGCCGAATATTCTTCCTTTGCAAGCGTTACCGTAACGGGTACAAGAAGCATCTGTGTTTCGATTGCATCCTGCGAAGCACGGAAGGCTTCAAAAAGCATACGCTCGTGTGCTGCATGCTTGTCTATGAGCAGAAGCTTTTCTCCCTGCTCGACAAGGATGTATGTCTTAAACGCTTCACCGATTACTCTGTACGACTCCGCATCAGGGGCTTCCTCTTCGGGAACTTCGTAAGTTTTCGGAATTCCGACCGTAGCTGCTTCTGCGGTTTCTTCTGCTTTTTCTTCAATTATCGCAGACACAACGGGAGATTCCGGCTGTTCCTTAATAACAGGCACAACCTCTTCCTTTACCTCGATTTTAATTTCAGGCTTCGACTGAACGGAAATAAGATCAGGCTCGTCCCTTTCAACCTTATAAGCTGAGTTATCACGAAGTGTTGTGTAAGACTTGATTTCTGTTTTAGGCGGCTGATGACGATAATCCGAAGCAGTTGTTTTCTGCCAGAAATCGTCCTTTGAAACCTTTTCGAGCTGCTGCTCGTATATTTTTATCTGCTTTCCGCTGACAGGCTGAGGCATAAACTGGCGCTGAACAAACTGCTGTGTCTTTGTCTGTATGTTAGCCTGTACCCTCTCATCACCCTTATCGAGCGCCGATTTTGTGCAGTAATAAACTGCATTGAAAATCAGCTTTTCGTTAGCAAAACGAACCTCTGTTTTTGCAGGGTGCACATTTACGTCAACACTCTGTGCATTAGCCTCGATATTGAGTACACAAGCAGGAAATTTGCCTGCCATAATCTGATTTTTATAAGCCTCTTCAAGTGCAACAAGACCTGTGCGTGTCTTAATAAATCTGCTGTTGAGGAAGAAAAACTGCATCGTTCTGTTCGGACGTGCATTGAACGGCTTTGAAACAAAACCGCTGACCTTTATTCCCTCAAGCTCGTATTCGGCAGGAATTAATGTTTTTGCAAATTCCTTGCCGAGAACACTGTGTATTGCACTCTCAAGCTTACCGTCACCTGTTGTGAACAAAGCATCCTTACCGTCACGGATAAAGCGTATGCTGACCTCGGGATGCGAAAGTGCAATGCGGTCAACAACACCTGCTACGGCATTTGCCTCGGTAACATCCTTTTTAAGGAATTTCATTCTTGCGGGAGTATTGTAAAAAATATCCCTGACAATAAGTGTTGTACCCTCGGGACAGCCTGCATCATCAATAAGCAGCTCCTCGCCGCCCTCGATAACATAGCGTGTGCCTGTTTCGTCACCTGCGGCACGTGTCATCATCTCAACTCTTGAAACGGCAGCAATTGAAGCAAGTGCTTCACCGCGGAATCCGAGAGTGAGAATCGAATTAAGGTCATCCTCATTGGCTATCTTACTTGTTGCGTGGCTTATAAAAGCCTTGCGGACATCCTCACGCGAAATACCGCAACCGTTATCCGTTATGCGGATATAGGTTATGCCTCCGCGCTGAATTTCAAGTGTGATTTTATCAGCACCCGCATCAATGGCATTTTCCATTATTTCCTTGACGATTGATGCAGGTCTTTCGACCACCTCACCCGCCGCGATAAGCTCAGCAAGATGCTTTGGCAGGACATTGATTTTAGGCACTGAAATCACCTCCGTAGTGTAATAAGTTTATATTTTTTCAGCTTCTTTTTTAAGCTCATAGAGCATCTGCAACGCCTCAATCGGTGTGAGCGTATTGACGTCAACCGTCTTTAATTTTTCTACAAGTTCGTTACCTGCATTTGAGCCGAAGGAAAGCTGCATATCTTCCTCTTTGGGACCTTCAACCGTTCTTACAACAGTAACAACTCCCTTTTCTTCAAGCTCCTTAAGAATCGCTTTTGCTCTTGTTACAACGGTATTCGGAACACCTGCAAGCTTTGCCACCTCAATACCGTAGCTTCCGTCTGCTCCGCCTCTTACAATACGGCGAAGGAAGGTTATGTCATCACCGCGCTTTTTAACGGCAATGTTGTAATTCTTTGCGCCGTCAATTTCACCTTCAAGCTCGGTAAGCTCATGGTAATGTGTCGCAAAGAGAGTTTTTGCTCCGAGTTTTTTACTGTCGGCTGAGTATTCAAGCACTGCACGTGCAATACTCATTCCGTCAAAGGTCGATGTGCCTCGGCCGATTTCGTCAAAAATAAGCAGACTGTTCTGTGTTGCATTTGTAAGAATATTCGCAACCTCACTCATTTCAACCATAAAAGTTGACTGTCCCGATGCAAGGTCATCCGATGCACCGACACGGGTGAAGATTGAATCAACAACACCGATCTGCGCGCTTGATGCGGGAACAAAGCTGCCGCACTGTGCCATAAGCACTATGAGTGCCACCTGACGCATATATGTCGATTTACCTGCCATATTCGGTCCTGTGATGATCGCACAGCGGTTTTCCTTACAATCAAGTGTTGTATCGTTAGGTACAAAGGGTGTATCCTTGACCATTTTTTCTACAACGGGATGTCTGCCGTCCTTGATTATGATTTCGTTGCCGTCCGTCATTGTCGGGCAAACGTAATTGTTGCGCAGCGCAACCTTAGCAAGTGAACACAGAACATCGATTGTAGCTACAGCGTGTGCAGTTTTCTGAATTCTGTAAAGCTCGGCTGCAACACGGCTTCGTACCTGAGTGAAAATCTCGTATTCAAGCTTCACGATTCTTTCCTGCGCACCGAGAACCTTTGATTCAAGATCTTTAAGCTCACTTGTTATGTATCTCTCACAGTTTGCAAGAGTCTGTTTTCTGATATATTCTTCAGGTACAAGCTCCTTGAAAGAGTTCGGGATTTCGATGTAATATCCGAACACGCGGTTGTAGCCGATTTTCAGCTTCTTGATACCTGTTCTTTCCTGTTCCGTTTGCTGAACAGCGGCAATATAACCTTTACCGTTCAGCACGATGTCACGAAGAGAGTCAAGCTCCTCGTTAAAGCCGTCCTTTATCATTCCGCCCTCACGCACGGTAAACGGAGGATCCTCAGCAATTGCTGTTTCAATAAGATTTTCTACATCCTCAAGCAGGTCGATGTTGCCGTAAGTTTCACAAAGCAATGCCGACTTACAGCCTGAGATTGTATCCTTGATTGACGGCAGAAGTTTGATTGTTGCAAGAAGTGAACGCAGCTCCTTGGCGTTGGCTGTTTCGTAGACGATACGAGCCATCAGTCGCTCCATATCACTGACATCGGAGATGTTTTCAATTTCCTCTTCAAGAAGGAGTGAATCTGAACACAGCTCTTCGACTGCGTTGTGTCTTTTGCTGATTTTTGCAATATTGAGAAGCGGCTGCTCAAGCCAGCTTCTGATAAGACGCTTACCGGGTGCTGTCTTTGTTTTATCAAGCACCCAGAGAAGTGTGCCTCTGCGCTCTCTGTTGCGCATGGTTTCGGTAAGCTCAAGATTTCGCCTTGACGAAAAATCAAGCTTCATAAACTGGTTATCAGAGTAAAAATCAATACTGCTGATATTGTCGAGTCCCGATTTCTGCACCTGTGTGAGGTAGTCGATTGTAGCACCCAGTGCACAGACAGCCTCGTCATTACCCTCAATGCCAAGCTCGATAAGACTCTTTTTGAAATGCTGAGTTATCACCTGACGGCTGTAATCAACGGTCATAAGTGACTCGTCGATTGCGTCCGCAGTGCATTCAACGCGGTTGCGGATAAAGTCACGGATTTTGTCACTTTTCAGAACCTGAGCGTTGTAACGGATTTCTGTCGGCATAAATCTGCCGATTTCGTTGACAATTTTGTTTGACGGATTTTTCTCGTTAATCTGTGTAAGATTGAGTTCACCCGTTGACACATCGGCAAAGCATACACCTGCCGATGTACCGTTCAGCCAGACAGAACAAAGGAAATTGTTTTTTGCTTCGTCAAGCATACTGCTTTCGATAACGGTACCCGGTGTAAGAATGCGGATAACATCGCGCTTGACAATTCCCTTTGCCGTAGCAGGGTCTTCGGTTTGTTCACAGATGGCAACCTTATAGCCGCGTGAAACAAGTCGGGCAATATAAGAATCGACGCTGTGGAACGGTACGCCGCACATCGGTGCACGCTCCTCCTGACCGCAGTCTCTGCCCGTCAAGACAAGCTCAAGCTCGCGGGAAGCGGTTTTTGCGTCCTCGAAGAACATCTCATAGAAATCGCCCAGGCGGAACATAAGAATCGTATCCTGATAGTTCTTTTTTATCTCAAGATACTGCCTCATCATCGGCGTCATTTCTGCCATCTGTTTTCACCTCAAAATAGTTTTTACTTCTTTAAAATCAGTGACAGCCGCCACCGCATGAGCTGCACTCGCCTGAGCACTGATGCTCATGAGCTGCAGGGTCACATGTTGCAGGATCCTCACCCTGAACACACATTGCAAGAATCTGTGTAAGATAGTTCATCATCTCGTCAACAGCCTTTCTTGCTGCTTCGTACTTCTGCATGTTTTCGTTAGCCATTACTGCTGCATAAACCTCTGAAAACTCCTTGTCATAAGCCTGAAGCTTCTCTTCGTTTGCATCATCCTTTGCAGCCTCGTGCTGGTAAGACATATGGATGAGCTGGATTTTGTTGATAAGGTCGTTAAGGTCTGTATCAGCCTCGTTTACCCTTCTTGCCTCGTGGAATGCGAGGTAACGCTCGTCCTGCTGAATCGCTGCACCAAGCTGTCTTGTGATTTCAATTACGTCCATTTTAAAAATCTCCTTAAAATAAATTTATAACAAATTAAAAGTTATACAAAGTTATTCGGCAAGCTCGCCGCGTACTATCCAGGTAAGAGGCTCGGTAACCTTTACCTTGCAGAATTTACCGAGAACATCCTTTCCCTCAGTCTCGGGGAATTCTATCATTATGTTGCCCTGTGTTCTGCCGTTGAGTATTCCGTCTTTTGCGTAGCCTTCGCAAAGCACGGTATAGGTTTCATCCTTCATCTTTGCGGTGCGCTCACCTGCAATTTTTTCCTGCAGGTCTGTCAGCTCCCTGAACCACACACCCTTTTCCTCGCGAGAAACGGGATCGGGCATTGATGCTGCCTTTGTACCCGGTCGGGAAGAAAAAATGAAGGTGTACAGTGATGTGAATTTAACCTCATCTATAAGGGTGAGTGTATCCTTGAATTCCTCGTAAGTTTCACCCGGGAAGCCAACAATAACGTCACTTGTCATCGAAAGCCCCGGCATAACCTTACGCGCATATTCTGCAAGCTCAAGGTACTGCTCTCTTGTGTAGCCTCTGTTCATCTCCTTAAGCACACGGTTGTTACCGCTCTGGAACGGCAGGTGCAGGTGCTTTGCAACCTTTTCGCATCTTGCCATCGTGTCAAGCAATTCCTTTGTGCAATCCTTGGGATGAGAGGTCATAAAGCGGATAATAAAGTCACCCTCAAGATCGTTTATCTGCTGTAAAAGCTGTGAGAAGTTGATATCAGTCTCAAGGCTTTTGCCGTAAGAGTTTACATTCTGACCGAGCAGTGTTATATCCTTACAGCCCTGAGCGATAAGCTCCTTTGCCTCTGCGATAACATCCTCAGGTCTTCTGCTTCGCTCTCTGCCTCTGACATAAGGCACGATACAGTAGCTGCAGAAATTGTTGCAGCCGTACATAATCGGAAGCCAGCCCTTGACCGTTCCGTCACGCCTTACGGGCAGTGGCTCGGCAATCACACCGTCACTGTCGTCACACGAAAATACACGCTTACCCGTGCAGAGAACCTTGTAAAGAAGCTCCGGCACCTTATGAATAACATGTGTACCGAAAACGAGGTTTACAAACGGATAGCTTTTTCTGATTTTATCAACAACTCTCTGCTGCTGCATCATACATCCGCAAAGTGCAATGATGAGATTCGGATTGCTCTTTTTAAGCTTTTTAATAGCTCCGACATTACCGTAAATTCTGTCCTCAGCATGCTCACGGATGGCACAGGTGTTATAAAGAATGAGGTCTGCCTCTTCAATATTTTCCGTAAAGCCGTAGCCTGACTGTGCAAGAATTCCTTTGATCCGCTCACCGTCAGATACATTTCCCTGACAGCCGTAAGTGTGTACAAACGCAAGCGGCTGCTTATCAAAACGCACCGAAAGAACAGAGCTGACAAGCGCTGAATATTCCTGCTGTTTTACAAGCTCATCAGGTGAAACAAAGTAACTTTCGGACGGTTTTTTGCTGTTCACGGGCGACACCTCCCCTTCTAATCTTATAATCGGTTTATTATACATTATTTCGTAAATTTTTGCAACATAAAAAGGCAGGAATTAAAAGTATTTTAACAATTAAAAATCAATCCCCGTCCGAAGACGAGGATTGAAGAAATGCTATTCAATTGATTTAAGCTCCTGTGCCATATCGACCTTGTTTATCTTAAAGAGAATCGGCAATGCCGCCAGCATGGCAACACCAATAATAATAAGAGCTGAGACGATAAAGCTCCACCACGCAATGCTTGTACCGTACATAATGTTTTCAACCGCAATAAGATTTACAAGTGCGTTATGAAGGAATATGCCGAAAACAAGTCCCGTCAGAATACCCATAACGGTTGAAACAAGATTTTCCCTGATAACGTAAAGCAAAACCTCACCGTCACTGAAGCCGATAACCTTGATGTTGGCTATCTCATGCGTACGCTCACTGATGTTGACATTTGATGTGGTGTATAACACAATCATCGCAAGCAGACACGCAGAAAGAACAAACAGAAGAACAAGCACGATAACCTGTTTTATCGCATTGTCTGCCGAGGCTGACATCGTCTCTGCCGTTGCAACACCCGAAACATCTTCCGTCTTGAGGTACTCAGATGAGAAGGATGCAATCTCTTCGTCATCCATATAGTCTTTTACCGTACACAGAAGGTACTTGTATTCAGGCTCATTGAGGAAGGAATCCTCATATGATTCGGGTGAAATATAAGCATAGTGTCCGATATAATTCTTTACAACACCGATCACCTCAACAGGATGAACAATCTCATCCGCATCGGTGAAATATATTACGTCGCCCGGCTCAGCATCAAGATTCTGCGAAAGCTTCTGCGTAATCACTGCGCCGCCCTGACTGAGATCCGTCGAGCCCTGAATCACATTGAGATTGATAAAGCTTGTTATGTTAGCCATCTCTGACGGAACAACAACATGAACACTTTCAGCATCGGAACGGTCAAGCTCGCCTGATGCTGACATAGACTTGTTTGAAATAAGCATTGCTGATGTTACAAGCTTATCATCTCTGAGCTTATTAAGCACTGCCGAGTCTGACGGATTCTGCTGTGCATTGAGAATAAACTGAACGTCGTAATTAAATATACCGCCGTCACCGTACTGTGAATTTGAAACATCGGTAACGGAATTGAAAAGACCGAACGCCGAAAGAATAAGCGCGGTACAGCAGGCAATTGCTACTGAGCCGACAATAACACGCTTACGGCTTCTGATGACAGTTCTGATAAGAATCACAAGACCGTACGGCAGCGCATCCCAGAAATCAGGCATACGTTCAAGAAGTGAACGACGGTTGTAGCCGATCATCTTAGGCCTCATAAGTGCTGCAGGGTGCATTTGTAACTCACGCACAACAGCCATAAGTGTTGCCGCAAATGTTGTAAGCAAGGATATTCCCAAGCCTAAAAATACATATTTAAAATTGAATACTGCACCGACATTGGGTACGGTGTAAATGATATCAAAAATCGAGTAGACAGCGCTCGGAACAATGCAGGTTCCGAAAATTCCGCCAAAGAAAGCTCCGCCCAGCCACGCAATAACGGCATATAATCCGTATTTGCTGATTATCACAAAATCGGAATAGCCAAATGCCTTGAGCAGACCGATTGAGCCTCTTTGCTCCTCGACATTCTTCATCATGATGACAAAGCACGCTATCATTGCCGTTATAAGGAATATAACGGGGAAAATATTCGACATTGAAAGAATATTCTCCATACTCGACTCAAAAGCCGAATGACCTGTAAGCTTGTTCTGCGGGGTCGCAATCCACGTTATGCTGTCGATATTTTTCAGCGTATTCTGAAGTCGCTTAAGGTCACCGTTAAGATTTGTTTTCTTCTGCTCAATTTTTGACTTGAGCTCCGTAAGCTCATTATCGATTGTGTGATAACGTGCCTTGGCATTTTCAAGATCAAACTGTGCCTTCTGAATACTAAGCGAGCCGTTTCTGTCAGCAAGAGTATATTTAATCTGTGTTTCGGTGATATTCTTTTTAAGCTCTTCAAGCTCTGCTTTCTGCTCTTCGATGGTCTTTGCAAGCTCGCTGAGCTTACCCTGTCCCGATGTCAGCTGATTCATTGATGCAGTATATTTATCAAGAGTTGCACCGTCTGCATCATAGGACGACTTGAAGGATTCATAGCTGGACTTTGCAGAATTGAGTGCTGTTGATGCCGCCGTAAAATCCGCATTTGCAATAGTTACGGAATCCTTTGCTGTTGAAAGGGATGAGCTTGCATCTGAGCGTTCGTTCTGTTTTGATGAAATTGAATTCTCGTTTTTGGTTATAAGTGATGTTATTTCACTGATTCTTGAATTTGAAGAAGAAACTTCTCCCCTCTTGCTCGAAAGTGATTTAGTCGATTCCCTGAGTTCGTTCAGCTCAAACAAGGTTAGTGATCCTTCGTCACGCTTAGCCTCAAGTACATTGACACGCTCTTCAAGTTTATCTATCTCTTTTTGAAGAGTATTGACTGAGCTCTGCAGCTTCTGTCTTTCAAGCTCGAATGATGCAATTTCGTCCTTGAGCTTATCTATATCCGCAGTAAGATTTGCAATACGCTTCTCGTAATAAGTCACATTATCGTTTGCGGTATCCAAAGCATCCTTTTTGCTGTCATATTCTGTCTGCGCGTCAGTCTTTGCAGCCTCAAGCTTTTCAAGCCGATCTTTGTCTGCAGTGTGCTTTGCATTAAGGTCATCATAAAGATTTTTAAGCTCTGAATAGCCTTTGATTTCTGAACTCCGGCTTTCATAATCCTTGACATTTGCCTGATAAGTCGCATCCAGAGTACCGAACTGACTGTTAAGCGTATCAAGTGAAGTCTTGTAAGAAGATTTCTCCTTGTCAATTTTATCCTTCTGCTGCTTTAAAATTTCGTCTTCACCATCTACATAAGCCTTGAAATCTGTAATTTCTTTTTCCTTTTCGACCAGTGATTCAGCACTTGACTTGTTGTATTCTTCAATTTCAGCTTTCTTTGCTGAGATTTTATCAGAATACTCTACTTTTAATTCTGAAAGCTTTGAGTCAATTATGCCTGAAGACATTTCCTCAATCTGACGGCCGAGATTTGTGACAATCTCTTTGTATTCATCAGAAAACTTATCATAAATATCATCGTATTTGATTTTCACAAAAAGCTCGTTGATGTCTTTTGTTGTAAAATCATCCTTGCCGACAAAAGCAAAGCAGGTCAATGCGCCTGAGCCGACCTGAGTTGTGCCTCTTTCGGCTGAGATATACATCGGAGAATCAACCGTACCGACGATTGTGAGCTTTTCTGTCGCAAGTGAGTCAGTTATACTTGCATCACCGCCATCGAGATTGAGCACAGAGCCGATTTCAATTTCTTCATAGCTTTTGATAACATTGGCATCGATTACACATTCACCCGAATTTTCGGGGAATCTGCCGTCCTTAAGAATAAGTCGGTTAACATAACTGTCATCCGCCTCACCGGTTTCGGTAAAGTTCTTTGCAGCGTCGACATCGACCGGACTGATACGGCAGATAAACTGTGTACCGTTGGAGCTGACAACAGACGAGCTGCCGACACTGACAACAGCGTCAACAAACCGTGAACGGACAACATAATCGACCTTATCGAGATTTTCAATTTTGTTAATATCATCTTCAGAAAAAGCAATTCTTGACGTCACCCTGACATCAAGCAGATTGTTGATTCTGAAATACTCATTCGCAGAATAACCCATTGCAGGTGAGGAGGATTTTATACCGACAAAAAATCCGATTCCCAGTGCAACAATTACGATTATCGACAAGAACCTGAGTCTGTTGGCGGATATGCTGCGAAGAGTTTCCTTAAAAAGGGTTTTCTTCATTTACCATTCAATCCTTTCAACAGGCATCGGTGTGTCGTTGATTTCAATTCTGCTTATTTTTCCGCTTTTCATTGAGATTACTCTGTCAGCAATCGGAGAGATTGCGTTATTGTGAGTAATAATGAGCACGGTCATATTCATAATTTCGCTTGCGCGTTTGATGAGCTTGAGAATCTGAATACCCGTTTCATAGTCGAGAGCACCCGTTGGCTCGTCGCAAAGAAGTACCTTCGGCTTTTTGACAAGTGCGCGGGCAATGGCTACGCGCTGCTGTTCACCGCCCGAAAGCTGTGATGGAAAAAGATGTGCTCTTCTTTCAAGACCGACCAGGCGCATAAGCTCCATACAGTCCACAGCCTTGTTGCTCAGGTTGGCCACAAGCTCAAGATTTTCAAGTGCAGTGAGATTAGGCACAAGATTATATGACTGGAAAATAAAGCCGACATCGTCGCGTCTGTAATGCATAAGACTGCGCTTTCTGAAATCGGTAATAATTCTGTCATCAACGGCAATCTGACCGTGAGTGCAGGAATCCATACCGCCAAGCACATTGAGAAGTGTAGTTTTACCTGCACCGCTCGGGCCTACAACAACACAGATTTCACCCTGCTCGATTGTGAAGCTCACATCTGACAGAGCGTGGATTTCCGTGTCACCCACTTTATAAATTTTTGAAACGCCTGCAAATTCAATGTAACTCATACTGCACCGCTTTCTTAATTCATATATATCCGATTGTCATTATACAACAAAATATTACATATTGCAAGACAGGGAAAAATTTATCAGTTTATAAAAAGCAAAAACGGTGGGAAACCCACCGTTTGTCATAGATATCTTATTATAAAAAGAAAAACCACACAGACCATACGCCCATAGGTCTGTGTGGGGGCGTTAAAAGTTTGGTATCATAAGAGGATTATCCGGATAATCCTCCTGTGAGCAAGAAATTAGTCTTCCTTCTTACGAAGTGCAACGATAGCTGCACCGCTTACTGCGAGAAGAGAAAGGATAGCTGCTGTAGCTGTTGCGCTGTCGCCTGTGTCAGGGTTAACAACGTCGCCTGTTGCCGGAGCTTCAGTCTTGTCGTCAGCTGCAGGTACATCTGTCTTCTCCTCTGAAGGAGCTTCTGTCTTTTCCTCTGTTGAAGCCTCTGTTGAAGCCTCTGTTGAAGCCTCTGTTGAAGCCTCTGTTGAAGCCTCTGTTGAAGCTTCTGTTGAAGCTTCTGTTGAAGCTTCTGTTGAAGCCTCTGTTGAAGCCTCTGTTGATGCTTCTGTTGAAGTCTCAGTTGTAGACTCAGTTGTAGACTCAGTTGTTGACTCAGTTGTAGACTCAGTTGTAGACTCAGTTGTTGACTCAGTCGTTGACTCAGTTGTAGACTCAGTTGTAGACTCAGTTGTTGACTCAGTTGTTGTAACCTTCTCAGGAAGCTTATTAACTACTGAACACTCAACTTTTTCGAGATCTGCACCTTCTTCACCTCTGACACCTGCACAGTTGTTAATGATAATGCTGAAATCTTCAACACTTACATCATCAGACGCAACCTTAGCAAAGGTGTACTTAGCAACTGCTGTAACACCATCAACACCGTTAATTGAGTTTACAGCAAGCTTGCCGTTGTCGGGATTGCCGTATGAAAGATCAAAGTTGCTCTTTTCAACATCAATAGCTGTCAAAGCACCGATATTTGCTGACTTAGCAACTACCTCTACTTCAAGAGCACCGATTTTATCGCCTTCTTCAAGAACTACAGAAAGAGTAACTGTGTTTGCATCTTCGCTAACGAGGTTAAGAGATACAACAGCTTTGTCTGCAGCAAAAGCGAAAGTGATCATTGAAAGAGCCATACAACTGCGATAACAGCTGAAAGAATCTTAGCAATTTTGTTCATCGTATAACCATCTCCTTATTATATTTGTGTCAAAGCACATATATTTAGACATCGGTCATTTTAGGCGAAAACGCCGACGAGCTAAAACTAGAATAAATTAAACTGTTTCTTCCGTGTATCGGAAATCTGTGTAACTGTTTGTTGTACGGGTTACCATATTAATGTTGAGTGTTTTTTCAACAGGTACAAAAAAGATTTCAACCTTAACCGAAAATTTTACACTAACAGACATATCACAAACAGTTTCATAAGAAACAACTTCATTTGTTTCAGGATTCCATACACAAGTTACTGAAGCATTTTCATACTTAACATCACCGGCGGAAATTGTTGCCAGACCGCCCAGGCTTGCAGATAAATCAGCAAACTCGTTTTGAAGTGATGATTTGAATTCTTCCTCATCCGGCAAACCGAAAGCCTTAATAATCAAACCTTCTTTTGTAGGATTAATTTCATCTTTAAAACGGATAACAAGCTTATATTCACCGGTTTCAAGCAATTCATAGTCAACACTTTCAAACTTTGCAGCATCGTCTACAGAAAACTGCCTCGGAAGATTTAACCTTGCACCATTTGAACCCAAAGGATATACAGATTTGTTGACAGATTTTTCCTGCATCTGTTCTTTAAGACTTGCTTGCATCTCGGCATCGAGTTCAATATCTCCTGAAGTGCTGACATCAACAGTTTCGACAACATTCTTCAATCTGTAAAACGGAACAATCTCGTACATCTTGTCCACTGCATCGGTATAAAGCCCAAGAATTTCCTTTTCCGGTGCTTCCGGAGGAGCTGTCGTTTCAGCCTTGAACTTATCTACCCTACCGACAGTAAACAAAAGAACTTCAAGTGCATCCGACGAGTTGACATAAGTGTCGGCGTTGACATCGGCTCTGATTAAGGCGTCACCTGTAAGCGGCTTCTTCCCAACCGAGTGGAGAAGAATTGCAAGAGCATCCGTGGAGTCTACAACTCCTTTGCCGTCAGTGTCACCGTATCTGCCCTCAAAGGCAGATGCGCAGACAACGCAGCTGAATGCAATCACAAGGGATAGCACCAGAGACAGAACCCTGAACGAAGTTTTCTTCATTCTACCAGTCCTTTCATATTCTATAATGCACTAGCAGGCACGCAATCCCACAGTTTGTGCATTATATTCGTCAACATTATATATCAATATCAACATCTTGTCAACAGAAAGTTTTTACAAAATCAACTGTGTGTTATATGTAATCATAGATTGACACGCAAGCATTTATAATGTATAATACATAAGAATATAAATATCTTCATAAGGAGGATCCTACGATGAAGAAAATAACACTCAGAAGTTTAGTTTCGCTGATGTTAGCTTTACTCCTCGCATTTTCCGCGGTAAGTGTCGCCGCTTTCGCTGCCGATGTTACCGTAGTCAAGTCTCCGAAAACAACATTCTATCAGGGAATTGACTGGTCATACGACAAGTCCGGTAAAATTTCTTTTATCGGCGGTGTTGACCTTTCAGGCACATCTCTTTCTTACAAAGGTAAGACGGTTGAATATGATGCTTCCGGCGCCTGGCCGAACATGTATTCCAAGCCGGCATCCGGTTCATGGGTTGCAGGTGACAACACAATGCACATTTTCTGCGACAGCTTCGGCTCAAAGGTTTATGCTTCGGTTACAATCAAGCTTATCGAGGCTGACAGTATCATCGTTTTAACTCCCCCCAAGAAAACTCTTCTTCACGAAGGTACTGATTGGAAAATGAGCGGTATCGGAGATGTTGAGTTTACCGAGTTTGATATGACCGGTATCAGACTGAAGGTTTTTTACAAGGACGGAACTGTAAAGCAGATTTCTTACCCCGAAAACAAGCTGATCGGTTGGGCTGTTTCACAGGATATTGATTATCTTGAACCGGGTCACGCAGTACTTTATGCAACATTCGCAGGTAAGCGTGCTCCCTTCCCCGTAATCTTCCTTGCCAAGGGCGCAAGTATTCTTGGTGATGTTAACAATGACAAAAAGGTAGACTCGGGCGACGCACTTATGATTCTTCAGTATTCGGTAAGTAAGCTCACACTTAACAATGCTCAGTTAGCACAAGCTGATGTAACCAAGGAAGGCAATGTAGACTCTACTGATGCTTTAACCATACTTCAGTTTGTTGTCGGAAAAAGATTAACATTCTAATTAAAACTGTCAGGAGGATATCAAGATGAAATTGGCAAAATCTATTATTTCAGTAATTCTTTCTCTGTGTATTGTAGCAGGTACCTTTGCAATGTTTGCTGTTACAACAGCTGCTGCTGACAATACAA
The DNA here is from genome assembly GCA_017522225.1 of Clostridia bacterium. GTDB lineage: Bacteria > Bacillota > Clostridia > Oscillospirales > Acutalibacteraceae > CAG-488. Next base: position 52,927 of record JAFWZR010000026.1, on the reverse strand, counting down.
TCGGTGACGCAAACAGCGACGCCGCAATCAACTCTTTCGACTCACTTATCATTGTAAGATACTGCACAGGTCAGGAAACTCTTACTGCTGCAGAAAAGAAGGCTGCTGACGTTGACGGTAACGGTAAGATTAACTCAACTGATGCACTTTACATCCTTCATTACGCTGTTGGCAAGATCACAAGCTTCCCCGCCGGCTCACCCGTTGAATCAGGACGCGTTGAAATTATAGGCGGTTTCTGGTACGACCCCGCAACAGGCAAGGTTACAAACCCTGACGGTTCAGGTCTTCTCGGTTTCTCTTATGACGCAAGAGAAGGCGTTTTCTACGCTTCAAGTAACGCATGGCAGAGAACATTCGGCTATACATTCATCTACGACGTTGCCGCTCCCATGATCGTTTGTTGGTTCGATACCTCAAGAATTTTCTTTGAGTACGACAACAAAGAGTGGATGGTTCAGCTTTGGAAGGGTCAGTACGGCTGGGTTCTTATCGGTGCTGAAATCGGTCTTTACTACCGTGACTTTGAGGATGAACTTATTGATGAAAACGGCGTTAACTACTTCAAGTGCGCTGACGATGATATGCTTATCAAGATGAGCATGAGCCTTTTCAGAAATAACTCTCTCCTCTTCTCACGAGGAACACAGTACTCATGGTGGCTCACAGGCTTCGTTCCCGGTGCTCTTGCAGACTGGGGTTCAACACCTGCCGCTACTCAGGAGGTTAAGCTTGATGCAACACTCTACTTCCCGGATTCAGAAATGATGACAGCTTTTGTCAAGGGACTTGAAGAGGTTGACAAGATTGAGCATAACGCAACATTCACATCCAGACCGTATAAGTTTGAAAAGGGTAAGAATTACCACATCAACTATATGAAGAATTCAGTAACATTTATCTGGCAGTAATCAAATAAACAGTAAAGGCTCGGGCTGAACGCCCGAGCCTGTTTTTTAAGTTTTGTTTTTGATTCTGATTAATCTTTTCTGACCAGTCCGCTTCTGACAGGTTTTGTGATGTAGATGTTTTTAACCAAAGACCTGAGAGCTGATGCCGCAGACTGTGCCTTTGACTCATCGTCAAAAATACCGTAAACTGTCGGACCGCTTCCGCTCATGCAAGCAGCAATTGCACCGTGTCGGTTGAGCGTTGATTTGATAGGCACACGCTCGGGCACTTCGATAAGCTGTTCAAAAACATTTTTCGTATGCTTACATATTTCATAAAGGTCACCCTGAGATGCCGCATAAAGCATCGCACAGGTATCAAGGTGGCGGATATTGGTTGCGGTGTCAAATGCTGCAAAAGCCTCCTTTGTGGAAACTCCCCTCTCGGGTTTTGCAAGCACAATATAACACTCATCAAGATCGGGTAACGGTGACAGAATTTCACCAACATTCTGCGCCAGACATGTGCCTCCCTTGAGGCAGAACGGTACATCGGCACCGACCCTGAGTCCGATACGGCAAAGCTCAGCGTCCGTAAGCTCTGTTTTATAAATATCATTAAGTGCGGCAATAACCGATGCTCCGTCAGCACTGCCTCCCGCCATTCCCGCTTCAAAAGGAATACGCTTCTGCAGATGAATCTTAATACCGGTGTTCTGCACACCCGTTGCATTGAAGAAAGCCTCAGCCGCCTTGTATGCTATATTTCGTTTGTCGCACGGTATACCTTCCTCGTCAGAGGTGATGGTGATTGCTCCGCTGTTATCCGTTTCAACTGTTACAGTGTCGTAAAGGTCAACGGACTGCATAAGCATAAAGAGACTGTGATATCCGTTTTCGAGACGGGCAAGAATATCCAGCATAAGGTTGATTTTTGCCGCCGCATCATAAGTAACTTTCATTGTGATACCTCACATTTATTTTTCATCGCAAGTATTATACCATCTTTATTGCATTTTGAAAAGTAAAATTTTATATCACTTGAAAAAACTGCAGAAATGTGTATAATATAAGTGTATCTTATTTTCGGAGGTTTTATTATGACAGAAGTAACAAAAGATATGCTTATCGGTGATATTCTTGACGCTGATGTAGGTACCGCACAGTTCTTCCTTAATATGGGTATGCACTGTCTCGGCTGTCCTTCCGCAAGAGGCGAAACTCTTGAGATGGCTTGTCAGGTACACGGTGTTGACGTTGAAGAGCTTGTTGCTGACATTAACGCATATCTCGCAAGTAAATGAGAGTCGAACTTAAACCAAGACTGACTATGGCGGCTGAGATGGTCAGACAGGATTCGCGTATTGCCGATATCGGCACGGATCATGCTTACCTTCCGGCTGCCCTTTTACTCGATGGCACTATTCCTTTTGCCATCGCCGCAGACTTGAGAAAGGGTCCATTGGATAACGCTCAGGCAACTGTTGACCATTACGGCATTGCCGACAAGGTGAAGTTGTTGCGTTCCAATGGACTTCGTAATGTTATGCCCGATGAGGTGGATGACATTGTTATCGCAGGTATGGGCGGCATACTTATCTCCGAAATTCTTGAAGATGCACCGTGGATTAAAGATGAAAAATACAAGCTTATTCTTCAGCCACAGTCTCACGACGAGGTTGTCAGAAGATGGCTGTGGTCAAACGGTTTTGAAATTATCGAGCAGTCAAGCTGTATTGATGACAAAAAGCCGTATATCTGTATGTCCGCTGTTTTTACAGGCAAGACAACAGAGCACGACCCTATTGAAGATATGTTCGGTGACTTTTTTTACCGCAAGGATGACGCTTCGGATGCCTTTTGTCAGAAAAAGCTCCACCGTGTATCAGTAAGACATTCAGCCTTGATGAAAATCGATCCCGAAAACGAAGAAATCAAATCGTTACAATACATACTGGATGAGGTGAAGAAATGGTAAGAGTTAAAGATATTTATAATTATCTCAATACCGTATCCCCCGTAGAAACCCAGGAGGATTGGGACAACAGCGGTATGCTTGTAGGCGATATGAATGCTCCCGTAAAGCGTGTTGCCGTTGTTCTTGACATTGACGAAAAGGCTGCAGCGAAGGCCAAGGAAATCGGTGCAGATCTTATAGTAAGCCATCACCCCGTTATTTTTTCTTCAATGAAAAGGTTTGTCAAAGGCAGTGTGCCGTTTGAGCTTGCAGCAAATTCAATCAGCGCAATCTGTATGCACACACCGCTTGACATTGCTGACGGCGGTACTAACGATACTCTTGCTGAATTGCTCGGCTTCAAATCATACAAGGGTGAGAATCCGATTCTGCGTTATGCAGACATTGATGAAACCACTGCTGAAAGCCTTGCTTCACACATTGCAAAAGTTCTCGATACCAAGGTTCGTTTTGCAGACGGCGGCAAAGCCATACACAAGGTTGCAATCTGTACGGGCGGAGGTGCTTCGCTTATGTCCGAAGCAGGTGAAATCGACGCTTTTATCACAGGCGATGCAAAGCACAATGACTTCCTTGATGCAATCAGCTCAGGCATTACCCTTATTGCGGCAGGTCATTTTGAAACAGAATTCCCCGTTGTTCCCGTTCTTGTTAAAAAGCTTCAGGAGCAGTTTACGGATATAGAAATTATTGATCTAAGACAGGAAAATCCTGTTCAGTTTACGGAGTAATTATGGCACTTGACGGTATACTTTTAAGTCTCGCAAAAAAAGAAATACTTGACGGCGCACAGTTCAGCCGTGTTGAAAAAATACACCAGCCCTCCCGCGAGGAGCTGGTTATCCATCTGCGCGGTAAAGGCGGTGCAAAAAAGCTTTTACTGAGCGTCCGTGCAAACAGTCCGAGAATTCATTTCACTTCGCACGCACCCGAGAACCCTGCAACCCCGCCGATGTTCTGTATGCTGATGCGAAAAAGGCTTGTGAACGCTGCATTGATTGATGTTAGACAGTCCGAGCTTGACCGAGTTCTTTATATTGACTTTGATGCTGCAAACGAAATCGGTGACAGAGTAAAGCTTACGCTTTCCATCGAGATTATGGCAAAGCACAGCAACATCATTCTCTTTGACTCAGACGGAAAAATTGTTGATGCACTCAAGCGTGTTGATCTGAGTCAGTCAACCGTAAGACAACTTCTGCCGGGCTTCAGCTATACGTCTCCCCCACCGCAGAATAAGCTGAACATAACACTGCATTCAACAGAGAATATAATTGCACAGATCAAGTCTTATCCGACAAAAACTCTCTCTTCTGCAATTCTTTGCACTCTGCAGGGCGTATCACCTCTGACAAGCCGTGAGCTTGCAGGTGAAGACAGTGAGCTTTTTGTTGACGAGGTAAGCGATAAATCCTTCGATCTGTTGGCACAGGCTATTGATAACCTGAGAAAAACTGTAACGGATGGTATCGGTGTTCCGTTTATGCTCAAGGACGAAACAGGCAAGCCCGTTGACTTTTCCTTTATGCCTATCAGGCAATACGGTCTTTTGTATACCTCAGAGGAAAAATCAAGCTTTTCAGATTTGCTTGATGAGTTCTATTACGAGTGTGACAGACTTGACAGAACACGACAGAAGGCGCAGGATCTTGTCAAGTTTCTGAATTCTGCAATTGCGAGAATTTCAAAAAAAATAAGCCTTCAGCAGGCAGAACTCAGGCAATGTGCAGACCGCGAGCTGCTCAGAATCAGTGCCGAGCTTATCAACGCAAATCTTTACAGGCTCGAAAAAGGCGCAGTTTATTATGACCTTGAAAACTACTATGACGAGAATAAAATCCTCCGCATCAAGGCTGATCCTTCAAAATCGCCTGCACAGAATGCACAGAAGTATTTCAAGGATTACCGTAAAGCAAAGACTGCAGAAACAATGCTTACCGAGCTGATCGAGCAGGGACAGAACGACCTGCAATACCTAGAGACTGTTGCCGATGCACTTGACCGTGCAAGCACGCAGGCTGAAATAGAGGAAATCAGAAACGAGCTTGTTGTCAGCGGTTTTATGAGATTCAAGCGTAAAAATAACACAAAACAGCAAAAGCTTCTGCCGCCGATGGAATACAGAACAACTGACGGCTTCCGTGTGCTTGTCGGCAGAAACAATATGCAGAATGACAAGCTCTCTCTTAAAACTGCGCAGAAGAACGATATGTGGCTTCACACGCAGAAGTTCCCCGGCTCACACGTTATTATTGTAAGTGACGGTCAGGAAATAAGTGACAATGCAATTGTTGAAGCAGCGGAGATTGCTGCTTACCACAGCAAGGCAAGGGACGCAAAGCTTGTGCCCGTTGATTATACTTATGTCAGGCACCTCAAGAAGCCTCAGGGTGCCCCTCCGGGCAAGGTTATTTACCACGTTTATTATTCGGTAAATGTTACACCCGAGAGAGAAAGAATCGAAAAAATGGAAGTTAAATAACAAAAGCCGAAGCGTTTGCTTCGGCTTTTGTTATTATTTACCTCTGTTGTTAAAGTCCTCGTCGAGCTTCTCGCGCCAATTGTTATTCATCGGTCTGCACTCACGCATATTGCACACGGCATCCGATACAGCCGAATACAGTACCTTTGTACCCTTGCTGTCAGCACGGTAATCGACTGCTCTGTCACTGTCTATACCAAGGTTACCTGCAGTTTCAACCGCGTCTATGTTAGCACCGATAAAAATAAACTCCCAGCCGTACTCTTCTTTTTCCTTTTTAATCATTCGTCTTACATCATCGGCGGAGTAACGGTGACTTGCATTCTCCATTCCGTCAGTTGTGATAACAAACATCGTATTCTGCGGTACATCCTCGGGACGGGCGTACTTGTGAATATTGGCAATGTGACGGATAGATGAGCCGATTGCATCAATGAGTGCCGTACAGCCTCTGACGGTATAATCCTTGTCCGTCATTTTCTCAATTGAAGAGAGCTTTTTTCTGTCGTGCAGCACCTCAATTCGGTCATCAAAAAGGACAGTTGAAACATAGCACTCGCCGTCAAGCTTCTTCTGCTTTTCAATCATCGCATTAAAGCCGCCGATTGTGTCCGACTCGAGTCCTGCCATTGAACCGCTTCTGTCAAGAATGAATACCAATTCCGTAATGTTGTTTTTCATAATAAATTCCTCCAAAAAAATAATGTGATTGTTTGGTTTCTCACCTTACAATCACATTATAGAGGATATGAAGCTTTGTATGGTCGCTTGTGAAGCGACATTTTAATTACCCAACAAGCTCAGATCAAATGCAAACAGAGTCTCGTTGATTTCATAGATGTTATAATTCTTTTTCTTGATAAAATACTCGATAATCACATCGAACTTATTACTGTGTGAAAGGGCATAGCCTGCCTTTCGCAGTAAATCCTCAGTTTCGTCAAGGCTTAATTCAAGTGAAACGGCAAAAGCGATCGCTGTTGACTTTTTAGGCTTATAATTGATATCGTTACGGATTTTAGAGAAAAGCTTTCGGTCGATATTTGCCTTTTTGTAGCACTCGGCATCGGTAATTCCTTTTTCGTCAATCTTGCGAAGAAGCATCTGTGAAAAGCTCTCGTCAAGGTTTTTAAGCTCATTGTCAAGCTCTGACATCGGCATCGACGCACAGTCACACATCGTCGGCATACAAGCGTCAACGCTTTGTATGCCTGCATTCAGATAGCGTGTGCGTCTTAACAGCGCGTGCTCATCAACATAGTTGTTGTCAATGTATTCTTTTATTTCAGCAAAAAGCCTGGATGAGATTTCGTAGACATTTTTGTCAAACACAACAAGGTAGACTGTCATATCATTTTCAAAAAGAAAATCTGCAATGGTATCCACTGCAACCTTGAGTGCCTTATCCTTCGGATAACCGTACGATCCTGCTGAAATCAAAGGAAATGCAACCGACTCACATCCGTTTGCTTTTGCAAGCTTCAATGACTCACGGTAACACGATTCAAGCTTTTCTTTTTCACGGAAAAAACCGCCGCGCCAAACGGGACCGACAGTATGTATAACATATTTTGCAGGCAGATTGTACCCTCCCGTTATCTTCGCCTGACCGACATCACACCCTCCGAGTGTTCTGCATTCCTCAAGAAGCATTTCCCCTGCCGCCTTGTGAATAGCACCATCAACTCCGCCACCGCCAAGAAGCGTTTTGTTGGCTGCATTGACAATTGCATCACACTCAACACGGGTTATGTCTTGTCTTATAATCTGAAAAGGCATTGTTACTCTCCTTTTATAAACTCTTTGAGGGCGGTGACAGTCTGTGCGATTTGTCTGTCCGCCGTAATCGTAGGCGTGCCGTCACCCTCCTGCGCACCGTAGCTTCCGAAATACGCGTGACATCCGCCGTCAATGACAGTTTCGACCGTATTCTCAGGCAGATTAGATTTGTACTCTTCGTACTTTTCCATATTAAGCACACCGTCATTACTGCCGTAAACCGAGATAACTCTGAGGTCGGTCACGCTCAGATCGGCAGTTGAATACGAGGCCAGAAGTACGAGTCCGTCAAGCGCATCTGCGTGATCGAGCGCATATGACGCTGCCATCGAACCGCCTAGCGAATGTCCGCCGATGAACCACGATTTTATGTCGGGATATCTCTCTGCTATGCCGTCTGCCGCATCAACATCAAGCACAGCAAGATTCAGCGGCATTTCGGTTACAACACACAGTACGCCCTCTTCAGCCAAAGCCTTCATAAGCGGTGCGTAAGCCTTGTATTCGACCTTTCCGCCCGGATAGAAGATAAGTCCACACTCGGGATTTTGCGGCATAAACACAGCTTCTCCGTCTGTGTCGTGGATAACGCTGACACCATCGGCTGAAGCACCTGCAGAAACAGCAATCGCATCTGCACGGTAATAGTCCGAAGCATAGATTCCGACAGCCGCACAACAGAGAATTGAGATTGATATAAGGATTAACAGGAATTTGTGAATTTTTTTCATAATGAGCCTCTGCGAAATAATAATTATGAACTATAGGGTGTTATAACATTTCTCTGAGTTTATCGAGAAAAGTTTCTTCACCCAATGTGTTGATTTTGAAAAACATCGCCTGGCTTCCGCCTGAGGTTATCGCCGAAAGATGAATCGGACCGTCTGCGTTCTGAAACATCGTAACGTTCATACTGACACGGTTGTTACCTGCGTAGCTGTATCGTTCAAACACACGCACACTGCATCTGGATTCCCCATCACAGAAATCACTTGAGTCCTCAAGTGATGCTGACACATTACCGCCGAGTATTCCTTGCTCAATTTTGTTAAGCAGCTGTTCAAAATCACCGTTAATAGTTTGTTCCAGCTTTGCCATTTTGTTTTCACCTCTTTTATTTTTAATTTATTATATCATAAGCGTTGTAAAAATACAAATATCAGCAAAAACAATATGGAGGTATCAGCAAAACAGCATCATTTTTCATAATTCATTAAAATCCATTTGCAGGAATGAATAACTAATTATGAATATTGAAAAATGAATAATACAAATAAAATCCGCTCTCTTACGAGAACGGATTTTATTTGTGTTAACCGGTCAAAATGACGAACATACTCTGTGAAGTACTTTTGCAATATATTTCTCAAAAACTGATTATTCTAATGAAATCGTTCGTTTCACTACCGATGAAATCCGAAACAAGTTTCGGATGAAATCTGCTTCGCAGATGAAATTAAATCCGTCCGCTCTTCCGACGAAGTCGGATTTAATCACGAAAGTGATTTCATCCCACATCGTGGGATTTATTCCGTACGTAAGGACGGATTTAGTTGAAAAAAGCACTTGCGTTTGCAAGTGCTTTTTTCTGGCTGGGATGGCTGGATTCGAACCAGCGAATGCAGCAGTCAAAGTGCTGTGTCTTACCGCTTGACGACACCCCATTATTCTATTTTAAAAATAAATCTGCAAGAATGGACTTCTTGCAGATTTTTAATTGGGGTGGATAGTCGGATTCGAACCGACGGTCTCCAGTGCCACAAACTGGCGCTTTAACCAACTAAGCTATACCCACCATATGGCGCGCTTGAAGGGACTCGAACCCCTGACCCACTGCTTAGAAGGCAGTTGCTCTATCCACCTGAGCTACAAGCGCATATTTAGCCCCTTTTTGCTATTGCAGAGGTTTAGGGGAATCTGGAGCGGGTGATGGGAATCGAACCCACACGACTAGCTTGGAAGGCTAGAATTCTACCACTAAACTACACCCGCGTGTTTCTGCAACGTGATGTATTTTAACATAGGTTATCTGTTCTTGTCAATAGCAAAAAGGGATATTTTTGAATTATTTTTATTTCTTTTGGGACTGCTTGAACTTTTCGTTACGTCTGAACTCTTTGCCGTCCTTGCCGTGGCTGTACAGCGCTATGAGCCTGCGACGGGTTTTGCCGTCAAGCCGGTAATAATTGATACCATTGCTTTCAAGGTAAAGCTTATAGAACTTCTGTCTCTGTGAAAAATCCTTGAAATTGCGTTTTTCTAGCGTTGTCCATGCTACCTCGGAAAGTGCGGAAAGTCGCGGATAAATGCTGTATTCAACCGCCTCGGGACAATCAATCCATTCCGTCCAAAGCTCAGCCTCTATTCCCCTTACGCGCACACCCTTTTTACGGAAGCCCTTTGACTTCTCATTAAACTTGTAGGTCTTTTTAAGAGGGATTGCACCGTAACCGTAATTGAAATAAAACGAAAGCATCGGTGAAAGAATAACCTCACGCTTTTTTGCCTGTTGCCTCACTGTTGAAGCATTCCGGAATGTCCAGTAATGGCAGACTATATCCTTATCAAGCTCATCACCCAGACAGTCATTCCACGCAATGCACTTTTTACCGCGTGATTTAAGCATTTCGTTTATTCTGCCCATAAAATGCATCTGCAGATGCTTCTCATTTTTAAGCTCATACATCTTTATTGCAGCCTGACAATCAGGACATGTTTTCCATTTGCCGTATCTTGTCTCGTCACCGCCGATGTGGAAATAAGGAGACGGGAACAGCGGACAGATTTCGTCAAAAAGAGTGTTGAGATAATCAAATGTGCTTTGCTTGCCTGCACAGAGAATCGAAGGCTTTATACCGCCCGAGCATTCAACCTCAGGACGCACACCGTCGCACGAAAGCTCCGGATATGCAGCTATCATTGCAGTTGTGTGACCCGGAATATCAATCTCAGGAATAACGCTTATATGACGGTCTGCGGCATACTTTACGATTTCACGAATTTCATCGTGGGTATAGTAAAACGGTCCGTATTCGGGCTGTGAATCAGTCTGATTGCGCTTTGCAAAGTTATCGTAACGGCGCTTCGAGGCAATCTCATTAAGCTGCGGAAAAGCCTTGGATTCGATACGGTAGCCCTGATCATCAGCAAGATGCCAATGAAAGACATTGAGCTTTAAAAGCGCCATATTGTCGAGCAGTTTTTTCACCGTATCCTTGCCGAAAAAGTGACGGCATTCATCAAGCATCATACCGCGGTGACGGTAACCTGGCTTATCCTCAATAAGAAAACCTGTAATCGTCTTTTTACCGTCAACACGCTTGACCTGCATAAGAATCCATTTCAAGGTAACAAATGCATAATACGCTCCGCGTGCTGTAGAGGCTTTGATCTGAATATTACCGTTTTCGGTGTAAATGGCATAACCCTCCGCGGCAATGCTTTTTGCCTTTGATATGATTATTTCGTTTTCATCTGCATCCGAACGCGTGTGAAGGTATCGTGAAAGCTCATCGCCCACGCTTAAAAATTCACGCACACAGGTTACTGCGGTGCGGTCGGAAACCGTTACGGTTTCATTTTCTTTAACATCATAGCGCACGGGTTTCGGAATGATCGAATATTTCATATTACTCGCCCTTTAATTCATTAAGATACTCATCGTATGTGATTTCTTTATCGTAGAAGCTGCCGGGTGTTACATCAATAATTCTGTTTGCGATTGTTTCAACAAACTGATGGTCGTGAGAAGTAAAAAGTACAGTCTCGGGGAATTTGATAATACCCTCGTTAAGTGAAGCAATTGATTCAAGGTCGAGGTGGTTTGTCGGCTCATCAAAGATAAGGACATTAGCACCTGAAAGCATCATCTTACAAAGCATACAGCGTACTCTTTCACCACCGGAAAGAACCTTTGCCTGCTTGGTAGCTTCTTCTCCCGAGAACATCATTCTGCCGAGCCAGCCGCGTACATCAGTTTCGAAAATAAGATCTGAATAACGGCGGAGCCAGTCAATAAGGCTGTCCTCGCAGCCGTCAAAAAATGCTGAGTTATCCGACGGGAAATATGCCTGCGATGTTGTTACACCCCATTTGAAGGTACCCTCATCAGGCTCAATTTCACCCATAAGAATCTGGAAAAGAGTTGTTTTTGCAAGTGAGTCGGTACCTACAAAAGCAACCTTATCGTCAGGCTTGATTGTGAAGCTTACATTGTCGAGCACCTTGCGGTCACCGATTGTTTTGCTGAGTCCCGTAACGGTGAGAAGCTCGTTACCGACCTCACGGTCAGGTTTGAATGATACGAACGGGAAACGGCGGGAGGAAACAGGCATATCCTCAATAACAAGATTATCAAGAAGCTTTTTACGGCTTGTTGCCTGCTTTGACTTGGAGGCATTAGCACTGAATCGTGCAATAAACTCCTGCAATTCCTTCATCTTCTGCTCAGCTTTCTTGTTCTGTTCACGAAGCTGACGCTGAGCGATCTGTGTGTAATCGTACCAGAAATCGTAGTTGCCGACATACATGGCAATCTTACCAAAGTCGATATCAACAATATGTGTGCAAACCTTGTTAAGGAAGTGACGGTCATGCGAAACAACGATAACTGTGCTGTCAAGCTCTATAAGGAATTCCTCAAGCCATGCGATTGCATCAATATCAAGATGGTTTGTAGGCTCGTCCATAAGAAGAATATCGGGATTGCCGAAAAGAGCCTGTGCAAGAAGCACCTTAACCTTGACCTCGTTGTCAAGCTCACTCATCATCGAGTAGTGGAATTCGTTTGTAACACCAAGACCGTTGAGAAGAATTTCGGCATCACTTTCTGCACTCCAGCCACCCATTTCTGCAAACTCTTCCTCAAGCTCACTAACACGGATTCCGTCTTCCTCGGAAAAATCCTCTTTCATATAGAGTGCTTCTTTTTCGTCCATAATCTCGCAAAGCTTAGGATTGCCCATCAATACCGTGCGGATTACATCGTATTCGTCAAAGGCAAAGTGATCCTGACGAAGAACAGACATTCTTTCGCCCGGAGTGATAAAAACCTCGCCTTTATTCGGCTCAATTTCACCTGAAAGGATTTTAAGAAAAGTTGACTTACCTGCTCCGTTTGCACCGATAAGGCCGTAACAGTTGCCGTTTGTAAATTTTAAATCTGCGCCTTTAAAAAGTTCTCTGCCACCGTACTGGAGGCTGATATTCGATGTGCTGATCAATTTATTTCTCCTTACTTATATGAAGTTGGTGACAATGCAAGATATAATCCTTAAACTTAAATTCGGCAGACAACCTGAGATTGCCTGCCAAATTATAGTGATTACCATTGTCAATAAATCCTGAGAAATGATAGCATAAAGAGGTGCCTTTGTCAACTACCCGCAAAAAAATCAAAGCCCCGTGTTTCCACGGGGCCAAGAAAAAATATTATGCAATTCTAATGCTTAATAATCAATATTAGTAAACAACAGTTGCATCAAGTGTTGCGTCAGTTGCAGCAAAGAATGTTGTTGCTGAACGTGTTCTTACAACAAGTGAACGTGTGCCGAAAGGACCAAATGCATGGTTGATCTTCCATACGCGCTCGCCATCGATGTCCTCATACTCAGTTGTTGCCATCGGATAAGTGTATGTTGTTCCGTCTGATTCATCATAGAACTGAACCTTAGTTACGTCAACACTTGTCTTGATGATAACCTGGTGCTTACCAGCTGTGATAATACCACCGTTCTGAGCGTTCGGATACATATCAGGAATTTCGATTGAGTAAACGCCGAGATCCTGCTTTACAAGACCAACGAGTACAAAATCTGTACCATCTGTTACACCAAGATCGCCGTAGTCAGCAAATACTGTGCATGCAACTTCTTCTTCAGCTACGAGGAGCTCGATTACCCAATTCTCACCGTTCTCTGTTGCTGTGATGTCAGCATCGTCACGTGTGAATACCTGATAGCCGTCACCAGATGTAACACGAAGAAGGTCAGGTGAACCTGTTACTTCAATGCCAACAACTGCTGTGTCACCGATATATGTGTCAGCTACGTTAACATTTACGATTTCACCCTTAACTGCAGGAGCGGGCTCTTCACCGATTGTAACGATTTCTGTGTTAGCTGTAACTGTCTGACCATAGCAGAAGTGGTTATCTGTTGTAATGCCTTCTAAATCAGCTGTTGAGTCAGGATATACAACACGACGTAAAATCCAGAGTGCTGACTTGTCTTCCATTTCGCTGACAAGAATCTCTTCAATTGACAATGTTACGTCTGTGGGAAGGAAGAACTTAAGCTCTGTTCCTTCGGGAACATCTTCCTTAACTGTGTATGTAGCTGTGAACAAACGCTCACCCTGAAGCTTAAGACCTGATACATAGTTACCAACGCCGAGATCTGTATTACCTACAGCTTCGAAGTAAGAAAAACCGTACTTTGCAAGATCTTCTTCATTGCACATCTCATCAGGCCAGTAGTTCTCTCTAAGGTCACCAGCTGCTGCTGTTACGAAACCATCGAGCTGAACAAGTGTCTCTTTCCATGTCGGGATAGCAGTTGTATCGAAAGCTACTGAAACAGGCTCAAGATACTGCTTGTCATAGAAGATACCACCGGTGATGTCAAGTGTGTAGAAGTTTGATGTAGCATAAACATCAACTGTGATTGTGTCGCCAGCCTTTGCATACTCTTTGTCAGCTACGATTTCAAGATCAACAGTTGCTTTTTCTTCTGCCTTGTACTCGTAAGCCCAATCGTAGAGAATATCGTACTCAAGACCACACCACTCGCAGTCATACTCAACAACAAGAGGAGTATTCATCTTGTTATAGAGTGTCCAGAACTCTTCGTTTGTTGAAGCGCTGTAATAAGCCTCAATAATCTCATCGTCCCAGAACTGAATGTTCTGCTCAATTACCTCTGCGGAAGCAGCTGTTGCAGGCATAACAGAATCATACTTACCCATTTCCTTAATACCTGTGAGCCACTTTCTGTTGATTAAATCCTTGTAATCAACGTCTGCGTCATACTCTTCTTCCCAAAGCTTTTCAGCCATCTCTGCTTCTACTTCTTCAGCTGTGTACGGATAGCAATCGCCAGCTGATGCTACGATAGCAAATGTACCGAGAAGCATTGCAACGGAAAGAACAACACATAAAAGTTTCTTTGCCATAATATTTCCTCCTAAAAAATATATCTTTATCCATTAAATGGATTAAAGCCGTTAATTAACCAACCGCACCTGTGCTCTGATCGATTGACATTTTACCGACAAGAACCTGATCAAGATATGATCTGTCGTTCTTATTGATTACCGGTCTTGTTCCTTCGAGGTTTGCTGCTACCTTATATGCATCTGCAAGAGGTGCTGCTACACCTGCGAGTGTGTGGAACAATGCAACTGAGTCAGAGTTATTGATAAGTGCGTCACCGTTGATATCACCGAAAAGTACAACCTCATATGTTGCAATCACTTCACCCGTAAGATCCGAGGTTACTGTTACAACCGAACCTGTGCCTACATATCGGCCCGCTGATGCTACAACATCAACTGTTACGTTCTCATATGAAATATATGACTTCTTGAATACTGTCGTTGTAAGCTTTTCTTTGACACCGATGATGTATGTCTTACCCTGTACTGTCTTGAATGCTGCCGTGCCTGCAAGCTCAAAGCTTTCAGTCAAAACCTCCTCAGGTTCGAGCATATCAATGTAGCCCTGAAGAGTTACTGCCATCTCGTCAACCTGAGACTGTTTATCGATGGTAAGTGACATATTCTGTGAGACAGTATTCTCTCTATAAGAACTAATGAGAGACATTACCTCATTAAAGTTTTTATATGTATTAGTATAAATCTCTGAGGAAGAATTGTCAAGCAAATCCAGAATTTTTTGAAGTTCTGTATAATCTGCTAATTTTAACGCCAGTTCATTGGTAAGTTTAACTATATTATCTGCGAATTGCTGTACCTCTGACTGATGTGTGATGTCAAGTCCGTATACAACCTTGTCAATCTCTGCCTGAAGAAGAGCAACCGAATCATCAGTATACCAGCCTGTATTTATTTTTTCGTTTGCAGATGTGATTGCATTTGCTACAACAGTGTAGTCTGCATCTCTGAGAACAAGGCTTTCTGTCTCACCTTCAACTGCGTATGTGAGCGAATCAACATAAGACTGATCGTTGATTGTAAGGCGGCCTGATTGCATTGCATCTTCAGCGATTTCGATTGCATTCTTAAGGCTTTGTACACTGTCAGCAGTGTAAATACCCTTGTTGATTTCTGCCCACGCTTCGTCTATTGCATCTTCAAGTCTGCTGAAGTCGGGCGGAAGTAATTCGAGACTGCTGATTGCAGACTGAATATCCGTAACAAATGCATCAACCTCATCCTGTCGGTCGATTGTGTAGCCGTAAACAACGGAACCCATCACACTGCGAAGATACTCAATACTGTAAGCAGTATAGATTCCCTTGCTGATTTCATATTCAGCAGTTTCAAGTGTGAGTTCAACATACTCGTAGTCAGCCGGCTTGAGTATGAGCTTACCTGTCGCTTCGATAATAGCCTGCGCATAAGCATCAACCTCATCCTGTCTTCCTATCGGGAGATTATATTCAACAGTTGCAATTACCTCCTGAAGTGATTCGACTGAATCATCAGTATACCAGCCTGTATTGATTTTTTCGTTTGCAGCTGTGATTGCGTCATTGACTGCGGAGTAGTCAGCACCCTTTACCTGAAGCTTATCCATTGCGGCATAGATTGCAGTTGCGTAACCGTCAACCGTTGACTGATTAAGGATGTTGTAGCCTCTTATTACGGAATTAACTGCCTTGCGGAGTGCAAGTATACTGCTGTCAGTATAAATATCCTTTGCAAGTTCAATATTCGCAAGTTCAATTGCTTCGTCAACCGCAGTATAATCTGCAGGCTTGTAACGAAGCTCACTTACTGCATCGTCGATTGCGATAGCGAAATCATATACCTCTTCCTGACGGGTAATAGGATAATCGCGTTTTACCGCATCAATTGCCTGCTGAACCTTTTCTACAGTTTCGTCTGTGTAAAGACCGCTTTCAATCTCGAGTTTAGCGTAGTAAATCGCATCATCAACATCGGTATAGTCAGCATAGACGATTTCAAGCTTCTGTGTAGCATCAATAATTGCTGCCGCAAAAACATCAACCTCATTCTGGCGGTCGCATGGGTATCCTTCAACAACTGCATCAATTGCTTCCTGAAGCTTTGCGACGCTGTCGTCTGAATAGTATCCCTTTGCAATTTCAGCATTTGCTGCTGCAATTGCATCGTTTACCTGAGTGTAGTCAGCAGTCTTCTTGACAAGCTTTAAAACTGCAGTGTTGATTGCAGTCGCAAATGCGTCAACCTCTGCCTGACGGTTAATCGGATAATCTCTTTCTACGGCATCGATTGCTTCCTGAACAAGTTTAACGCTGACTTCGGTATATATACCCTTATTGATTTCAGTATTAGCATTCTCAATTGCTTCGTTAACAGCTGAATAGTCAGCTGTCTTATAGCGAAGGAACTCGATAGCCTCTTCAATTGCGAGCGCGTATGTATCGATCTCGTCCTGATGAGTTATATCAAGGCCGTAGACAACTGTATTAATCTGATCCTGCAGGTAATTCCAGCTGTCCTCGGTATAAACTGAAGAATCCTTCGGCACCTTGTTGATTGCAGCCGTTACAGCACTGTAATCACCCGACTTGTATTTAAGGTTATTGACAGCATTGTCGATCGAGGTTATGTAACGGTCAACCGTCGCCTGCTTGTCGGCAGTAAGTGTACGGTTAATGCTGTTGACAGTTACATTAAGTGTTGCAACTGAAAGAGTTGTGTAAGGTGTAAGATCTGACGGAATCTCAAGAAGCTTGAGGTCAACCTGCGTATAATCAGCAGGTGCACATTCAAGTTCTGATATAGCTGTCTTGATTGCTGCAGCATAGGAGTCAACATCTGACTGATATCTGATATCCAGTCCGTCAACAACAGATACAATTGCAACATTAAGAGCTGAAACAGAATCTGAAGTATAGTATGTATAACCCGGATGAGCAAGTGCATAAGCCTCGTCCTTATCAAGTTCAGCCTGTGCCAGAGCGAGCTGCTCATTGACACCCTTATAATCAGCAGGAAGATACTCAAGCTCGTCAATAGCTGTCTGAATGCTCTGAGCATAGCCGTCAACCGTTGCCTGCTCACTGATCGGCTTATTCTGAACCACATTGACATAAACCGATGTAAGATTATCCAGACTCTTTGCCGTATAAAGAGCTTCGCCTGTTGAAACGATTGTGTACGCTTCATCCTGAAGCTCATTAACTCTTGAGTAATCTGCAGTGTTCTCGGTAAGAGTATTGAGTGCGTTCAGAATTGCAGTTGCATATCCGTCAACCGTTGTCTGCTGAGTAAGGTCCAGACCGCGGACAACATTATCCATAGCGGCTACAACCTTTGACCAGTTTGAATAAAACACATCAGCTGTAAAGCCATAAGTGTCGGCATAGGTTATGCGGATAAGCTCTTCGCGTTCCTGTACGGCAGCAATGGCATCGTCAACCGATGTGTAATCTGCCGCATTTTTGCCGAGGTTATCGATAGCCGACTGCAGTGCCGATACCGCACGGTTGATATCGTTCTGATATCTGATATCAAGGTTCATCTTTGATTCAAGGTTTGCGATCGCATTATCAACAGCGGTCATATCCTCGTACATTGATCTGTCAAGTGAATTTGCGACAGCAAGGATATTGACTGCGGCAGTTGTGTCTGCGGGCTTATACTGAATCTTTGAAAGAAGGTCGTTGAGCTTGGCTGTTGCCTCATAAATCTTTGACTGATAAGAAAGATCTTTGCCGTGCAATTCAACAAGCGCATTATAAGCAGCGGTAAGCTCGGTTGCACAGTCGCTTACAACATGATTGAGGTTAATGAGCTTGTATGCAGACTCAGCTTTACCTGACTCTGTATAGTTTGCCGAAGCAAGTGAAAGTGCGTTGATAGCTCTTTCGAGAACAATAACATAACCATCAACCGTCGGCTGCTGACTGATAAGAAGAGGTTCGGCAACAACATAGCCGTCAAGCTCGTCATAAACACAGCCCGACTTGGTAAGTGCTGAAACAAGACCTGACCAGTTATTGTATGCTTTTTCGGGAGGGAGGCCGTAATTCGTTTCCGCCTTACGAATAAGGTTGTTTATAGTGGTGAGATGTTGGTTGAACACAGAGTAATCTGCATTTGCTTCCTGAAGCGTATCAAGAGCGTTTTTAAGGTCAGCTGCAAGCTTATCAACTGCAGGCTGATAAATAATGCTGTAGTTTGAAACATAATTATCAAGAATATTCTGCACCTTTGCCCATGAAGCGAGAGTATAGTTATTCTTATTCTTTGCAAGTGCCTGATTGTAATAAGCATTCGCTATTGAGTAGTCTGCAACACGCATCTCAAGTGCATCGTATGCTTGCTGCAATGCTGAACATTTATCATCAATTTCTGCCTGAGTCGGGTTCGGTCTTGCAAGACAGGCTTTAGCTGAGTTGTATGCATTTGAGAATGCTTCCCAGCCTGCAGAATAATACCACGACTGCGGGTTGTAACCCTTGAATCCGCCTGCAGGAACATCGGTTGTCATTACGGTGGGGTCAGTACTCTGAATTCTTTCAACAAGAGTACGCAAAGCACCCTTGTCGTATGTTGTAACGCTGAGAGAATGAGAGTGACCTACATAAACCTCACTCCAACCCGCAGGTGTACGGTAACGGACCGCAACGGTATAGTTTTGAGTCCCGACCGTGCCACTGGGACCTGAGCCTGTGAAGTAAAGAAGGAAGCTTGCACCGGGTCCGCTGATTGAATCACTGAACGATGTAAGACCCAGTTCAGAAGCCGCAATTGAATTGTTTGTAGGATTACCGTCATCCTCAGAAGAGCTGAAGGTTCTGACGATGCCTGACTGAATATATGATGCGTGGTGGTAAACCGAAACTCTTTCATTTGAGTTTTCTGCTTCGCCGAGGTTGGCGGTAACAATACGGAGATTAAGATCAGACAAAGAAGAATGAAGACTTCTGTCATAATAGATGTAAGAAATAGGTCTGTTATCGTCTGCTTCATAACCGATGTTAAAATCACGGCTTGCGCTGTGTCCGTCAGAATAGTGCATCATACCATATTCGGTAGTCCACCCGGGAGCAGAACCTTGACTTTCAAAGTAAGCACTACCCTCACCTACACCGTTATTGTAAAGAGCACCGTAGGTGTTTGCACCAAGGATATATGAAGAAACATAAGAACGGTTCTTTGTACTCTGACCTAAAACAAAATCTTCGTAAGTTCTCTTCGTAGAGTACAAGCCTGCAGGAGATATAATCGCTTCTACATATGATGCTCCATAGGTATTGTAAGTATTGGTATAGCTTTTACCTGTAACTGCATTGACAGATGTGTGTGTATATGTAACTGTAAAAAACAGAGTTGTTCCGACTGTTGCTGTGCCGCTTAAAACATACCACGTATATGTTCCGTTAGAATAGTAGGCATCACTCATAATAACAGTGGTATTACTACAGCTGATTGTCGGCTCAGATGTAAGCTCAACGCCCGGTGTAAAAGATACCTGTGTAGAAACAGGGGTTTCACCTGCATACGCAATCGAAGTGAAATAACCGTTCAGCATAGGAACACCTGACGGAGTCGCTCTGACGATAACAGAGTTACTGCCCGCAGGCTGCTTCATTGAGTTAGAAGCATAGGCTACTCGTGTCACTTCTGTTACCGTAACATTCGCTGCAGGTCTGTCAATATCAAGAGTCGAATCGGCAGGTACTGAAGCAGACGCAACGATACCAAAACCCGTAAAGGTAAAAGGCAGCGCTGTAAGCACAAGTGCTGCTGCAAGTATGAAACTGATAACCTTTTTGATTAATTTCATTTTACCACCACCAAATTTTGTACGATAAAAAGATATATTTATACAGATTTATTCTATCATAACAAAAACCTCAAGTCAACTTTATTGAATTGAAATATTCTTAAATACTGTTACGCAATAGAGTCGTGGGGCAAAAAAAAGAAACAGGCGGTACTTGCGTACCGCCTGAAGTTTAAAAATTATTCTGCGAGTGCTCTTGTTGTGTTAACCAAATCGTAGAATGAGATTTCTTTGTTCTGGTAAACCTCAGGAGCCTGATCTACAGCTTCCTTCTTAAGACCTGCATTTTCAGCAATCTTAGCATCAGAAACACCGATTGAACCGTCGTAGTTAAGGTCACCTGCAAAGCCGATATGCTTAGTTGCGTTTCTTACGCGAAGCATTGAAGCTGCATAAGTTCTCATAACAACTGCGTCCTGTCCGTCAACAAAGCTGTCACCGTTAACGTCACCGAAGAGGATAAGTGTGTACGGTGTATCGATTTCGTAAACGCCATCACCCTCGGGGTCAGATGCGATATCAATCTTAGAACCTGTACCGTTACCGTTTTCTGTCGGTGTGAAGATAAGTGTATCACCAAATGTAGGTGCACCATAGTAGATTGAGAAGTAGAAATAGAAGTCGTCGCCCCACATTTCTCTTTCTTCATCATTGTAGAAGCCTTCTTCGAAACCGAAGAGATACTTGAACTCGTTATCTACGAACTGAAGAGACGGATCGTAGAAGCTGATTGTTGCGATGGGCTCGAGGCCGTCGATTGCTTCACGGAGTGCATCAGCAACACCGTCAACAATGATCTGGCTGTCGATATCGTACTTGATCTCAGCGTTGAAATCAACTGCCTTAATGAAGTTGTCAACAACCTTCTGAACTGATTCATCTGTGAAGAGCATCGGGTCAGAAAGGTCACCGAGACGGTTAATCTGAGCAACAAGCTCTGAATAGTCAGCGTCACCCTTGTTGGGCTTAAGTCCGTAAACAGCGTCACGAAGCTGTGCACGAGCCATATTTACCTTTGACTGCATGTAGTCACCGAGTGTTCCGTTTTCCTCGTAAACAGCATACTCTTCCATAACCTTAGTTGCAAAGTCAAATGCCTTTTCGTAAGCGTCCCAAGAACGGTTTGTGTAAAGCTGATTGCCTTCTGCATCAAAGTTAGTGTAGTTAGCGTCGATAGCCTTCTGGTAAATCTTATTCAACTGATAGTTGTTAGCAGTTGTCGGATAATACATAAGAATATCCTGATGTGTGTGGAGAAGCTCGTAGTAAGCATACGTGATTTCTGCACGAGTCGGAGCTGTGTAGTTTTCAGGTTCTTCGTCTGCCATATCGTAGTTGTAGATCATATCGCCTACAGACTCAACTACATCCTTGAATCTGTTGTATGCCCACGGCTCGAAGTCAACCTGATCAAAGTACCCATAGCTTTCATCGTAGTACTTAATACCCTCGTTATCAGGAAGCTTAAGCTCGTTGTGGAGCTCTCTGAGCTGCTTGATTGTGAAGGATTCACCTGCGGGATGGTTATCTTCGTACATAACCTTGATGTAATCGAACTGATCAAGATCGAGGATACCGATAAGTGTTGCAAGAAGGTCAAGTGACTCACCTGCAAGTGTTCCGGGTCCTGTGATCTCTGTGATGCTGTGGAGAAGCATATAAGCTGTTCTCTGAAGACCAGTGCCGTTAAGAGCAGCATTGCTATTGTATCTTGCAGGATACTGGGCACCTGTGTCTGTTGTATTTCTTTCGATGAGAAGCTCATCAAGTGTTGTGTAAGCGTAAGGAACGATAAGGTTGAGCTGATAGTCGTTATTGTTGAGATACGGCTCTGAAACCTTTTCACCCGGAAGACGGAAGAGACCGTTAAGAACACGTGCGACAAGGTTAACAAGTGCATGGCTGAGAGGCTTGTTAAGCTCTGAATCGCCGCGGCGGCCGATGATACGGAGAAGACCGTTGATATCAAAGTTAAGGATATTACCGATGATGCTGTCAACGAAAAGGTTTTCCATACCGTACTGGCTGTCCTCAACACCGTAGAAGATGTTTGTAAGAGGAAGAACCTGACCAACTGTCATATAGAGCTTATACCACGGGCTGTTCATATTTGCCGGTGTCTTGTATGAATCATCAGGATAGAGGTCAAAGAGAACTGCGTACTGACCGAGGAGCTGATCGAAAACAGCGTTAAGAAGCTCGTCAAATGTCGGTGTAAGGTTGTCAAGAAGAGCCTCATAAGATGCTACTGTGTTGCCGGGCTTGTAACCCATCTGACCAACGATGTAATATCTGAGAACTGCCGCTGCAACGTCAAGACACTGCATTGAGTCAGGAATAAGCTCGCCTGATTCAATCTTTGCTTCAAAGTCAACTGAAGGAATAACTTCAGCAGCGATGTTTACAAGTGTGTATGTAGCAAGCTCCTTGATTGAGTTACAGTTGTGCGGGAAATAGAAGCCGTCAACAAATGCATCAAGAATCATCTGAACTGCAAAAGCAAATACCTGCTCTTCTGTTGCAGTCTCAAGGTATGCTGTATCTTCTTCTGAAATAACAGGGAAGTCTGAAAGAAGAGTCGGGAGAATCGGAAGAACACCCTTAAGGAGATCGCCGAGCTGAGCCATAAGGTCAGGAGCAACTGTGAGGTATTCGCCGCCGATGCCGTCATCCTGAAGGTAGATATAGCTTGTGATACCTTCCTTAAGAACATACTCGATACCATAGTTAATCTTATCGAGGTTGTTCGGGTTTTCAGGGTTCGGGCAGCCTACCATTCTGAGGAATGCTTCCATAACCTCTGCAGCTGATGCATCCTCAGGAAGACCAACTGTTTCATATGTAACAAAAAGGTTGATAACCATATCAACGTATGACATTTCCTCAGCTGTCGGGTCGTCAAGAGGAATCTCAAGAAGGTCAACAATAAGCTGACCTGCGAAAGGAATAACAACGTCGTCGATAAGAGCAACGAAGATATTTCTGCAGAAGTCATAGATTGATGCCTTTGTGATGTCAACTTCGTCAGCTGTAAGTGACGGACAAAGCTGAACAAGACCCATCATATCTCTGAGTGTACCGTCTTCGTTTGTTGCAAGACCGAGGAAGTCGGCAAGAGGATTCTCACCTGTTTCAGCGTCTGCAAGCAAGTCACCGATGAACTTGATACAACGGTTTGCAAGGAAATCGTTGATGATCTGGTCAATGTTAGAGTTAGCCTTGTCATAGTTTTCCTCAAGCATTTCAGGATCTATAAGAAGATTATAGATAGTGTATGTAAGGAAACCGTGAAGGTCATTAAGCATCGGAATCATTTCGCCGAGGTCAACAAAGTTACCGATAAGACCAAGGTCAAGGTCGTTACCGATGAGCTTATAAAGCGGGTCTGCATTAACCTGAATGAACTGAAGGAACTTTGCAAAGAATTCAAGGTCACTCATAGATGCTGAGCGACGGCGGAAATTCTCGTTCTTCGGAATAGACCAGTCACAAGCCTCAATATCACCAAGGTCAAGGATTGTAGCAACACCGTAAAGTGCGCTGGATGTGATGTTGTTAACTGAGTCAAAAAGTGAGTCGAGAGAGTAAATTCTAATCTCAATACCAACAATCTCTTCGTTAACATCCATGCCTGCAAAAACTTCGTCATCAAGGAAATCAAGCATAGCAGAAGCAGACTGCTCGTTTGAGAAATACGGCTTGTAGTTAGTGTCATAACCTGCCGGTCTCTCGTAGTTGAATTTGTACGCACTTGCACCAACTGCCAATGCTGAGAACATCATAAGCATTGAAAGCAATACGCACAACAGCTTTTTAGATTGTTTCATCTAAAAACACCTCCATTTTTGTTGCCAAGTAAAACTTGTAAGCGGATTAGTGTGACCCGATAGCTCACACAAGCCCCACTAATACACTTTGGCTTATAGTAATATTATCAAATTAAATCCAATTTGTAAATAGATTTTTAATAAAAAAGATATGAAAAATTCAATAAGTTTTGGTAGGTTTTCAGCAAATTAAACGAATTTTTAAAAACGGGTTTGGTCGGTGTTGCAGACAGTACAAAAACGTGGTAAAATTTTTGTAAAAAATGACCACAACTTGTTTTTTTATTCTTAAATTATTTATTTTTTGAATAAGGAAAAATACCTTATTTATACATTCTTTTGGTTTTGTGAGGTTTTTATGAGCAGAGTTAAAAAGCAAAAAATCCTTCAGCATACTGTTCTTGCATCATTGCTTACGGCACTGATAACAGTGCTGACCTTTTATGTAAAAATACCTGCACACAACGGATATATTCATCTCGGTGATGCAGTAATATATCTTGCTGCCACTCTTCTTCCTGCTCCGCTGGCGATGGTGTGTTCAGGTCTCGGCGGTATGTTTGCAGATTTATTCGGCGGCTATACATTATATATAATACCTACGCTCATAATAAAAATGCTGTTGGTTCTGCCCTTCAGCTGTAAGGGCGAAAGAATTATGACAACCAGAAATATTGCCGCACTTCCCATCTGTGTGCTTATTACCACGCTCGGCTATTATGTTGCCGAAGTCATTCTTATATCCGTAGCATCCATAAGCGACACATCTGAGATTTTCAGATATTTACTCTCCCCCGCCCCTTGGACAGCAGCGCTTTATACAATTCCGGGAAACATTATTCAGTCAATCGGAAGCATATTAATATTTATTCCGTCAGCAATTGCTCTTGACAAAACAAATATTAAAGGTAAAATATAACAGACGCAGGAGGAAAAGCTATGGCAGATATAATTTACACTTACGCAGGAAGTGCGTATCTTAACATAACAAATAAATGCCCTTGTGCCTGTATTTTTTGCATAAGAAGCAACGGTGACGGTCTCGGCTCAGCTGAAACCTTATGGCACAAAAAGGATCCCACAATTGAAGAGATTAAAGCGGAAATTGACAGATTTGATTTTTCAGAATACGACGAGGTTGTTTTCTGCGGTTACGGTGAGCCGATGCAGGCGCTCGATAACCTTATTGAATCAGCAAAGCATCTTAAAGAAAAGCACGGATTGAAAATCCGACTCAACTCTAACGGTCTCGGCGACCTCATCAACGGCAAGCCGACAGCACACCTGCTTGAGGGATTGATTGACAGTATTTCAATAAGCCTCAATGCTCCCGACAGCGAAAGCTATCAGCGTGTTACACGCTCGAAGTTCGGCGAGGAAGCCTTCCCGTCACTTCTTAAGTTTGCCGAGGATTGCAAGAAGTATATCCCGAATGTGAAGTTTACGGTAGTTGATGTGATTTCTGAAGAAGAGATTGAGGGCTGCAAAGCGATCGCAGACAAAATGGGAATCCCCCTCAGAATAAGAAAATGGATTAAATAGTTAAAAGTCATCACAGATCTTTACGGATTGTGATGACTTTCTTTTTATACAAAAAAAGCCTGACAGAAAAAACTGCCAAGCTTTTAATCATTTATGTCAGATACGTGCTACGCCTGAATCCTTTGCCGCCTGTGCAACTGCTGCTGCAACAGCACCGCCGACTCTCGAGTCGAATGCCTTGGGAATAACATAATCAGGATTAAGCTCCTCGTCTGAAACAAGAGCTGCAAGAGCCTTAGCTGCTGCGATCTTCATTTCCTCGTTGATATCGCTTGCACGGACATCAAGAGTACCGCGGAAAATTCCGGGGAATGCAAGAACATTGTTAACCTGATTCGGGAAGTCACTTCTGCCTGTACCGACAACTGCTGCGCCTGCTTCCTTAGCAAGGTCGGGCATAATCTCGGGAACAGGGTTAGCCATCGCAAGAACGATGGGATCCTTCGCCATTGAACGGATCATATCCTGAGTAACAACGCCCGGAGCTGAAACGCCGATGAAGATATCTGCACCCTTCATTGCATCTGCAAGTGATCCACGTACGTGATTCTTGTTTGTGAAGTCTGCAATCTCCTGCTTTGCGGGAGCAAGATCGTCACCATCACAGATAACGCCCTTGCGGTCACACATAATGATGTCACCAACGCCCATTACCTTGAAGAGCTTTGCAATTGCAACACCTGCTGCACCTGCACCGTTGAATACTGCTGTACAATCCTCAATCTTCTTGCCTACGATTTTAAGTGAGTTGATAAGAGCTGCGCAGCAGATAACCGCTGTACCGTGCTGGTCATCGTGGAAGATGGGAATATCTGCCTTTTCCTTGAGCTTTCTTTCGATTTCGAAGCAACGGGGTGCTGCGATATCCTCAAGGTTGATGCCACCAAAGCTGCCGCAAAGAAGAGCAACTGTGTTTACAAACTCATCAACATCCTGTGTGCGTACGCAGAGAGGGAAAGCGTCAACTCCGCCGAATTCCTTGAAGAGAACGCACTTACCTTCCATAACAGGCATACCTGCCTCAGGGCCGATGTCGCCAAGGCCGAGAACAGCTGAACCGTCTGTGATAACAGCAACGAGGTTTGAACGGCGTGTAAGCTCGTAGCTCTTGTTGATGTCCTTCTGAATTTCAAGACAGGGCTGTGCAACGCCCGGTGTATATGCAAGAGAAAGAGCCTCTTTGTTATCAACCTTTGCTCTTGCAACTACTTCAATCTTACCGTTCCACTCGTAGTGGAGCTTAAGAGATTCTTTTGCGTAATCCATTATATATTATCCTCCAAATCAATCAAATATCCGACTTATTTCTCCCACGGGAAAACATAGCTGAGACCGAGGTCGTCACGAACCTTGTTCATTTCTGCCTGAACGGATTCGTTGATCGGCACACCGCTGTCCTTACGGCTGAGCCAGATGTCCCACTCTTTTTCACCTGCTGTGTAGATACGCTCTTCACCGGGCATCTTCTTTGAAGCACGGATAGAACGGATGATGTCGCCTGCCTTCTTACGTGCGATTTCTTCGCCGAGGAAGTGATCTGTATCAATAGCGATGAAGTAGTGACCGAGGTGGTACGGACGAATGTTTCCGTTTTCATCCTTACCGTCGAGGTCCTTACCGTAAGCACCGTCCTGAAGGATTGATGAGAAGAACTCAACTGCCATAGCAAAGCCGTAGCCCTTGTATCCGCCGAGTGCTTCACCGATACCGCCGAGTGTTGTAAGAGCTGCTGTGCCCTGACGGATCTTCTTGAGTGCTACACCTGCATCGCCTTCAACGGGATTACCGTCTGTGTCGATAACAGTACCGGGGTGAATATCTTCACCGATTCTCTCGTAATACTCAACCTTACCGTTCTGTGTGATTGATGTTGCACAGTCAAAGTTAAAGTCGAAATCTTCATCTGTCGGAACACCGATTGTGAACGGGTTTGTACCAAACATACCCTCAACACCGAGTGTCGGAGCAACTGAAGGACGAGCGTTTGTACCTGTCATACCGATACAGCCTGCCTTAGTTGCCATTGTTGTATAATAGCCTGCAATACCGTAGTGGCAGGAGTTGCGGACAACAACCATACCCATACCGTATTCCTTAGCCTTTGCGATAGCCATGCTCATAGCCTTGTGGCCGATAACCTGGCCCATACCGTTGTGACCGTCAACAACTGCAGTTGTCGGAGTCTCCTTGATAATCTCAAAGTTTGTTACGGGTTGCTGAATACCTGCATTGATTCTGTCAATATATACAGGCTTGAAACGGTTGCAACCGTGTGACTCGATACCGCGTCTGTCTGACTCGAGAAGGACGTCAACAACGATTTCGCAATCATCTGCGGGAACACCTACACCCTTGAATGCATCAACCATAAAGTCGTGCAGGGTTTTCCAGTCGCATACTACTTTTGGCATAATAAATTACCTCCTATAATAACAAAAATATTATACTGTTATTCTACCCGTTTTACGGGTTATTTACTTATTCGTCTTCCCAACCCTTGGAGCGTTCAACAGCTCTGAGCCAGCCTCTGTAAAGCTTGTCTCTGTCTGCCTGCTCCATCTTCGGGATAAATACCTTTTCAACCTCACGGTTGCGCTCGATTTCATCAAGATTCTTCCACATTCCGACTGCAAGTCCCGCAAGGTACGCAGCACCGAGTGCAGTTGTTTCAACTGTCTTCGGGCGGTTAACCATTGTGCGGATGAGGTTAGCCTGAATCTGCATCATAATGTTGCTTACACTCGCACCGCCGTCAACACGGAGCTCTGAAAGGTTGATCTGTGAATCCTTGGTCATTGCCTCAAGAAGATCTGTCATCTGGAAGGCAATACTTTCAAGAACAGCTCGTGCAAAATGAGCACGGTTTACACCGCGTGTAAGACCAACGATCGTACCTCTTGCATACATATCCCAATACGGAGCACCGAGTCCTGTGAAGGCAGGAACAAGATACATTCCGTTTGCATCGGGTACACTCTCGGCAAGCTCGTCACATCTGCTTGCGTGGTCAATAAGATGAAGCTCATCACGAAGCCACTTGATAACAGAGCCTGCGTTAAACGCACTGCCCTCGATTGAATATGTTGTCTTGCCGTTAAGACTCCAGGCAACACCAGTAAGAAGATTGTGCTTTGAATCCACACGATTATCGCCTGTATTCATAAGAAGGAAGCAGCCTGTACCGTATGTGTTCTTAGCCTGTCCCGGATTAAAGCAAGCCTGACCGAAAAGTGCTGCAGGCTGATCACCGATTGCACCGCAGATAGGAATACCTGCAAGCTCTTCAAGACCGAGAATATTAGGTGCAACCTCACCGTAAACCTCACTTGATTCAACGGGAGTCGGAAGCATACACATCGGAACGCCGAGCTTTTCGCAAAGATACTCGTCCCACTCAAGCTTATCAACATCAAAGAGCATTGTTCTTGATGCGTTGGAGTAATCCGTTACGTGAACCTTACCGCCCGTAAGATTCCAGATAAGCCAGGTTTCAACCGTACCAAAAAGAAGCTTACCGCTTTCAGCTGCGGCACGTGCACCGGGGACATTGTCAAGAATCCACTTGATTTTTGTACCTGAGAAATAAGCATCAATAAGAAGTCCCGTATGCTCACGGATATAATCACCTAGTCCGTCAGCCTTGAGCTGTTCGCAAAGGTCGGCTGTACGGCGGCACTGCCATACGATTGCATTGTAGACGGGCTTACCTGTATCCTTATCCCAGATGATGGTGGTTTCACGCTGATTGGTAATACCGATACCGGCAATTTTCCCGACATCAAACTCACCCGAATTGATAACAGATGTGATAGCCTTGAGCTGACTGTAAAGGATATCCATCGGGTTGTGTTCAACCCATCCTGTTTTGGGGTAAATCTGGTCAAATTCATTCTGTGCTTTGGATACTATTCTGCCCTGCTTATCGAAAACTATAGCACGGGAGCTTGTTGTACCCTGATCAAGAGCCAATACATACATAGGTTCAGCCTCCTTGTCTTATATACATACGTATATATTTTATACCTTTTAAATATAAAAGTCAACACGGATTGTACCGTATTTTGTTGCAACGGCACAGACATAAGTCTGATTATCCCTTAATATCTGTCCGGCATTTTTGGAATACCGTTTTTATATTCGAGTATTGTTCTTTAATTGAATTTTGTTAATACAATGCAACGCTTTTAATACTAAATGTTGTTCTTATCCCGCTAAATGTATGATAAAGTTAATTAAGTACTATACGGAGGTAAAATAATGGATATTGAAAATTTAAGAAAAAGGCTTTACAGACTGTCGATTGTCTGTCTGATAATTGCGGTAATTGTGTTTATTATCAACTATTTTGTATTTCACTATGTAACCGATGACGGAATAACATTTGTATGGCATCCCGAAGCAGGCAAGCCATTTGTTACTGACCTTATAGGTATTCTGGGTGCAGATATGGTTTTTGCTTCAATTGTATCTGCCCTGTGTGCAAAAATCATATGTAAAAAATAATCTGCTGTCGGCAGAATTTATAATAAAAGCAAGAGTTATCCTCGCCTGACTTATCATTCCTATATGATATTTTTATTCTTTTATACTTGCATTACCAGCAGTGAAGTGATATAATTGATTTGTTAAAAAAATAACATCATTTATCGGATGATGTCAAACAGGAGGATAAACCAATGTACAGATTTACTTTACCCAGAGACCTTTACTACGGCAAGGATGCTCTTGCGGCTCTTAAGACAATCAAGGGCAAAAAGGCTATCATCGTTCTCGGCGGCGGCTCAATGAAGAAGTTCGGCTTTGTTGACAAGGTTGTTGCTTACCTTAACGAGGTCGGCATTGAGACACAGCTTTTTGAGGGTGTTGAGCCTGACCCGTCAGTTGAGACTGTTATGAAGGGCGCAGAGGCTATGCGCGCATTTGAGCCTGACCTTATCGTTGCAATGGGTGGAGGTTCACCGATCGATGCTGCAAAGGCTATGTGGGCATTCTATGAATATCCCGAGGTTACATTTGAGCAGCTCATCACACCGTTCAGCTTCCCCGAGCTTCGTCAGAAAGCAAGATTCATCGCTATCCCCTCAACATCAGGTACAGCTACAGAAGTTACTGCTTTCTCTGTTATCACAGACTATCAGAAGGGTATCAAGTATCCTCTTGCTGACTTCAACATCACACCTGATGTTGCTATTGTTGACCCTGCTCTTGCAGAGACAATGCCTCCGAAGCTTGTAGCACACACAGGTATGGACGCACTTACACACGCAATTGAGGCTTATGTTTCAACTCTTCATACAGTATTCACCGATCCCCTTGCTCTTAAAGCTATCGATATTGTTGACCGCAAGCTCACAAAGTCATTTGACGGCGATATGGAAGCAAGAGAAGAGATGCACTACGGCCAGTGCCTTGCAGGTATGGCTTTCTCAAACGCACTTCTCGGTATCGTTCACTCAATGGCACACAAGACAGGCGCTGTATTCTCAACAGGTCACATCACACACGGTCTTGCAAATGCTATGTATCTCCCCTATGTTATCAAGTATAACTCAAAGGTAGAAGAGGCAGCAGAGAGATATGCTGACATCGCAAAGTCAATCGGTATCACAGCGGATTCAACAGAAGAGTATGTTGACAAGCTCCGTGCAAGAATCGTTGAGCTTAACAACTATATGGGTATTCCGAACACACTCAAGGAGTTTGGTATCATCGAGGAAGAATTCAACGAGAAGATCGACGCTATTGCTGAAAACGCAGTCGGCGACGCTTGTACAGGTTCTAACCCCCGTACTATTGATCCCGCAACAATGAAGAAGCTCTTCACCTGCATCTACTACGGTGATGAAGTTAATTTCTGATTAAACTGCAAAAAAATCAAGGCAACCGAGAAATCGGTTGCCTTTTTGTTTTGACTTTTAATTGTATACAAAGAAATGCATTACCAGAGCAACTGTTATGCCGAGTGCAGCACCTATCACAACCTGAAGCGGTGTGTGGCCGACCGCAACCTTGAGGTTGACATCAAGCTCTACTTCGCCTTCTTCAATAAGACGCTTGAGCACCTTTGAATGCTTGCCTGTTTCATATCTTACACCAAAAGCATCGTTCATAACGAT
Organism: Clostridia bacterium; assembly: GCA_017522225.1. Classification (GTDB taxonomy): domain Bacteria; phylum Bacillota; class Clostridia; order Oscillospirales; family Acutalibacteraceae; genus CAG-488. The sequence goes on along the minus strand of JAFWZR010000026.1, from coordinate 21,352 downwards.
AAGTGCAAAAAGAAATGAAATCGCAAACTGAAATGAAGCAAATCCGTACATCACAGCGCTTGCAGTGCATAATGCACTTACACTCGAAGCGTGTGAGCTGGGCATTCCTCCGTTTGCAATAACACGGCGGAAGCCTTTTATGGATTTTTCTTTGAATATACCCTGGATGCCTTTTGCAAACTGTGCCAGAAACCAAGCTAAAAAAATCGAAACGAAAGTATAGTTGGATATAAGCTGTTCGAAATTGTTCATTTCATACTCCTCAATTTTAGTTGTTCTTTGCTATCTCGTCCGCAGCTGAAAGAAGAAGCTTGATTCTGTTGACCTGATTAACCTCAGATGCGCCCGGGTCATAGTCAACTGCCGCAATATTTGCATTTGGATAAGTGTTCTTCATCGCTTTGATAACGCCCTTACCCACAACATGGTTCGGAAGACATGCAAACGGCTGAATGCAGACGATGTTCGGTGTTCCCGTTGTAATCAATTCTGCCATCTCACCTGCAAGGAACCAGCCCTCACCGTACTGATTACCGAGTGAAAGGAAGGGCTTTGCGAGCTCTGCAACATCTTCAATTTTCATCGGAGCCTCAAAGCGCTTACTGTTTTCAAGTGCCTTGATTGCAGGGCGCTTAAGAATTCTGATTGCTCTGACACCGACGTGCGCAATCGCAGAAGCGGTCCATTTTGAGCCGAGATACTGATGCTTGTAATCGTTTTTGAAAATATAATAGTTAAAGAAGTCAATGAGATCCGGAACAACAGCCTCTGCGCCCTCTTTTTCAAGGAGCTCAACTATGTGATTGTTTGCAAGAGGCATATACTTAACAAGGATTTCACCGACAACACCTACACGGTACTTTCTGACATCTTCGTGAATCGGAAGGTTGTCAAACTCATCAACAATCTTCTGACAAAGGTCATTGTAAGAATATGTTTTATCATCGCCTGTAAGATGATCCACACACAATTTGCGAAGCTTTTCGTGCAATTCGTTTGCGGAGCCCTTAACCTTTTCGTACGGACGTACGCGGTAAAGGCAACGCATAAACAGGTCACCGAAAATAACAAGCTTGATAGCATCCCAAATCATCTTCTTGGGAATCTTAAAACCTTCGTTCTTCTCCATACCGTTTGCATTAAGTGAAATAACAGGAATGTGAGCAAGTCCGACACTGCCGAGTGCACGGCGGATGAATCCGACATAGTTACTTGCACGGCAGCAGCCACCTGTCTGTGTCATAATGATAGCAAGCTTGTCGGTATTATATTCACCTGAAAGAACGGCATCCATAATCTGACCGACAACCGTGATTGACGGGAAGCAGGCGTCGTTGTTAACGAATTTAAGACCGGTGTCGATAGCCTGACGGTTATCGTTACGGAGAACTACAACGTTAAAGCCATACTTTGCAAGAACAGGCTCTGCCATATCAAGATGAATCGGGCTGAACTGCGGAACGATGAGTGTATACTTTTCATCGTGCATTGCCTGTGTGTACTCTGCTCTGCGGTAGTTAAGAGGCTTAGGCTCGGGCTTTACGTTTCTTTCGTGTCTCTGATTCATAGCAGCAAGCAGACTGCGTAGTCTGATTCGTGCCGCTCCGAGGTTGTTAACCTCGTCAATTTTAAGAACTGTATAAAGCTTATTGCTGTTTTCGAGGATTTCGAGAACCTGATCTGTTGTAACTGCATCCAGACCGCAGCCGAAGGAGTTGAGCTGAATAAGCTCGAGGTCGTCACGCTTACATACAAATTCTGCTGCAGTGTAAAGTCTTGAGTGGTACACCCACTGATCGTTTACACGCATCGGTCTTTCGGGGTTGAAATTAATCGGAAGGCTGTCCTCTGTAAGAACACACAAGCCGTAGGATGCAATCATCTCGGGAATACCGTGATTGATTTCCGGGTCAATGTGATAAGGTCTTCCTGCAAGAACAATACCGTAGCCGTTGTTCTTTTCCATTTCTTCAAGAACTCTGCGTCCTTCTTCACGGATATCGTTCTTTGCCTTGATCTGCTCAATCCATGCTGCATGTACTGCCTCACGGACCTCATCCTCACCGATCATCCACTCCTTATTACAGAGCTTTACGAGACGGTCTGCAAGAATCTGTTCACTTGTAAATGCCATAAACGGACGCAGATATTTTACTTCGCCCTCTGCAACAGCCTCAACATTGTTCTTGAGGTTTTCGGCATACGAAACAACAATCGGACAGTTGTAGTGATTCTGTGCATCGGGTGTTTCCTGACGCTCATAATAAATACAGGGATGGAAAATTGTTTTTACACCGTTATCGATAAGCCACTGTACGTGACCGTGAGAAAGCTTTGCAGGATAACATTCAGATTCGGACGGAATTGATTCCATACCAAGCTCGTAAATCTTTCTGTCTGAAAGAGGAGATACCTGAACGCTGAAGCCGAGCTTATGGAAGAATGTTGCCCAGAACGGGAAATTCTCATAAACATTGAGAACGCGCGGAATACCGATTGTTCCTCTCGGAGCATTTTCGGGATTAGGATAGTTAAAGATTCTGTTAAGCTTATACTCAACCATATTAGGTGCTTTTGATTTATTCTGCTCACCCGAGCCCTTTTCACAACGGTTACCTGTAATGTGACGGCGACCGTCAGGGAAGCTGTTGATTGTAAGCATACAGTTATTGGAGCAACCCTTACAACGGGTAGTTGTGCTCTTGTATGTAAGAGAAAGAATGCTTTCAAGATCTGTCATTGCGGTAGCCTGACCGCGATAGCGATCCTTTGCAATAAGAGCTGCACCGAAAGCACCCATAACGCCTGAAATATCAGGGCAGATTGCGTTAACTCCCGCAATCTTTTCAAATGCACGGAGAACCGCCTGATTGTGGAAGGTACCGCCCTGAACAACAATGTGTTCACCGAGATCCTTACTGTCGGCAAGCTTTATAACCTTGTAAAGTGCATTTTTAATAACAGAATAAGCCAGACCTGAGGAAATATCGGGAAGACCTGCACCCTCCTTCTGTGCCTGCTTAACATTAGAGTTCATAAAAACAGTACAGCGTGTACCGAGGTCAACAGGAGTTTTTGCAAAGAGTGCCTGCTTACTGAACTCAGCAGCTGTGTAGCCGAGAGAGTTTGCGAAGTTTTCAATAAAAGATCCGCAACCCGATGAGCAAGCCTCATTGAGCATAATCGTATCAACTGCACCGTCGCGCAGCTTGATACATTTCATATCCTGACCACCGATATCAAGAACGCAGTCAACATCCTTGTCAAAGAATGACGCAGCTGTACAGTGTGCGATTGTTTCAACCTCACCCTCGTCGAGGTTGAATGCTGTTTTTAGAAGTCCTTCACCGTATCCTGTTGAGCAGCTTCTCGCAATGCGTGCAGTCGGAGGAAGCTCTTTATAGATTTCTGCAATAGCCTTTTTTGCAGTTTCTATGGGATTGCCTTCATTGCTTGAATAGAAGGAGTAAAGAAGCTTACCGTCGTTACTGATAAGAACCATTTTGGTTGTGGTTGAGCCTGCGTCAATTCCGAGGAAGCAATCCCCCTCATAGTTTGAAATGTCACCTCTTGGTACAACTGCCTTACCGTGTCTGTCAACAAACTCTTTATACTCGTCTTCACTTTCAAAAAGTGCAGGAAGACGGGGCATTTCAAACGAAACCTCCACACCCTTATCAAAGCGTGAGATCAATTCGTCAAGCTCGACCTCGCTTCCGCCTTCTGTCATTGCAGCACCAGCTGCAGCAAAAAGATGTGAATTTTCGGGATCGGCAATTGTTTCGTCAGTGAGCTTAAGTGTTCTGATAAAAGCATTTTTAAGCTCGGGCATAAAGTGTAACGGTCCGCCAAGGAAAGCAACGCAGCCCTTGATCGGCTTACCGCAGGCAAGGCCCGAAATTGTCTGATTGACCACAGCCTGGAAAATAGACGCAGCAAGGTCAGCCTTTGTAGCACCCTCGTTGATAAGAGGCTGAATATCCGTTTTTGCAAAAACGCCGCAGCGTGCTGCGATCGGATAAATCTGCTTGTAGTCCTTCGCTGCTTCATTAAGACCTTCGGCATTGGTCTGCAGAAGTGCTGCCATCTGGTCGATGAAAGAGCCTGTGCCGCCTGCACAAACGCCGTTCATTCTTTCGTCAAGACCACCTCTGAAATAGATAATCTTGGCATCCTCGCCACCAAGCTCAATAGCAACATCAGTCTGAGGTGCATAGCATCTCAGGGCAGTTGCAACTGCAACTACCTCCTGTACAAACGGGATTTCGAGTGATTTTGAAAGATTGATCGAACCCGAGCCCGTGATATTTATTTTAAGTTTTTTGATGCCTGTTTCTGCTACAGCCTCCTTAAGAAGCTCCGCAAGCACCTCACGGCACTGAGCCATATGACGGCGGTAGACACCAAAAACAATCTTGTTATTTTCGTCAATAATTGCAAGCTTAACGGTTGTTGATCCAACGTCAATTCCTGCGCGGTATTCCTTCATTTTTATATCCTCCCCTGCTAAAAAGCAAAAGTAAAACAATTCTGTGAACACATAGCGTATTTTCCGATAAGTAACTAATTCGTATAAATACTAATATATTTCCATTTTAAAATATTTATAGTAGAATAACATAATCACTTAATTTTGTCAATGAATAATAACTACCAAATTTAACCTGCAGTCTGATTGTTTTTTGTTGTTACAGCATAATAAAAAGCAAAGGTAAGATTACTCCCACCGTTGCTTTAAGTGTTCAACGATTTTTTCTTATCTGATAACTCTTGCTTTGATAACACCGTCAATTGCTTCAACCGCTGCAAGTGCATCAGTATCTGCCACAGTGTAAGCATAAGCACCTCTTACTGCTGTTTTAGCATCATTACCGAGTGCAGCCTTTACTGCGTCTGCAGCATCAGCCTTGTGGATAACACAGGTGCGTGCTCCGTTTACTGCTTCAAGCTTCATTGCAGGCATATTTACGGAGTTTACGATTTCGCCTTTTTCGATGTAAGCGATAAGCTCATCTGCAGCCATAATTGCGCAGTTATCTTCACTTTCGGGTGTTGATGCACCGAGGTGAGGAATTGCGATGATTCCGTCAACACCGATAACATCGTCTGACGGGAAGTCTGTTACATAAGCCGCAACCTTGCCGCTTTCAAGACCTGCCTTGAGGTCATCGTTGTTAACGAGTCCACCACGAGCAAAGTTAAGAATTCTGACACCGTCCTTACAAAGTGCAAGTGTATCCTTGTTTACGGTGTTTTTGGTTGAGTCTGTGAGAGGAACGTGGATTGTGATGTAATCACTCCGCTTGAAGATTTCGTTGATGTCGTCAACGAGAACCATATCAGCAGACATTGCAGACTTGATGCCCTCTGAAATATAGGGGTCATAGCCGACAATCTTCATTCCGAGTGCTTCTGCAGCCTGAGCTACCTTGAAGCCGATTGCACCCATACCGATAACACCGAGAGTCTTGCCCATAATTTCGGGACCTGCAAACTGTGACTTGCCTTTTTCAACAAGCTTACCTACAGCGTCACCCTCACCCTTGAGAGTCTTGCACCAATCAAGTGCAGCTGTAACACGTCGTGAAGCCATAAACATACCGCAGATTACAAGCTCCTTAACAGCGTTTGCATTTGCACCGGGTGTATTGAATACCACAACACCCTTTTCAGCACAAGCATCAACAGGGATATTGTTTGTACCTGCACCTGCACGTGCGATTGCGATTGTTTCGGGGCTGAGCTCCATTTCGTGCATTGAAGCAGAACGAACCATAATCGCAGTCGGATTTGCGATATCCTCACCGTAAGCGTAGAGATTTTTGTCAAACTTATCTGTACCGCAAGCTGCGATTTTGTTAAGTGTAAGAATGTTATACATAGTTATTTCTCCTTAAAATCAATGCCATTAACTCGAAGTTAATGACATTGGAATGATATTCAATTATGAATTTGCCTCTTCAAACTTCTTCATAAACTCAACGAGTGCCTCAACACCCTCGATGGGCATTGCGTTGTAGGTTGAAGCTCTCATACCGCCGACTGTCTTATGGCCCTTGATGTTGATGAAGCCTGCATCGCTTGCTTCCTTGATGAACTTTGCATCAAGATCAGCATCGCCTGTAACGAACGGGATGTTCATAAGTGAACGGTCCTCTTTGACAACTGTACCCTTGAACATTTTGCTGTTGTCAAGGTAATCGTAAAGGATGTTTGCCTTTTTGAGGTTATGTGCCTTCATCTCCTCAAGACCACCGAAGCTCTTGATCCACTCAAGAACAAGCTTACACATATAAATTGTGAAGCACGGGGGTGTGTTGTAAAGAGAATCTGCATCTGCCTGTACCTTATAGTCAAGCATTGTCGGTGTATAATCACGTGCATTACCGAGAAGATCTTCACGAACGATAACGATAACAAGACCTGCGGGAGCAACATTCTTCTGTGCACCGCCGTAAACAACTGCGAACTTTGAAATATCAAGCGGCTCTGAGAAGAAGCAGGATGAAACGTCACAAACAAGAGGAATATCACCTGTGTCGGGGATATACTTGAATGTTGTACCGTAGATTGTGTTGTTCATGCAGTAGTAAACATAGTCTGCATCGGGACGGAAGCTCTCACGTGTTGTTTCGGGAATGTATGAGAACATCTTATCCTCTGAAGAAGCTGCGATCTGAACATCGCCGTACTTCTGTGCCTCTTTATATGCCATCTTTGCCCAACGGCCGGAGATGATGTAGTCTGCCTTACCTGACTTGTTAAGGAAGTTGAGGGGGATTGCTGCGAACTGCGTTGAAGCACCGCCCTGAACGAAAAGGATTTTGTAGTTATCGGGCACATTGTAAAGCTCCTTTACAAGATCGCGTGCACCGTCGATGATTGACTGGAAAACCTTTGAGCGGTGAGACATTTCCATTACGGAATGACCGCAGCCCTGATAATCAAGCATCTCATCTGCTGCCTGTCTGAGAACTGACTCAGGCAATGCTGAAGGACCTGCTGAGAAATTATAAACTCTTGCCATTTGTATTACCTCCAAATAAGTATGTCTAGCATTATATTACTTTGTTACTTTATTGTCAATAATAAATCCTTATTTTTTTGACAGTAAAAGCCGCAGAACCGCAGTTCTGCAGCCTATCTGCTTTATTTTACCACAACTTTAAAAATATACTTATAAAAGCTTTGATAAAACTGATTAAAATATCAATTATGCTCCACGGATTTTCTGCATTTTCAGACTCTTTTTCCGTATCATTTACAGCGTCTTCCGGATCCTGCTGAGCTTCATTACCGGGCTCAACTGATTGCTCTATAATATCAATATACGCAATGTAGTCCGAAGAGGTTTCAAAAAGCACCTCTGCAGTCTGAGACTGGTCAACCGATGCGAGTAACAATCCCGCATCATTGAGCAGCTTTACATCAGTCACATCTATTGAGCCGTTATGATTACAGTCCGCAGCCATATAATAAACTTCATTAAAGCTGTCTTGACCAAACATATTTTTTGTCAGGCAAGTTACGATAACCGCATCCTCGCCGTCATACCAGCCGTCACCGCTTACATCACCGTAAAGGAGAATTGTATATTCACCGATAACTTCTTCACCGTTCATAAGAAATGCCTTTGTGCCCGTCCCGAGTCTGCCCGAATTTTCATACGACCACGAATACTTTTCATCGGCAAGTTCAAAATACGGCTCGAGTGATACTTCACCCGCTTTTATTCCGCTGATAATGCCTGTAATATAATCAACCGTCACACCCGATTTAAAATCAAAACCTGTTGCTTTAATGGGCTCGTTTTCAGGCTCTGAACAGTAAATGCAGGTGTGTCTTTTCTCGCCGTCTTCTGCGGCGGTCGGTGCTTTCACAAGCTCCCACTCGGAATATGTGTGCACACCTGTCGGATCAATACTCACCTGATATCCGCCGTTGCACATAGAACAGGTATATTTTCCGACACCGCTTTGCTTACAGGTAGGACTTGTGACTACACTGTATGTATAATCATGATCAAGCTTAGGAGTTTTTTGTGATTCCAACGTCACACCGCATATTGTACATGTTTTTGCCAGAGTGCCTTCTCTCCAGCAGTTCGCAACAACTTTAACCTCCCAATCTCCCGGAGTGTGTCCGGCCGCAGGTATGTACTGAGTTTCAACAAGCTGATCACACACCGTACATTTTTTGATTTGCACACCTGTCATGGTACAGCTCTCAACTCTTTCAACTGTCCACTCACCCGGAATATGCTCTTTCATCGGTATTGTCTGCGTTTCGATTCTGTACCCGCAGACTGTACAATCCCTTGCCTGCTGACCTGTCTTAGTACAGCTCGCTTCCGATATAATTTTCCATTCGCCCGAGGTATGATCCTTCATCGGGAACAGAATTTCGCTTATAACATCATTACAGTCTGTACATATAACTCTTTCGTATCCCTGATTGTAGCAATCATCATAAACCTTTGTTACGGTTTCTCTCTCGGGATGAGTGCAGACTGTGTCCGTAAAAGCCTGAATAAAGAAATTGTTCAAATCTCTGTTTAAATAATTGTTTTCGGTATGATACCAAGTCCTGCCATCAAGGAAAAAGCTCTGTCCTTGTGTTGATGTACATTCATCACCACCTTCTACCGGAATGTTCACATTGCCAGTAGGAACTGACATTTCAAGAACAACAGAAAATACACATCCGTGTTCAAGAAGCACCGCTTGAGGTAAATCTATTGTATGGTATCCTTTTCTGGGTAACTCAACAGTTAATGACTGCATCAGCTCACCGTCTTCAGGATTATCCGCTGAAACGTTTTTATATATTTTCACATTCACCGTAACATCATCATTTAAAGTCCAGGTTGATACTGCGGAGAGCTGCTCTCTATACTTCGTTTTAAAAACATTTGCGATTGTTTCTTTTGATGAATTGCCGAGCATTTCAAATTCCCAGTCAGCATTATATGTGTAATTATTTTCGTATTTATCAGCAGGTTGTACGGTATAACCGCAGAATTTTGAGATAGTCTTATCGTAATACGAAATCCAGAAATAACCACCGGCACTTCCCCAGGACGAGCCCCAGCTGTTTTTACAAAGCCATGCACCGTTACCCTCGGGTTTAGCTTTAGTATTGAACTTGCTTGCGGAATAATTATCATCCCAGCCTACAACGGTAATTGCGTGATTAGTTCCGGGGTCATCATCGGCAGTGTAGCAATATGCCACATAATTGCTTCCGTATTTTATGTAGTTTGAAGACTCCATATGATAATAAGATGCAGTTATACTACCATTATCGATAATCCACTGTTTGACATCCTCTACCGTGTCGCACCACTCCATTGACTTGAGTACAACACCTGAGCCGGTGTCAAATCTGTCCGCATCAGTGTATTTTGGCAGTTTAGAAAACTGTGATGTACTTGTCGGATAATCAGACGACACATTTCTTCCGTCTGCTACACCTGCCCAACGTGCAAGTGCCGCCTGAACCATATAGGCATGACCGCCCGAAGCATAAGCATCACCGGTGCTGCCCTCTCCACAGTTCGGATCATTCGGGTCTGAACTTTTTGTGTTAACACCAAACCACGCAAGATGAGGCTCTGAGAAATCTGTTGAGCTCAGCTGAGTATAGCCGTTGACAATGCTGCTTGTTTCAAGAGCACTTGTTGCCGCAAAAGCCCAACAGTTTCCTGAAGCACCCTGATTTTTAACGGATGTTATATAATTATTGCTGCGTGAATCGTATGCAGACGGTAATATTGTGCTCATCGTATGAAAACCCTTTTCAAACGTAAGACGGGTATCTTCTTCAATGATATTACCTTCACTGTCGTAATAAATTACAGGCGCATATCCGTATTCACTCGCAGGCCCCTGCTTTGCATAGATAAAATACGGCTCATCCGATTTTTCACAGGTAGCCGTTGAGCTTACTGATTCAAGCTCTGATGCCGATACAAAAGTAAAAGTGACGCTCACAATTGAAAGCATCATGCACAAGAAGAGAATAAAGCTTAAGCATTTTTTCATATTGCACACTCCCGAAACATACTTTGATTCACTTTATTATAGCATCACGGTAAACACAAGTCAACAAAGACCGTTTTCTATCCCCACTGTCTTATATAAAATCTGTGTAACAAAACCAAGCTCATATTTGCACAAAATTGTGCATAAATAAACGATTTTAAGCCAAATTATGTATATACTGATAAATGTTAATTTTTTGACATGATTTTACTTGCAAAATTTCCTTTTTTAGTATAAAATAGTACACGAAAAAATTTGGCTTCGGCTTAAATTGAAAGGATGAAAACAATGGAAGCACTTAACAAAATGACCGTTGAAGATCTTGAGGTTAGCGGTAAGCGAGTTCTCGTTCGTTGCGACTTCAATGTACCTCTTAAGGACGGCGTTATCACAAGCGACAAGAGAATTGTTGCTTCTCTCCCCACAATCAAGTATCTTATCGACAACAATGCAAAAGTTATCCTCTGCTCTCACCTCGGCAGACCGAAGGGTGAGTTCAAGCCCGAGTTTTCACTCGCTCCCGTTGCTGTTCGTCTTTCCGAGCTTCTCGGCAAAGAAGTTAAGATGGCAACAGACGTAGTCGGCGAAAGTGCACAGGCTCTTGCTGCAGGACTTAACGACGGCGATGTTATGATTATCGAAAATGTTCGTTTCCACAAGGAAGAAACAAAGAACGATCCCGAGTTCTCAAAGAAACTCGCAGACCTTGCTGACCTTTATGTAAACGATGCATTCGGTTCAGCTCACAGAGCTCACAGCTCAACAACAGGTGTTGCAGATTACATCCCCGCTGCTTGCGGTTACCTTATCCAGAAGGAAATCAACTTCATCGGCGGTGCTCTCGCTAACCCGAAGCGTCCCCTCGTTGCTATCCTCGGCGGTGCTAAGGTTTCTGACAAGATCGGTGTTATCACAAACCTTCTTGACAAGTGCGACACAATCATCGTAGGTGGCGGCATGGCTTACACATTTATGAAGGCTCTCGGCCACAACATCGGTACATCTCTTCTTGAGGCAGACCGTGTTGAAGATGCAATGCAGATGATGGAAACAGCTAAGGCTAAGGGCGTTAACTTCCTTATCCCTGTTGACAACAAGGCAGGTAAGGAATACGATCCCGACACTGAGGCTATGATCGTAAACAGCGACGACATTCCTGACGGCTGGATGGGTCTTGATATCGGTCCTAAGACACAGGAGCTCTTCGCAAACGCTATCAAGGGCAGCGGTACAGTTATCTGGAACGGACCTATGGGCGTTTCAGAGTGGGAGAACTTTGCTCAGGGTACAATCGCAGTTGCTACTGCAGTTGCTGAGTCAGGTGCTATCTCAATCATCGGCGGCGGTGACTCTGCTGCTGCTGTTCAGAAGCTCGGCTTTGCTGACAAGATGTCTCACATCTCAACAGGTGGCGGTGCTTCTCTTGAATTCCTTGAGGGTAAAGAACTTCCGGGCATCGTTGCTCTTAACAACAAATAATTGAAAGGACGTCACAAAGATGAACAAATCACTTCGTAAAGCAGTTATCGCAGGTAACTGGAAAATGAACAAGACACCTGCTGAAACAACAGCACTCATCAACGAAATCAAGCCTCTCGTAGCAGATGCTGATTGTGACGTTGTTGTATGTGTTCCCTATATCGACCTTTTCGCAGCTCTCGAGGCTACAAAGGGTTCAAACATCAAAGTCGGTGCTGAAAACTGCCACTGGGCAGCAAGCGGTGCATTCACAGGCGAAGTTTCTGCTGAAATGCTTAAGGCTTGCGGTGTTGACTATGTAATCACAGGTCACTCTGAGAGAAGAACTTATTTCGGTGACACAGATGTTACCGTACGTGACAGAACAAGAGCTGCTCTTAACAACGGTATGACAGTTATCCTCTGCGTTGGTGAATACCTTGAGCAGAGAGAGCAGAACATCACAATGGAAGTTGTTAACTCTCAGGTTAAGATTGCTCTTGCAGGCGTTTCTAAGGAAGAGCTTGACAGAATCATCATTGCTTACGAACCCGTTTGGGCTATCGGTACAGGCAAGACAGCTACTTCAGATCAGGCTGAAGAAGTTTGTAAGGCTATCCGTGATCTTATCGAAGAGCTCTATGACAAGGAAGCTGCTGACAAGTTTGTTGTTCAGTACGGCGGTTCAATGAATGCTGCTAATGCTGACGAGCTCCTCAGCAAGGAAGATGTTGACGGCGGTCTTATCGGCGGTGCTTCACTCAAGGCTCCCGATTTTGCAGCTATCGTTAAGGCAGCAAGCAAATAAGAAATAAACAATAACTCTATGGGACGCGTAAAAGCGTCCCATAATTTTGAATGGTGATTGAATATGAAAAAACCCGTAGTTTTATGCATTATGGACGGTTTCGGCATCAACCCCGGTGATAAGGGTAACGCTATTGAAGCCGCAAACACACCCAATCTTACAAAGCTCTTCAACGAGAATCCGTTCACAACCATCGGTGCATCAGGCCTTGATGTAGGTCTTCCCGACGGTCAGATGGGTAACAGTGAGGTTGGTCATACAAATATCGGTGCAGGCCGTGTTGTTTATCAGATGCTTGTTAAGATTTCAAAGTCTATCACTGACGGCGATTTCTTTGATATCAAGGCACTTAAGGATGCTTGTGAAAACTGCAAGAAAAATGACTCTGCTCTTCATCTTGTAGGTCTTCTTTCAGACGGCGGTGTTCACAGCCACATTGAGCATCTTTTCGGTCTTCTTGAAATGGCTAAAAAGGAAGGTCTTACCAAGGTTTACGTTCACTGCATTATGGATGGCCGTGACGTTTCTGTAACTTCAGGTGTCGGCTTCGTTCAGGATGTTTACAACAAAACAAAGGAACTTGGTGTAGGTGAAATTGCTACAATCTCAGGCCGTTACTACGCTATGGACCGTGACTTCGCATGGGACAGAGTAGAAAAGGCTTATGCTGCTATGGTTTACGGTGAAGGTATTCAGGCTGAATGCGGTAAGGCTTCAATGGAAGAGTCATACGCAAACGGTGTTACTGACGAATTCATCGTTCCGACAGTTCTTAATAAGGAAGGCACAATCAAGGCAAACGACAGCGTTGTATTCTTCAACTTCCGTCCTGACCGTGCAAGACAGATTACAAGAACATTTGTTGATGAGGCTTTCGACGGCTTTGAGAGAAAGAACGGCTTCTTCCCGCTCAACTTTGTATGTATGACACAGTATGACGAGACAATGCCGAACGTTTCAGTTGCATTCCCGCCCGAAGAGCTTACAATGACAATGGGCGAATACCTTGCATCAAAGGGTATGACACAGCTTCGTATTGCCGAGACACAGAAGTACGCACACGTTACTTTTTTCTTCAACGGCGGTGAAGAGAAGACATTTGAGGGTGAGGACAGAATTCTTATCCAGTCCCCCGATGTTCCGACCTTTGATCTTCAGCCCGAAATGAGTGCTTACCCCGTATGCGACGCTGTTGTAGAGCAGATCAAGTCAGGCAAGTACGATGCAGTTATCCTCAACTTCGCAAACTGCGATATGGTTGGCCATACAGGCGTATGGGATGCTGCTGTCAAGGCTGTTGAAGCTGTTGACGAGTGCGTTGGTAAGGTTTGCGATGCAACACTTGAAATGGGTGGCGCAGTGCTTATCACAGCTGACCACGGTAACGCTGACAGAATGATTGGTGACGACGGAAAACCCTTCACACCGCATTCAACAAATCCCGTTCCATTCTGCGTAGTCGGTTATGACTGTGAGCTTAAGGAAACAGGCAGACTCGCTGACATTGCTCCGACAATGCTTACAATCCTCGGACTTCCTCAGCCCAAGGAAATGACAGGCGAAACAATGATTAAATAATAATCATACCTTATAAAATGCGACCTCCGTCCGGATAATCGGACGGAGGTCTTTGCATTATACGATGAACTACCCTTGTGGGTTTATGATAATGTCTGCTTCCTGTGCCTTGTCGGTAAAGCTGTTGTTTTTCCACCACGACCAGACGGCTGTTACAACCGTAAAAATGTATGATGCATACTGTGTCCACTGTTCAAGCTCAATCTGTGTTTTGGTGATACCGAACATTACAAGTGCCTGATTGACGAGTGCAAGAACAAGGACAATTGTTCTGACCCATGTCTGCACCGAAACGCCCTTCAGATTTATTCTTCTCATTTTATTATCTCCTCCCTGAGTTCGTCTATTCTGTGATGTGCTGATTTTGTTGAGCTTTCTACAAGAAACATACGCTCAACAAGATTGTTGTGCTTTGAAACCTTCTGTTCAAGCTGTTCAATACGGTAAACCGTCAGCTTATTTGCCGCAAGTATTCCGCCGAGTGAACCTACAAGCGTACCGGCAAAGGCGACAAGTGCCGTTAAGATGTCTGTCAAGCCGTCACCGCCCGTATGCAGTAATCAAGGCATATCCATCCGGATGGAATCTTGCCCCAATTTTCACTGACAGCCGACACCGTACACACGCATCCTTTTACAAGACCGTCGGCTGATCTTCCTGAGTTAAGCCTCTTTATCTGCTCCTGAGCGTTTGCCGTGAGAGCTTTGAATCGCTTATACATATGCTTGGTGGACGGGTCGCTTCTGACACGCAGAAGATTTACTGCAACCTTATATGTTCCTGTTTTGTAAATTGGCGGCTCGATATATGTTGCCGCAAACTTTTCGGGGTCTTCGTATTTTTCTGTTGTAAGATCCTTTACCGCAAGGTGCAGATGCACACCCGTAGCCTTGCCTGTTTTACCCGTGTAGCCCAGAAGCGTGCCTTTTTTTACCTTCTGACCTGCCTTGACTGCATAGCTGTCAAGATGGTAGTGAAGCATCTTTTTGTTGATGCGCGGATACTTTACCCAGACATACAACGCTCCATCCGTTGCCTTACCGCAAGTAAGCACGGTACCGTCCTCAATTGAATATTGTGCAAGCTTTTTTCCGCCCGTACCGTAATCCGTACCGTAATGGAACGGCTGTGTTGCACCTGCTGAGGTGTTGAGCACGGTACGTTTGCCATACTTTGAGGTTATGTAATGGCTTTTTCCGTTAAAAATTATATTTGATATTTTGCTCATTTATTACTCTTCCCTTTACTGATTTCGTA
This sequence comes from Clostridia bacterium, assembly GCA_017522225.1. Classification (GTDB taxonomy): domain Bacteria; phylum Bacillota; class Clostridia; order Oscillospirales; family Acutalibacteraceae; genus CAG-488. The sequence goes on along the minus strand of JAFWZR010000026.1, from coordinate 6,208 downwards.
TTCTCTTAAAATTGCCGCAAAATTCTTAAACAGTGTAAAATCATCCTCGCCTCTTTCCCTGTTTTCCTCAACCTGCTTTGACAGACGAAGCGCAAGGAAAAGAGACGAGATTTCCATTTCAATATCAATCATTGTAAGCAGAGTCCTCTTCAACCCATAAACCTGCTTCACCGACACCCTCGTGTATGCGGTGTGTAACAAAGTTTGTTGTTATAACAACTCCGTCCTCGTTTACACCGTAAAGTCCGATTTTGAGAATACCCTCAGTACGCATACATTCTGCCGGTATTTTGCAAGAATTATCTACAAGCTCAACACGGTAAGCGTCCGATGATTCACGCATAAAAACTGCGGTTTTGTAAAAATACTTCCACACTGTATCAAAGTTAAATGTACAAGTATCATAGTCAACACTTCCGCCTGTTGTATAGGTGTCTTTTATGATTTCAAGCTTATTCTCCGTTACAAGCAAGGTGATATCATTCACGCTGACATCACCTCACAGTCTTTTTCATAATAGTTTTTAAGTGTGTATGCCGTATCAAGAATATCTCTTTTCTGGTCATAAAAGATTGTAAGCTTACGCTTGATTTCGTATGTACGCAAGTAGTCCCTTGCCTTATAAGCTTCCTGAAGCTTTTTTCTGTATTTTTCGATAAGACTGCCGATATCCTCTGCCGCCTTAAAGTATTCTTCACTTAAATCTGTAAGACTTCTTTCCATTCGTATCTTCCTTTACCATTTACAATACTAAAATTAAGTTCGACATTAAATGCCTGTGAAAAGCGTCGGATATAATCAACAGTAGGATTCACCTTCCCGCTTTCGATTTTTACGAGCTCTTTGACAGTAATGCACATCGCCTGAGCTGCACATTCAGGCGCTACTGCTTTTGACAGGCGTATATTGGTAAGCACGGCAGAAAGTGTATCTGCCTCGCCTTCTCTTGCCGAACAAGTTTTCATCGTTTCTCTGAAAATAACAGGAGCAACCTGCACATCGGGCAGGTCGCTGAAATAAGTTACCAACGGTGTCAGTAATTCTTTGATTGTTTCGTTTGCTCGTGTGAGTGTACGGTAAACATTTGATTGCGATACTCCGAGTTCACGCGCTATCTGTGATGTGTTTTTTTCTGAAAACCAGAACGACTGCACAACTGTTCTTTGGTTTTCGGTAAGCTTTGTTTCAATAATGCTTTCAACGAGCTTTGCCATACTGATTCTGCGTATTCTTTCGACAAGGCTGTCCACACTTTCCAGCGCCTCATATTCGTCAAGATTGCACAAACGCATACACCGTAGGGCTGTTCTTGCCTCCTCAACAGATATCACTGTATCAGAAATTGTATTCATTTTATCCTCCCTTCACCGAGATTTCTTCCCTTAACTACCGCTTTATCGGTAGTTCACTTATTATTGTACGAACATTTGTTCGGTTTGTCAATAGTATTTTTAAATAAAAAAGCCTTGCAAGGCATTACCCTGCAAGGCAATTTATTCAATTTAATCAGCGTATGCTTCTTTAACAGCATAATACGCAGGCTTCGGATTACCCTCGTAATCAACAAGTCCCCACTTGGTTTCAACCGGACATTCAACCTGACCGCAAACATAACAGTCACCGCTATCCTGCCAGCAGTAAACAAAGCAGCCGATCAGATAGTCAAGCTTTCTGATTTTCGGGATAAGATACTCGAAGAATTCACCCTGACCTTCCGGAGTATGCGGATACTTATAAAGTCCGAAGCCCTCCTGAAGCTCTGTGTAGATATGATTGCTGTACTCACCGTCAAAGATAAGCGATGCTCTCTCCTCAGGAGTTCTGTCACTGTAGTCCTCGATAATCTCTTCCTTAAGGTCCTTCGGAAGATTGTTTATGAATTCATCAATATTCTGTCTTGCTTCCTTTTCACTGTTGAAGCCGTAGCTCTTAAGGATTTCCGCTTTTTCTTCATCAGTCTTAGGTTCGCCGAGACCGATATAACCGAATTCACAAAGGATAATGGGCTTCTGAGTTACCTTACGGACAAAGTTAAGAATTGTGATGAACTGATCAGGTGTTTTAAGCACAGGTTCAAAGCAACCCATATACATATCAACACCGACATAGTCGCAATACTTGTGATATTCCATCATCTTGAACGGAAGTGTTGCAATAGAAAGACCTCCGAGATTATAACCGATAATAATATCCTCACGAATCGGATACATTGCTTCAAGCTGCATACCGATAAAATCAGCAGCCTCATCAAGAGTCAGCGGAAGAGTAAATCGGTCAATACCCATTTCATTAGTGATCTGGAATGCACCGACAATACCTCTCAGGTCGTTCATATAAAAACGGGCAATCGCCTGAATTTCATCTCTGTTTTCAGGATCTCTGGGATCGAGGCCATACTCAATATAATCATCGGGATACGGTGTGATACCAAAAATGCGAATACCATTTTCGACATATTCGAGAGCTTCCTTTTTCCATCTGAGATAACTCATGGAAATTGTACCGTCGCTGTTATAAGGGAACGGAATATCATCACGGAACCATTCGATACCTGCATCATTAAGAAGATCGTACTGAGGCTCTGCGTGGCAGACACCCTTCATAAATCCGTCAACCTTTTCCTCTGCTACAGGAATTTCCTTATCAAGAAAAGCCAAAGGATTCCATGTTATCATAGTTAATAACGGCGTGATAATTGTCAACAACAATGCTATAAGCTTCATAACAATACCTCAACTTATTTTTAATTTGTTATATTCTAACACGCTGAAATATACAAATCAACAACATTCAGATATTTTGTGCTTATTTTTAGACAGATCCGTGTTTTTGTGCAGAAAAAAAGAGGTAAGCCTTTCGACTTACCTCTTGAGTTGAATAAGTTAATTATTCGTTGATAGCTGTAACAACGCCTGAACCAACTGTACGGCCACCTTCACGGATAGCGAAACGAAGACCTTCTTCGATAGCAATCGGAGTGATGAGCTCAACGTTCATTGTAACGTTGTCACCAGGCATACACATTTCAACACCTTCAGGAAGGCTGATAACGCCTGTAACGTCTGTTGTTCTGAAGTAGAACTGAGGACGATAGTTGTTGAAGAACGGTGTGTGACGGCCGCCTTCATCCTTATTAAGAACGTAAACCTGGCCTGCAAACTTTGTGTGCGGATGAATTGAGCCGGGCTTTGCAAGAACCTGACCACGCTCGATGTCTGTTCTCTGGATACCACGAAGGAGAGCACCGATGTTGTCACCAGCCTCTGCATAATCGAGGAGCTTACGGAACATTTCGATACCTGTAACAACAGTCTTTCTCTTCTCTTCTGTAAGACCAACGATTTCAACTTCCTCAGAAAGCTTGAGCTGACCACGCTCAACTCTACCTGTAGCAACAGTACCACGACCTGTGATTGTGAAAACGTCTTCAACAGGCATGATGAACGGAAGGTCTGCCTTACGATCCGGTGTGGGGATGTAAGAGTCAACAGCGTCCATGAGCTCCCAGATAGGTGCAAGCTCAGGAGCTGATGTGTCGCCACCTGCATACTCAAGAGCCTTAAGAGCTGAACCCTTGATGATCGGTGTGTCGTCGCCGGGGAACTCATACTCGCTGAGTGTCTCACGGATTTCCATTTCAACGAGTTCAAGAAGCTCTTCGTCGTCAACCTGGTCGCACTTGTTCATGAATACGATGATGTAAGGAACGCCAACCTGACGAGCAAGAAGGAGATGCTCCTTAGTCTGAGCCATGGGGCCGTCTGTAGCAGCGATAACGAGGATAGCACCGTCCATCTGAGCAGCACCAGTGATCATGTTCTTGATGTAGTCAGCATGGCCCGGGCAGTCAACGTGAGCGTAGTGACGTGTCTCTGTCTCATACTCAACGTGTGCTGTGTTGATTGTGATACCACGCTCTCTCTCTTCCGGAGCCTTATCGATGTTAGCGTAGTCGATGAATGCTGCGCCACCCTTCATAGCGAGTGTCTTTGTGATAGCAGCTGTCAATGTTGTCTTACCGTGGTCAACGTGGCCGATTGTACCAATGTTAACGTGCGGCTTACTTCTTTCGAATCTTTCCTTTGCCATTTGGAATTTCCTCCCTTTGGTTAATTATTTTTATTCAATGCATACTGCATAAGTTTATTGTATCAAATCCAGAAACAAAATTCAAGTACTTTTTTTAAAGAACTTAGTCTTTGCTTCTTGCACTGATAATTTCGTCAGAAACTGACTTCGGAACTGATGCGTAGTGGCTCGGTTCCATAGCATACTGTCCACGACCCTGTGTCTTTGAACGAAGGTCTGTAGCGTAGCCGAACATGTTTGAAAGCGGAATGTGTGAATCAACCTGAACAGCACCTGTTCTCTGCTCCTGGCCGAGAATCATACCGCGACGTGAGTTAACGTCACCCATAACGTCACCGAGATAATCTGACGGAACGATGATAGCAACCTTCATGATGGGCTCCATAAGAACTGCAGCTGCCTTCTTCATTGCATCCTTGAATGCCATAGAACCGGCAATCTTAAATGCCATTTCTGAAGAGTCAACCTCGTGGTAAGATCCATCGTAAAGTGTAACCTTAACGTCAACTACCGGGTAACCTGCAAGTACACCTGACTGCATTGCACCCTTGACACCTGCTTCAACAGCAGGAATGTATTCCTTCGGAATAGCACCGCCGACAACAGCGTTAACAAACTCGAAGCCCTTCTCGGGGTTCGGCTCGATACGGATCTTAACATGACCGTACTGACCCTTACCACCTGACTGACGTGAGTACTTGCAGTCAACGTCTGCTTCCTTGGTAATTGTTTCTCTGTAAGCAACCTGAGGCTTACCGATGTTAGCTTCTACCTTAAACTCACGAAGCATACGGTCAACAATGATCTCAAGGTGCAGCTCACCCATACCTGCGATGATTGTCTGTCCTGTTTCTTCGTCTGTGTAGCAACGGAATGTCGGGTCTTCTTCAGCAAGCTTCTGAAGAGCGATACCCATCTTTTCCTGACCTGCCTTAGTTTTGGGCTCGATAGCTACGCGGATAACAGGCTCCGGGAACTCCATTGATTCGAGAATGATAGGATGCTTCTCGTCACAGAGTGTGTCACCTGTTGTTGTGTTCTTAAGACCAACAGCTGCTGCGATATCACCTGAGTAAACGATCTCAAGATCCTGTCTGTGGTTTGCGTGCATCTGAACGATACGACCAAGACGCTCATTGTTGTCCTTAACTGAGTTGTAAACAGTTGAACCTGCAGTAACTGTACCTGAATATACACGGAAGAAGCAGAGCTTACCTACGAACGGGTCTGTTGCAATCTTGAATGCAAGAGCTGCAAACGGAGCATCGTCTGATGAAGGACGTGACTCTTCCTCTTCTGTATCAGGATTTACACCCTTGATGTCTTCGACGTCTGTCGGAGCGGGCATATAAGCAACGATATTGTCAAGAAGCATCTGAACACCCTTGTTACGGTATGAAGTACCGCAGCAAACGGGAACCATATCGTTTGCGATTGTTGCCTTACGGATGCAAGCTCTGATCTCATCAATTGTGAGCTCTTCGCCTTCAAAGAACTTCTCCATAAGCTCTTCGTCCTGCTCAGCAACCTTTTCGATAAGCTCGTCGTGATACTTCTGAGCAAGCTCCATCATATCTGCAGGAATTGCTTCAGTTCTTACATCAAGACCCTTATCGTCATAATATACTTCAGCTTCCATTGTTACAAGGTCGATGATTCCCTTGAACTCAAGCTCTCTGCCGATAGGAAGCTGGATTGGAACAGCGTTACACTTAAGACGCTCTTTCATCATGTCAACAACGCGGTAGAAGTCCGCACCCATGATGTCCATCTTGTTAACGTATACCATACGAGGTACACGGTATTTATCAGCCTGACGCCAAACTGTTTCAGACTGAGGCTCAACACCGCCCTTAGCGCACAAAACGGTAACTGAACCGTCAAGAACACGAAGTGAACGCTCAACTTCAACTGTGAAGTCAACGTGACCCGGGGTGTCGATGATATTGATTCTGTGATTCTTCCAGAAACATGTTGTAGCAGCAGATGTGATTGTGATACCACGCTCCTGCTCCTGAGCCATCCAGTCCATTGTAGCTGCACCGTCGTGTGTCTCACCAATCTTGTGGTTAACACCGGTGTAGAAAAGGATACGCTCAGTTGTTGTTGTTTTACCGGC
>JAFWZR010000025.1 GCA_017522225.1 Clostridia bacterium | reverse complement strand
GTCGCTTGCGCGTTGATCGGATTTGGTATGGCGGCTTGTATGCTCGCTCCGCTTTACGGTGTGCCGATCATGAAATCCTATCCCTCAAAATACATACCTTGCGCTATCATCGGTCTTGCTCTCTCAGCGGTTCTCGTTCACGCCGTGATTGCCGAGATATTCCTCGGCGCACCTACCGCGCTGTACATCTTCTATGCGGTGATCATGGGTGTGCTTGTGTTCGTATATATGCAGGTCGAGCCGTTCTTGATGTTCGCGCTTCGCCGCCGCATTGCCGACGACACCGTTCATACGGCAGAGGAAGAAACAGAGACTGTTCCCGCCGTGAAAACGGAAGTAAAAACCGAGTCTTCGGTTGCTTTGGCAGACGAGGAGAAAAATCCTCTTGCAAAGCTAAGCCCGAAGAAACGTGAGGTTGCAGAGCTTATCTGTCTTGGTTACACCAACAAGGATATTGCCAAAGCCCTCGTTATCTCCGAGCATACTGTTAAAGACTACGTGAAAGATATCTATATTGCTCTTGAGGTTCACAGCCGTTTGGAGCTTGCCGCCCTTGTAAACAATTACCGCTTGGCAAACATGAAATAACAAACTGAAGTCAGTGCAGATGTTAAAGCTGAAATCGTTCTCTCTGTTCTTTCAAAGAGAGGTTACGGTAACGGCGACGTTGTAAAAATGTCGGTTATTTCCGTTCATAAAATCAATGCTCACTCAAAAATTAGCTACCGCAAGCTGAATGTCCACAGCAGGTATGAACTGACGGCACTTGTGAATAAAATTAAACAGTAAAAAGCAAACAACTCCCCCTGTAAATTGATATAACTCAATTTTACAGGAGGAGTTTAAAGTTTTAAGTATTAAATTATTGCTCAATAAAAACAATAAATCCGAACGCTTCACCGATAACGGTAAAAGTGTTCGGATTTATCGTATATGGTGCGGATATTCATAACACAAGTAGTTCTCCGGCAATACATATTCTATCTTTCGTACTCTAATATATTTTCTCAGATATGGAGGAATACATAATGTCAAATATCATTGAATATTTATATTACGTAAAAAAGTAATATGTTAGGTTTTATATCAAGCTTCAGACTTAGGACTAAATTTACATGCGGTGCTTTTATAGGAAAATAATCAAAAACGTAGCTCTATCTGTTGTCGGAGAGCTGACTTATTTTTCCGTCACGTACTTTGATTTTGAAGGTTTTATGAATATCGACACAAGAAGTTCCGACAGAAAGCGTGTAATCGCCGTTATGCATACCTAAAACCATACGGCGGTCATAGTAGCAGAAGGCTTCGTTGGGAACAGGTATACTGATTTGAGTTTTTTCTCCCTTTTTAATCTCAACACGCGCATATGCTTTCAGCTCCTTCAGGGGCATTACAACATCACAGTTAATCCCCGTCAGGTAAGTCTGAATAACCTCCGCACCATCAAAGTCACCGGTATTCTCAACCGTAAGATTTATCTTAAGACTGTCCGCCAGATTGATACATTCAAAATTATCAAGTTTAAAGTCTGTATAGCTCAGTCCGAAACCGAACGGATAAAGCGGAGCTCCGTCATTTTCAATATAACCGTATCCTCTTCCTGACGGCTTCATCGAATAGAAAAGAGGAAGCTGTCCGACAGTTTTCGGGAATGTTATGGGAAGCTTTCCACTCGGAGAAATCTCTCCGAAAAGAATTTCACATATAGCTTGTGCACCCTGTTCACCCGGGAACCATGCTTCTAAAACAGCACCACAGCCGTCCAGCCACGCAGTCATATCTACAGGTGAACCATTAAGAAGCACAACTGCTGAATTTGAATTTGCCGCAGTCATTCTGCGTATACTTTCCTCCTGATCCGTTTTGACGGTGAACTCAATTTTGCCCACAATAACCGCACTGTTATCTTTTTGTTCCGTACGCGTAATACCGGGAAGACGGATATCCGAACGGTCAAGTCCTTCACCTTCAACAAGTGCAGTCATATATATTGCTGCATCACACTCGGCGGCAACCTCTTCGATGTAAGCATCCTCCGCGAAAACAACCTCAACGGCTCCGTCAAGATATTCTCTGAGATACTGTAACGGTGTTTTTGCATCCTCAGCCGTCCATTTGACTTCAAAAGGACCGGAATAGTTTTCTCCGACCGGGAAAACATCCGCACCCATACCGAACACAGCCAGCTTCTTCATTTTTTTCTTATTAAAAGGCAAAACGCCTTCATTCTTCAAGAGCACCATTGATCTGCGGGCTGCTTCAAGCGCCAGTTGCTTATGCTCGTCACAGCGCACAAGGTTCTGAGCCTCATTTCTGTCTGCAAAAGGCTTGTCCATAAGACCGATGCTGAACTTTGCGGTCAACACACGCAGAAGCGCACGGTCAATATCAGATTCATCAATCCAACCTTCTTTGTAAGCAATCATCAAATCATCATAAGAGTTTTGTGGCAAATCAACATCCAGACCTGCTTTGAGGCTCGCTGCCTGAGCCTTCCATTCTGTATCAAAAAGTCTGTGTGCTTCCCAAACGCCCTCAACCGAATTGTAATCAGAAACAACAAAGCCTTTAAAGCCCCACTCGTTACGCAAAATATCGGTTAGGAGCTTTTCGTTACAGGTGCAGGGAACACCGTCCCAGCTGTTATATGCAGCCATAACAGACATTGCTCCGCCTTGCTTGATACACTTTTCAAAAGGCTTAAGATAAACTTCTCGCATAGTCCTTTCACTTGTATCGGAAACATTGGAGTCTCTTCCTCCATAAGAATAGTTATCTGCATAATGCTTTGGTGTGGCGATAACACCGTTTTTCTGTAATCCTCTGCAAATTGCAGCACCCATATCTCCGTTCAGGAGCACATCTTCACCGAAGCTTTCAATTGTTCTTCCCCAACGACAATCCCTGACAACATTTACTACCGGAGTAAGAGCCTGCCTTACACCTACAACGGCACACTCCTTTCCTATAACGTCGCCTATCTGTTCAACTAAATCCTTATCAAACATCGATGCCATACCTATCGGTTGTGGGAAGCAGGTTGCCATACCCCACTGTGCTCCGTGAAGAGCCTCTGCGTGTTCAATGGGCGGAACAGACAGCGAATTGCACTCCATACTACGACGTATATCTCGGTTAATTTCATCAGCAACTTTCGCAGGAGAAACAGGTTCTCCTCGCTGCTCGTGCATAAAATGTCCGGGATTACGGAAATTACCGAAACGATATTCTCGCCTTTCTTCGTAATCCTCGCGTATAGGATAGAGCATCTGACAAGAAAGCTGACAGATCTTTTCTTCAAGGGACAGCTTTTTCAGAAGTTCTTCTGCTCTTTTTTCAGGTGATTTATTCATAAGGTCAACTCCTATTAATGTGCTTTTATGATAAGATATCCGCAGACAGGCAGTGTTATTTTGCCGGAAACGCTTTCGTTTTTAAGTGTATCTGTATACTTTTTATCAAGAACGATTATTCGTTCTTCATCTGCAAAGTTCATAATAAAAATTATGTCACCACGCTTTCTTGAGAAAACTCCGTCACTGAGTTTTATGTCCGCATCGGCAGCAACAGCATTTTCGGCAATAAGCATTTCGCAGAAATCATCGGCAAAAGTCCCGTCGTTTCTGAAGGCGGCATAGTATGCCTTACCTTTTCCGAATGCATTTTCTGTAACGCAGGGCATTCCGCAGTAGAAATCGCTTTTATATTCGCCCAAAGTTTTTGCTCCGTTCGCATGGATGATGTCGCAGATGTGGTTCACTTCATAGTCCTTGCCGTTGAATCCGGCCTTGCCCGTAATATCCTCGGGAAGAGAATCCGTTTCCTCACACCATATTCCGAAAACCTCCTTCAGCCTTCCTGCAGGGAAACCGCCGAGTCTGCAAAGGTCATCAGTATCGACTATGCCTAAGAGATACGTTGCAACAAAATTACCGCCGTTTTCAACATATTCCTCAATCCGTTTTTCCGTGCCGTTCTTAAGCATATAGAGAAACGGTGCGATAACAATATCGTATTTTGAATAATCATCCTGCATGGAAATAACGTCAACGCTGATGCCTCTCTTATAAAACGGAGCATACCATTTTATACATTCCTTCACATAATCTCTGCGGATGTTGTTATAACCCCGGAAAACATTGACTGCCCAGCCGTTTTCCCAGTCATATATAACCGCAACTCTGCTTTCGGTTTCGCTTCCGACAGCGGAATTCAATTTTTCAAGTGTTTCTCCAAGCCTTGTTACGTTTCTGAAAACTCTTGTGTTTTCGTGTCCGCAATGGTCAATAACCGCACCCTGAAATTTTTCGTCTCCGCCTCTGCTTTTTCTCCATTGGAAATACTGTATGCTGTCCGCACCGTGTGCAACAGCCTGGATTGATGCAAGCTCATGTATGCCCGATTTTGGGAGCTTGTTGACATCCTGCCAGTTTACTAATGACGGTGTGCTTTCCATAAGGAAAAACGGCTGACCGTTTTTTAATGAACGGAAAAAATCGTGTAAAAACGCTGTTTCAAGTGCCTCATCGAGATTTTTACCCTTGTCCCAGGCAGGATAACTGTCCCAAGATACAAGATCAACATAATTTGCGAACTTTTGATAATCAATTCCGTTATATCTTTTCATAAAGTTGGTGGTTACGGGAATATCCGGTGTAATTTCCCGCAGAGGTGCAATTTCGTTTTCAAAAAAAGAAATGTGGCTGTCGGTTATAAAACGCTGCCATGCAAGATTAAGAGCCGATGCACTGTCTTCTCCGTTTTTTTCGGGCGGATTAATCTGGTCAAAATCGTTGAAGGAATGCGACCAGAATGCATTCCACCATTTGAAATTCAGCTCATCGATATCGTTGTGATAATATTCTCTGAGCCATTTTCTGAAAGCCTCGCAGCAAAGCTCACAGCGGCATTCTCCGCTGTATTCATTTGAAATATGCCACATTTTCAGGGCAGGATGGTTTTTGTATCTTTCCGCAAGTATTCTGTTGATGCTGCGGACTTTTTCTCTGTAAACCTGGGAAGTGAGACAATGATTGTGTCTGTCACTGAATTTGCGGCGTATCCCGTTTTCGTCTTTTCTTAAAACTTCGGGATATTTTTCGGCAAGCCATGCAGGCCGCGCGCCCGACGGAGTGGCAAGGATTGCGGCAATACCATTCCGATGCATTTTATCAAGTATAGTATCAAGCCATTCAAAATTATAAACGCCTTCTTCAGGTTCAAGTGTTGCCCATGAAAATACGCCGACCGTTGCACTGTTGATATGGGCAAGCTTCATCAGACGCATATCCTCATCCCATATTTCGGGCGTTCTTATCCATTGGTCCGGGTTATAATCTCCACCGTGGATTATATAATCAAAAAACTTTTTTGCCATTGCTTTTCTCCTTTTTGGGATTTAAATGACCCGAACTGTATTCTGTCCGGGTCATTCACTCTGCCACAAAGCTCAGTAAACACTTCGTGTGTTACAGTTTAAATTTGTTTTATTTTTTAACTTCAAAACCTTTAAGGGTTCAGGCTTTTTACGAGTTCATTTAAAGTTGAAACGGTTGTTGACCCCGCTGAAGCTCCGGCTGAAAGCAGTTCTTCATAATGTCTGTGATAGGAGCCAAAGACCTTATCTGCGCCATCTATATCCCAAATAACATCAGTAATAAAGTGTGCGAAGTCGTTATCCGGCAGAATATATCCGATTGCATCGTTACAAAGTCCCATAACAAGAACTGTTTTACCTTCGGGAATGAGTTTTGCGGTTGCTTCATAAGTCCATTCTGTACCTGAATATGATTCTTCCGCCGAAACAAAATTACCGTATATAAGTTGAGGTACAATTTCACCGGGAGCAGTAAGCAAAACAATATCTTTTCCGATTTCTATGTATCCGGCTTCCGTAATAACGGAATAACCTGTTTCGCTTGAAGAATCCTTTACGGTTGTTGTGCCGATAAAGCCTTCGGTAGCACCGTAAGCGAAAAGACCTGTTTCAAGGCTGACGACATACTCAGTCATTCTGACATTGAGTATGGGTTCAATTTCTTTTAAATTATCCTGGGCTTCCAGAATAAGTCTTGCGTATTCATAGCCGTAGAGGATGGCTGTCTTATAATCTTCTGCAGTAGGATTGACAGCGACTTTTTCATCAACCTCACCAATGGTTGACGCCGGAACATCTGCCCATTTGTTAACAGAAACAGGTGCTTGTGCGCCCTGAATAAACATAAAATTCATACCGGCATCGTTGATTTTTTCTTCCATAAATGCAGGAAAGTCTGCAGAAAGAAGATTTGTTTCTTCATCAACAATTGTTGGGTGTGCGCCGATATTGGTAAAGATTGTTGCAGCTGAAGTCTTGTTGTCGGGAACAAATTTGAAGCAAGCAAACTCGTGCTGATAGCCCTCGGTATAGTATCTCTTGTTGACAAGATACGGGTATTCATCATCGGCATACAGACCGTGCTCGTCATCCTTGCCCATACCTGCTGTTTCGAAATAATAGAGCGAACCGGTTTCGATATTCGTATATGCTTCAACAATCGCATCGGATGCACGGTCAATCATAACCTCAAGAAACTCAGTATCCATTGACCTGCCTGCTCCGCCGAAGAAACTGAGAAAGATTTTAGGCAACAGGTCAAGACCTATACCCTGAGTATCAATAACCGTATGGCAGTGTGTAGCGTTGATATTGATGGCATTGATATCGCTGTCAACTTCCTTTTCTTTGAGCTTTTGCTCTACAGCACTTCTTATAGCACGGACATCCGCATTGGCAACACCGATACCGTCGATTGAAGCAAAGATTGTTGTGCCTCTGCCCGAACCGTCGTTGAGGGCAATTGCAACAGCCTTCTGATCGTCGAACACACCGTTCACCTTCTGGGTAAAATATCCGCCGGTGTAGTATTTTTTGCTTCCGTCACGAAGATTGTCGGGAACAATGCTTTCCTTGCCAAAGCCGAGAGACCATTTGGCTCCATTTGCAACTTCATCAACGAAGGTATCTGTTCCCTTGTAGAAATTTTCACTTTCTGTCGCGAAATATTCCTCAACTGTCGGATAGTCGGGAGTAGGGGTAAGTATTCCCAACAGCTTTATTATACCGTCAACAAAACCGCCAAGAACATTTGTTACCGGGTAAATCGGATTGCTTTGTCTGTCAGCCGCAAATGCGGTCGTTGAATTTGCAGAGAAAAGAAGTGTTAGCGCGAGAAGAATTGCGATAAAAGAACTGTAAGACTTTTTCATAAATTACATCTCCTTTTTGCTGTTATTAATTAAGTGCCGATTCTATCAGCTTTTGCGTTTCATTAAGAATAATTCCGCCGGTTTCGGGACCTGTTGAATTTGTTTCCTCGTAGTGATCTCTGTCCATATCATCAGTTGCTTTGTTGATATACGGCAGGGCTTCATTCAGAAGAAAATCGTTTTCCGCAACAATGTAGCCCAGCTCGTCGTTGCAAAGACCGATAACGAACTTGTGTCTGCAGTCTGTCATATCCGAGAGCACTGCTTTATAACTCGCTTTTCTGTGGTTTGCACTGTCCTTCTCCGTAAGAAACTCTCCGTTGTAAAGTTCGGGGAAAAGCTCACCGGGAACAAGAAACACGGCAACGTCCTTATTTCCGAGTTCCATATAGCCGACCTCGGAGAAAATGCACGCTTTGCTTCTCTTTCCGGTTCTTCCGATATCGTTGTTGAGGACCTTAAGGTATCTTGCAAGAATAAGCACCGTGTTGTCACCCGGAACAGTAATGCCCTTGGATTTGATGTTGAGGATGGGGCTGAGCTTGATTTCATTGCTGACAGCAAGAGTGATTTTACCTAATTGTCTGCCGAAATCTTTCATATATGCTTCGCAGTCAATTGAATCCCTGTAAACTTTTTTTATTTCCTTTGCAGAAATCATACCGCCTATTGCACCATTAAAGAAAACTACATTTGAACCAGGGATATTCTCTTCAATTTCTTTAATAAGATATGCAGGGAAATCCGCACTGATGAGGGATGTTGTACCGAGCAATTCTGCGTGTGAGGCAAAATTTACTATATAGATGTCTCCGGAATTGTCATCCGGTGAAAAGCGGAATCTCGTAAGATTTTTGTCGTAGGTAACGGGTGTTCTGACATCAGCCTGCATATCCTCAACAGGGGTACAACCCATAAAAAGACTGCCGTCCTTTCTGTTTTCATACGCTGTGACGATAGCCTGAGCCGCCGTTTTTTTTAGATTCTCCATAAATGCCTTATCCTTACCGCATTTATAGATTTTTTCACCCCAAAGCCCCTGAGTATCAACTCCGGCATGCGTGTGAGTGGAGGCTATATTGATTGACTTAACCTTACCGAGCCTGCCGCTTTCAAGAACAAGCCTTCTGATATCGTTAATATCTTTTCTGCTCATACCTACACAATCAAGCGCGCAGAAAACAACTCCGCCGTCAACTCTGTAGTCATCAAGATAAACAGCTCTTGCATACAGATCATCAAGCACTCCCTTTACGGGGTTATTTGAATCATAGCCTGCGATATAGTATGTTTTACTCTCGTAATCGGAAGGTGTATATGTCGCTTTCCCGAATCCGCAGCTCCATTTTTCTCCGGGAACTGATGAAAATTTTTCGTTGCCCGTGAGCATAAAATTATCTGCATCCGACTGCGCTGTGAAGTGCTTTTTCGGCATAGTCGAAATAATGAGTTTTGCAAGGGCGTCTACAGATTTTTTTGTGAAACTATCATTAAATTTCATAAACAAGCCTCCAAAAACTGTATATCTTTACTATACACCAATTTCGGAATTTTTTAAGTATTTTATTGCTTTTTGGTTATATTTATGCTAACCTATACCTGTAAACCGGATTGAGGGTGGTGAGTTATAATGGTATCTATCAGAAAGTATGAGGAAAAGGACCGTGCTGATATGCATTTTGTGTGCGATAACAGTGAGGGTCCTGAGGAAGTGCCGGATTATTTAACGGGACAGTTTTACCACAACACATTCTGTAATTATTATATTGAGCACGAGCCTGAAAACTGCTTTGTTCTCGAAGATAACGGCAGAGTGATAGGTTATATAATATGTGCAGAAAATTTTGACAGATTCAAGGAGATTTTTGACAGCGAATATCTCCCGCGCTCGGACAGTTACGGAGATGACAGATACGAGTGGGCATCGACAGCATATAATGTTCCTGAAAAATTCAAGGAAGAATATCCTGCGCATTTTCATATAAACATTCTTCCCGAGTATCAGCGAATGGGTCTGGGCGGTAAACTCATTGACACTCTTTGTTCTCATCTTGCCGGAAAAGGGATTTCGGGTGTTTGCCTTACCTGCGGTCCGAGAAATGAAAGGGCAATGGGCTTCTACAAAAAATATGATTTCAAGCTATTGTCCATCGACTACGATGACGCCTGCTTCGGCAAAAAATTTTAACTTAAACACATTTTATGAATAGGAGAATATATTATGGCTTCACCTGCTTTGGTTGAACAGCTTTATCAGGCACTCCCTGATGAAACAAAGGAATTTTTAAACACAGCGATTGAAAATGTTATAGAAGTAAAAAAACGCGGCGGTAAGGTTGCAGCTGTTATAGGAAGCGGTCCGAATCTTCACGAAGGTGTTACAACACTTATTGCTGCTCTTATTCATGCAGGTCTTATTGACGGCGTAACAACAAGTTCTGCAGTAATTTCCCACGAAATGGGCGGCACCCTTGACAGAGTAAAGCGCTTTGATGCGGATATTCTCGGCGACAAATGCCCCGAAAACATCCGTTGCCGCGGTAACATTTATGAGCTTACACAGCTCAGCGACGAGGAATGGGCACGTATCCGTTCCGAGTTGCCCCTTGACGAAGAGCTTATATCTGTCTGCGAAAAGGCAGACGGCAAGGTGATTATCAAGGCTGCAGGTAATATGGCTTATCCTGTAGGTTATTTTAATGAGACTGTCTCAACAGAAGTTATGGTTGCGGCACAGACGCTCGGGGAAAGCTTTGAGTACGTTGTAGGTCTCGGAGCAGACCCGAACACCATGATCGGCGCAGGCGCAATTAAGGGTGTTCCTGTTCTTGTCAGTGTTCCTCAGCTTATCGGTGGCGGTCAGGTTGGTCTTTGCATTTCTGACAGTATTCCCGTAAGTCAACGTTGCAAGCGTATTGCAAAAATGCTTTCCGAGGCAGATGTTATCATTGAATCTGCTGTTGCTCTGACTCAGGAAATTCACGACGGTCCTTTCGAAACATACACAGGTCACGGTATCTGGGCAGCAATGAACGGTCTTCCTACGTACAGTCTTAAGGACAAAACTCTCATCCGCTTTGACCTTGACGAAAATCTCAAGCGTTCGTGGGATCTCAACAAGCAGAGCGAGCTTATCCAGAAGGCAATCAACGAGGGTCTTCCCAAGACCAAGCTCACTAAAATTCCTTTCCGTATGGAAATGTCTGCATTTACACGTCTTGAAAACAGTATCCCGGTTATCGGCGATATCGGTGAACTCTGGCCGATTTTTGTCGATCGTATCTGTAACGAGCTCGGAGTGACTCTTGACTTCACCTCAGCTCCTCAGAATACGGATGAGGGCAAAGCAATGCGTGAGAAAATCTGCGATGAAATCAAGCCGTTCTCACTCAACAAGATGCGTAATGCTCTTCGTGAAAAATACAGTTTTTAATTATAAGTAGAAGGAGAATATTAATATGAGTGCTAAAGTTTTAGGTGTTATTCCTGCGCGTTACGGTTCATCCCGCCTTCCCGGCAAGCCTCTTAAGGATATATGCGGTAAGCCGATGATTCAGCACGTTTATGAAAACGCAAGCAAATCAAAGGTTCTGAGCAAAGTTGTTGTTGCAACTGATGATCAGCGTGTTTATGATGCTGTTATCGCTTTCGGTGGCGAAGCTGTTATGACAAGTGTCAATCATCCCACAGGATCGGACAGAGTTGCAGAGGCTGCAAGCAATTACGACTGTGATTATGTTATCAATATTCAGGGTGATGAGCCTCTCGTTCCTCCCGAAATAATTGATGATATCGGTTCTGCACTGATTAACAGTCCGGACTGCGTTATGGCAACAGGTAGCCTGGAAATTACGGGGGATGAAAACTATATTCTCAACAACACCGTAGTCAAGGTTGTCAGCGATGTCAACGGAAATGCAATTTATTTCTCACGTTCACCTATTCCGTATCCCCGTCACGAGGAAGAAGCAAGATATTTTGAGCATATCGGCATTTATGCATATACACACGATTTTCTTAATGCATATACCAAGCTTGCTCCCACTCCTCTTTCAGAGGCAGAGTCCCTCGAACAGCTTAAGGTTCTTGAACACGGATATAAAATCAAAATCGTTCCCGCACCGGCTCATTACAAAGCTGTCAGCGTAGACACAGAGGAGGACCTACAGGAGGTTATCCGTATTTATAAAGAGCTTCACGGCTGTTGATAACAAGTTAAAGCCCAAAATAAGTATACTTCGTTTTTGGGCTTTATACTATTTATTACTTTCTGACGAGGAGATGATTCAAATGATTAAGGCAGAACTTTTATATCAGGAATACCTTGCAACCGAAGGTATCAACGAAGAAACTGGAGAATGTCATGCAGCTACAGTTGCTATCTGCGACGGTAAACCCACAGCCGCCTGGTTCGGCGGTATCAAAGAAAAGAATCCGAATGTGCGTATATGGTTTGCTGAGCGTAACGGAGAATGGAGCACGCCGGTACCTGTAACTCCGGATGATGGCGAGGCGGACTGGAACCCGACTCTTTTTGCTGAGAACGGTGTTCTTACGCTGATTTACAAAAGCGGTATTGATGAAGGTCATTGGTACTCAATGAAAACGGTATCTTTTGACGGTGGCAAAACATGGACAGAACCGAAGGAACTTGTCCCGGATGACATCGGCGGAAGAGGACCCGTTAAAAATCAGATGATAAGGCTTTCAAACGGTACACTTCTTGCTCCCGGCTCAACTGAGGATTTGTGCGACCGTTGGGAATCCTGGACAGACTGCAGCGAAGATAACGGAGAAACCTGGAAACTGTCTGCTCCAGTTGCATTTGAACTTCCCGACGGCAAGATATGCAACCGTAAGGAAGAGCTTCCCAAGGATGGTGAGGGCCTGATTCAGCCTGCGATATGGGAAGACCAGTCACACGACGGCAGAGTTTATATGCTTGCGCGTACAAACCTTAATTGGATTTATCGCAGCGAGTCAACAGACTTCGGACGCACCTGGTCTGTAGCGCGCCCCACTGATATGCCCAATAATAACAGCGGTATCGGTGCGGCAATGACCGATTGCGGTGTTTTGGGATTGATTTGCAATCCCGTAAGTGAAAACTGGGGCGACCGCACACCTCTGTGCCTTTTCCTTTCCGAGGATAACGGTGCTACATACCCCGTCCGCATTGACCTTGAGACTCAACCCGGTGTTGAATTTTCATATCCCTCAATTGTTGCGGAGGATAATCTTCTCCATATGGTTTATACCTGCGGACGCAAGAAAATCGGCTATGCGGTTGTTCGTGTAGAAAAGAACTAAAACAAAGAAAGGGTATTGCATATGGAAACTCAAAATATATTTGCTTTTCTGGCAATCAGTATGATTACTATGTGCTTCGGATGGGGTATGCGCGGCTCTGCAATCGGTGGCGAAAAAGGTGCTATGTTGCCCGGAGCCTTTATGGGTATTCTTTGTGTATGGTATACCGGTTCGGAGCTTTTAATGAACAATGTTTTCCTGTTCGCGGCAGCCTGTGCTCTCGGCTATTTTTACGGCGGTATGGAGCCCTACGGTTCGACAATGGGTCTCGTGCTTGACCACGACAGCCCAAGATACAATCCTTCCCTCGGCTATCTCGCTCTTGCTTTCAAGGGTTCAATCTGGAGCGGACTCGGCGCAGGTTTTCTCGGTGTAAGCTTTTCTGCAATGAGCGGTGTTGTATATAAATGGTATGATTTTGTTATCTTCTTCGCACTCGTTCCTTTGGTGCAGGAAATCGGGTACCGGATTTTCAACACACCCTACGACCCTGAACACGGCAGAATGCCTAAAGTCTGTTTCTCTAAAGACAGCCGAGAGGAATGGGGAAGAAACCTTGTTATAGTAGCCGGCCTGCTTCTTATGATGGCAATCCGCCGTGATATTTTCGGTATCATTATGTGGATTGGCGGCGCACTTGCAGGCTCTGTCGGTTGGGTTGTCGCCATCACCTTCTATGACAAGCAGATTCATCCTCTCAAGAACGGCAAACGCCTTTTCGGTAAATTGGATGCACTTAATGTTATTGATGGTTGGAAAATAATGGAATTTACACAGGGTTGCTTCAACGGTCTTGGTATTGCAGGTGCTTTTGTTCTCGGTTGGCCTCTTGCTGCCAAGAATCTTGAGCAGGCTGAAGCGGCAGGAAAGCTTTGGTATATGCTTCCCGAAAAGGTTGATACTATTCTTTCGTGGGTATTCTGTGCTTTGATAATTCTCACAATTTTCCTCTTTATCATTCCTTACCGCAGAAACGGCAACAAAATCACCCGTGCCTTCGGCGAGGTTGATATGAACATTGTTGAGGTTCTTGAGCGTCCCTGCTATATGGTCGGACCTCTTGCTCTTGTTATGCTCGGTTCAACAACGATGGCTTCAATTATCTGTTGCTTTACAATGTACTATGTTATTGCACAGCACGACGGCCTTGAACGCTATTGGGATTACAAGAATATAAAGATTATACGCATTTTCCTGATTTTGTTGGGTGCAGTTATACTTGTCGGTCAGATTATCAGAGGCTATACTCTTTGGGAAACCTGGATTTTCTACTGTGTAGGCTATATTCTCTTCGACCTTGCTTACTTTGCACGCCCGAAGAGACTCAAGGAAAACAGAGAAAAATCAAAATCTTTAAAGGAATTCATTATTTCGTTCGGCGGAGATGCAACGGTTCTTCCTTTCTTCTATATTTTGATGGTAGTTCTGTTAGTTTTCGGTTATATGAATTTCCGTTAAGTTACTATATTCGACTAAGTCTGAAATTAGATTAAGCTCTTCAACCGTAGCTTACGATATTAAACTGACATCAACACAGAATATGGTGGCTGACACTTTAAAAGAAAGTTTAAAATAATGTTTAGTACGCTCGACCTCACCTCGTGTGAGGTCATTTTTTATATTTTTTATGTAATAAAATTGGACTTTTTAACGATTCTGTGTGCTTTTTTCAAGATTGAAGCAAAGCAAAAAAATAAGAACCGTCAAAACCTTTGAGATTTAAACGCTTCTTAATGGTACGAGAAACGGGACACGGCTTTGCTTCGCAAATCCAGCATTCTCGGATACCGTTGTTTCGCAATAGTACCCGTCTTCCAAAAAAGAAAAATTTTCAAATACCAAAAGGCATTTGAGAATTTTGGTGCGGATGTTCATAACACAAGTAGTTCTCCGGCAATACATATTCTATACTTCGTACTCTAATATATTTCCTCGGATATGGAGGAATACATAATGTCAAATATCATTGAAGATTTTTACTATGGAAACATCGAGCCACAAGAGGTCAATTCAGAATTAACCCCTAAACTCAAAAAGAAACTGAGTAACCTCGCTGAGAAAGAAGAAGAGCTTACCACAAGGCTGACCGGTGAAGATAAGGAGCTGTTTCAAAACTATGTAAGTGCT
>JAFWZR010000024.1 GCA_017522225.1 Clostridia bacterium | reverse complement strand
TAAAAACGGAGGTCTTTAAAATGGCATTTGAAATTGATAACGATTTTGAAAGCACCGTTCAGATAAAGGTTATCGGTGTCGGTGGCGGCGGCGGAAACGCTGTTAACACTATGATTGCACAGGGTATGCAGGGTGCAGAGTTTATCGTTGTAAACACAGACAAGCAGGTTCTTGTTAATTCACAGGCAACTCACAGAATTCAGATCGGTGAGAAGTCAACTCGCGGTCAGGGCGCAGGCGGCAGACCTGAGGTTGGCGAAAAGGCAGCTGAAGAGAGCAAAGAAGAGATTTCAGCAGTTCTCAAGGGCACAGATATGGTATTTATCACCGCAGGTATGGGCGGCGGCACAGGTACAGGTGCAGCTCCCGTAATCGCTCAGATTGCTAAGGAAATGGGCGTTCTTACTGTTGGCGTTGTTACAAAGCCCTTCAAGTTTGAAGGTAAGAAGAGAAGCACACTCGCAGAGCAGGGTATCGCTCGTCTTTCAGAGCATGTAGACAGCCTTATCGTTATTCCTAACGATCGTCTTAAGCTTCTCAGCGACCGTTGCAAGACTCTTTCAGAGGCATTCCTCGTAGCAGACGAGGTTCTTTCACAGGGTGTTAAGAGCATTTCTGAGCTCATCAAGGTTCCCGGTTTTGTTAACCTCGACTTCGCTGACGTTTGCAGCGTAATGAGAGATGCAGGCTACGCACATATGGGCGTTGGTACTGCAAAGGGCAAGGACAAGAGCCTTCAGGCAGCAGATATGGCTACATCAAGTCCGCTTCTTGAGACATCTATCGCAGGTGCAAAGGGTGTTATCATCAGCATCACATCTTCACCGGATATCGGTCTTGAAGAAATCGAGACAGCTTGTGAGTCTATCACAGATAAGGCACATCCGGATGCAAACATCACTTGGGGTGTTGCATTTGATTCTAAGCTTGAGGATGAAATCATCATCACAGTTGTTGCAACAGGCTTTGATGCAGGCGCAGATGTTGACTTCGGTTCAATTCCCGCATTCAAGGCAACAACAGCTCCCGCAGCTCCGATGCGTTCAGCAACAACAGCTCCTATTGAGCCTCCTGTTGTAACAAGCGCACAGAAGCCTGCACAGCCGAAGGGCGCAGTTGATGACGAGGATTTCTATGTAATCCTTAACGACATCATCAAGAAGAAGGGCGAATAATTTCCCTTAAAATGTAAATCTGACGGACACACTTCGGTGTGTCCGTTTTTTTATTCCAACGCTTTTCTGAGCTTTGATAATACCTTTTTCTCGATTCTTGAAACATAAGAACGGGAAATGCCCAGCCGTCCTGCAACCTCAAGCTGTGTCATCGGCTTGTTTCCGTCAAGACCGTACCTTAGAATTATAATTGTTCTTTCTCTGGGATTACTGATTTTACTGATTTCTGTACGCAGCTTTTTGATCATTGACATCTTATAAATGTCATCAATTATCTCATCTTCTGTTGCAATAATGTCCATCAGCGTCAGTGGATTTCCCTCAGAGTCCGTGTCAATCGGTTCGTTAACGGAAATATCCTGTGCCGTCTTTTTCTGCGCACGGAAATACATAAGTATTTCATTTTCAACACACCGTGCAGCGTATGTAGCGAGGCGGGTGCCCTTATCCACATCGAAGGTATTGATAGCCTTGATAAGCCCGATAGTTCCGATTGAAATCAGGTCATCCTGCTGTGCGGAGTTGGAATAATACTTTTTGATAATGTGAGCGACGAGCCGAAGATTATGTTCAATCAGCTCGTTTTTTGCATTCATATCACCGTCTCTGAATTTCAGCAGATATTCCCGCTCCTCCTTAGCGGAAAGGGGAGGCGGAAATGAACTTGCGTTCGACAGATGCAACGCAAAAAACAAAAGATTTGACAACGAACTCAATACAGCTTCAATAATCATAAAATCACCGTCCGTATCAAGTATATGCCGTCAGTGCTGTTTTTTGACTATTGATTTTTTCAAATCAATATATCGATAAAGCTTATGTAAGTATTGATTCTTTATATAAGAATTTCGTAAGAATGATTGTGTACGCAAGTCAATGCTCCCGGATTATATTCTGAGTGTTATGTTTGTTTGAAAATGTCGATAAAGAGAGCTGTTGATTATTTGTACTTTGTAAAAAAAGCTGTTAAGAGCATTATTTTAAAAACAGATAAATATATGTAAAAAATAGGTAAATTTCTAATTTTAAAAAATAAAACAAATTCGGTGTGGTTTAATATTCTTGCATAATAAAATGAATTATTACTCGTAGGTGTATGTTTTTTCAACAAAATGTACGCTTTGTTTGTTGTTTCTATGAGTAATGATTTGTATTGTAGAAGAAACGAAGCGAGCTTTTTGGTGCGCAGCTTCGGTTGCACACTTTTTATGGGGGACTCAGGATGAAAAATGTTGTAAGAATTTTGTCGGCATTTATGGTTGTCATAACATTGTTATCTGTTACTGCCATCGGTAGTGTTGTTGGGTCAAATAATCTTGACACGGGCAGCTTCTCAACTAAAGCGCGGGCCGCGTCTTTTTTAAGTGCCGGTGAAGCAGATCGATATTTAAGTTTGTTTTATGATTCCGGTAGTTCTGCTTACGATTTGGCTTATTCAGCGTTAACAGGTGAGAGCGAGGGGACTCCCGAGGTCTGGGCAGGCATAGCGGAAGGTTTTTCACTTTTCGTTGGTGTTTCGGGAAATGTCAATTGGAATGACGCACTTTACGATGCATCAGATATTACTGTTTCAAATGTAACACATATTGTCGGGGCAATTTCCGGTATGTTTAGTGTAATAGACAGCGTAGATAATTTTACTAAAAGCGAAAATGTTGCGCGTAAAAGTCTTGAAGGTTTAAAAACTATAAAGGGTCTGTTCAGCGTATGCGGTTATGCATCAGCTTTTCCAAGTGAGTTGTCGCTGATCATGACGAGTATTGATCTAACTTTAGATGTTGCCGGATATTTGTCCGAAAAGAATTTCCAAGATGCAGTTTCTCTTTATGAAGCCTCAATACAGATAGAATACTATACAGGTCAGAAATTAACCTATAAAACTGTTGATCAAAAGCCGAATCCGTTTGTTTCTATTGAGGAAGCACAGAGAGCTTATGATTTGGTATACTACAAATACTATTCCAAGCAGATGGGGGATAGGGTTTCTGGTGGCTCAGTCGGCGGTTCGGGCGGTTCTGGAGGAGGCTCAGGTGATGATTCGATTCCGGTAACATCGGTTTCCTTTAAGCATTCAAGACGCACTCTGTTTGCAAACTCGTCTTTTACAAACACTGCTACTGTTTTCCCTCATAATGCTACTAATCGAACGGTTACATATTCTTCATCAAACACTTCAATTGCAACTGTCAGCAGCAATGGAGTTGTAACAGCGAAGTCATACGGAACTGTTACGATAAAAGCTACAGCTTCAAACGGAGTTTATAGTACGTGCAAGGTAACTGTTTTGCCTTATAATGCAATAATGTCTGACGGAGAATATGTGATAACCCAATTTATCAGCAATAAAATATCTGCCGACATCCCGTCTGCTGTACATGACGTGCCGGTTACTTCAATAGCTGAGGAGGCGTTTAAAGACACTTCTGTTACGAGTGTAACAATTCCTGATAGCATAACGAGTATAGGTGATTATGCATTTTATGATTGCGACAGTCTTACAAATGTAACAATTCCTGATAGTATTACGAGGATTGGTGACTATACATTTTATAGTTGCCGCAGTCTTACAAGTGTAACGATACCTGATAGTGTAACAAGCATTGGTGCTTATGCTTTTTATTATTGCGACAATCTCACAAGTGTAACTATACCTGAAAGTGTTACGGAAATCGGAGGCAGTGCGTTCAAGAATTGCGACAGTCTTACAAGTGTAACGATAGGAATCGGTGTGACGCATATAGGTGATTTTGCATTCCGCGAATGCACCAGTCTCACAAGTGTGACGATACCTGGTAGTGTAACAAGCATTAGCGATCAGTCATTCTACGGATGCACCGGTCTCACAAGTGTAATTATAGAAGATGGTGTGAAGAGAATTGGAGAATTTGTATTCTACGAATGTAATAGTCTCACAAGCGTAACGATACCCGATAGTGTAACGAGTATAGGTCGTGGCGCATTTTATGATTGCAACAGCCTTACAAATATAACAATACCTGGTAGCGTAACAAGTATTGATATACAAGCATTCTATGGGTGTACCAGTCTTGAAAATGTGTATTATACAGGAGATATAGCCGGATGGTGTGCAATGAGCTTTGGTAGTAACGGTTATAGCACTCCGATGCATTATGCTGATAATCTATACATAAACGGAGAACTTTTACAAGGGGATATTGTTATACCGGATAGTGTAACAAGTATTGGTGATTTGGTTTTTGATTATTGTACCAGTCTTACTAAAGTAACAATACCTGATAGTGTAACAAGTATTGGATTGTGTGCATTCTCTGGGTGCACTGGTCTTACAAGTGTAACGATTGGTGCAGGCATAGCTGATATTGGTGACGGTTCGTTTAATGGCTGTACAGGTATCAAAGATGTGTATTATCCGGGTAGCAGGGAACAGTGGGATAAAATTTCAATTGGCAACAACAATTCTGCACTTACTAACGCAACAATTCATTTTGTGATAAGTGGTGAATGCGGAAATTCAGCGACTTGGATATTCGATTTTGAAACCGGAGAACTTATAATCTCTGGCAAAGGCGAAATGACGGATTATTCCTCAAGTTCTCCTGCACCGTGGGATGCTCTGCGTTCGCAGATAAAGTCAATTATTATTGAACCGGGTGTAACCATAATTGGTAATGATACATTCTTTGGCTGTGAGAATCTTGAAGAGGTCATACTCCCTGAAGGTCTTACAAAAATCGGAAACACTGCGTTCAGAGATTGCAACGGACTTAAG
Source organism: Clostridia bacterium (assembly GCA_017522225.1). Classification (GTDB taxonomy): domain Bacteria; phylum Bacillota; class Clostridia; order Oscillospirales; family Acutalibacteraceae; genus CAG-488. The sequence goes on along the minus strand of JAFWZR010000024.1, from coordinate 2,759 downwards.
GATGTATATTATTTGGGTAGCAGAGAAGAGTGGAATGAAATCTTAATTGGTAGCAACAATTCTGCACTTACTAACGCAACAATTCATTTTGTGATAAGTGGTGAATGTGGAAATTCAGCGACTTGGATGTTCGATTTTGAAACCGGAGAACTTATAATCTCCGGCAAAGGCAAAATGACGGATTATTCCTCAAGTTCTCCTGCACCATGGGATGAATACCGTTCAAGCATCAAGAAAATCACTGTCGAATCCGGTGTAACCACAATTGGTAATGATACATTCTTTGGCTGTGAGAATCTTGAAGAGGTTATACTCCCCGAAGGTCTTACAAAAATCGGAAACACCGCGTTCAGAGATTGTACGGCATTAAAGAATATTACAATTCCTGACAGCGTAACAAGTTTTGGCTATTATGCGTTCTACGGTTGTACGGGCTTTGAAGAGTTTGTTGTCGGCAATGGTGTCAAAACAATCGGCAATCATGCGTTCAGACGGTGTACTAACCTGAGGCGGATTACATTCCCTGTTTCATTGACCACTGTCAATAAGAATGCTTTCAACGAATGTTCATCACTTGCTTTTGTTGTGTATATGGGAACAAAAGACCAATGGGATAGTGTTACGATTGGTGATAGTAACGAACCTTTATTAAACGCAACGATGTATTTCTATGACCCCGAACACAGTTGCGAGTTCGGCGAGTGGGTTGTGACTGTTGTTCCGACAACTACAAATTCGGGCACAAAAACGCATACCTGTTCAATCTGCGGAGCTGCAGAAATAGCGGAACTTCCGTCACTCAGTATCGAAACAGCGGAGCAGGTAACGATCAGTTTCAATACCGGAATTATTTCAGGTTTTGATTCAGGCTTGTCGTCACTTGACAGTTACATAACTATCGGATCAGATGCTTACACGTGGCATTATGAGACGAACAATGGCAAACTCGGAACAGGATCAAAAGTAATACTTAAAGATGTTGATACCGCTGTTGTTGAGTACACAATTCTCATTTATGGTGACACAACGGGTGACGGCTGGTATGACGGTCAGGATGCGATTATCGTTGACTGTCTTGCAAACGGAATGCTAACAAAGGAAGATGTAGGCGAGGCTGTTTACACAGCTGCCGATTGCAACCACGATGGAGTGATTGATCAGCTTGATGTTGCACTTCTTAACGAAGCAGGTGCACTCCTTGCAAATGTTGATCAGACAAAGCCTGCAGAGGTTCTTCTTGAAACATCGGCAGAGTATGTTGAGTATCTCGACCTCATCGACCAGTCTCCTGAAATTGAGGCTGAAGATGATACAGATACTCCCAAAGTTGATGTTGAAACAGAAGAAACTCCTGTAGCAGACACAGAGGATTCAACACAGCAGGATGCAAAGGTTGACATTTTCAAAATGATTCTGAATTTCATCAGATCAATCTTCGAAATGCTCCTTTCCTACATCCCTGTTCCTCTCAGATAAACAAAAAAGGATGGCAGTTCAATGAACAGGTCCGTAAAAAACGGACAATAGAAAAAAGAGACCTCCTATGGTAGAATTAAAGAAACTACCATAGGAGGATTTTTTATGCCCAGAGAATACAGACACATAAAGCAATATGAAAACGAGATATTACAATTAAAATCAGAAGGATTAACTTATCGAGAAATAGGAGAACGATTAGGCTTTGAACAAATTAAAATAAAAAATTCTTTGAAAGATACCGCAACAATCAATGGGTAGAGCAAATAAAGAAGTCCTGCTGCTTCTCAAAGTAGTTGCTGGTAGAGTAGTAAAGCTTCTGTTTGCAATCATTACAGAACACCAAACCGGAGAACATATTGCTCTTACCCGTTGTTGTTCTGCGGTGTCGCTGCTGTCGGATTTTCTGCACCTTATCAAATACTTCCAAAGAAATAATCGCCGGATGGGTGTTGTAGAAAATCTTGCGATTTTCCATCGGATTGTCCCTCTGCTTCTTGTCCCAAATGGAGTTGGTATAGGTTTTGAAATTGACCGTACAGCCTGTGTACTCCATATATTCGAGAATGTAAGCAACGGTACTTTCGTGCCAGCGGTATTCGTTCTCCGGTGTCTGATGCGGTGTCTTTCTGCCCTCACGCTGTTTGTAGGCAGCGGGGTTAAGCACCTTTTCCTTTTCAAGCAGTGCGGCTATTTGGCTCGGCCCCTTGCCCTCCATGCAGAGCGTGAAAATCCGTTTCACGATTTTTGCCGTTTTTCTTTTCGTCTTTGGTGTCCTCTACGGACAGTCTGCAATAAAGTGCTGTGTTTTTTTCTGTTGCCCTAAACATGTAGCAAGCAGGGTACGACGGTACCCACTTGTGCGTACTTGTTAGAAAACATCCCAAACCCTTTAACAATTTCTGAGAAATTGGCTACGCACCGATGGTGCTTTGTGAGACTTATTTTATTTTTCCTAACTTGGCTATGTTGGCAATAACGATCAGCGTGGTTTCTTCTTCAAGAGGTTGTTCGGGATTGATATTTACGTTTACCTTTTCGCCTTTTTTGATAGCAACGATATTGAAACCGTATTTTTTTCGGAGATTTAATTCAATCAAATTTTTGCCACGCCACTCATCTCTCACATCAATCTCGATCATTGACACATCCTTCGACAGAGAGATCATATCAATAATACCCGAGCTAAGTAGGTTCTTGGCAAGACGGATGCCGGACTCGTTCTCAGGAAATACCACCTTGTCCGCGCCCACACGAAGCAATATCTTTTGTTGCATCTCGTT
>JAFWZR010000023.1 GCA_017522225.1 Clostridia bacterium | reverse complement strand
TCCATATTTCTTCGTCTTGAAGGACAAGACCTTCAGTTAAAATCATATTGCCGTCGTTATCCTGTACCGGCTCTATACCAAATAAATCGTGATAGAATTTTCTTGATTTTTCTATGTCTTTAACAACAATCAAAATGTTTTTTAATCTCATATCATTTCTCCGTTAATTCTTATTTTTAGAAATAATTATACCACCCAAAAAACAAAAAGCAACAGGTTTCTGCACAAGTCCAGTAAAAACGGACAATAGAAAAAAAGAGCCTCCTATGGTAGAATTAAAGAAACTGAACTGCCCCAAATTGTGCTGTTCGTACAAATTGGGGCAGTTCAACTGAGCTCCTTATTATTAGTTCAGCCTTAATCTATTCAACAGAGGCAATCAGGCTTTCCATATTTTCAAGGATTGTACCAGCCGCCTGAGGACCGAGAGAATTTGTCTCCTCGTAGTGTCTTCTGCCGTTTTCGTCATCAGTATTGTTGAAGTAAGGGAACCATTCGTGAAGAAGGAAATCATTTTCAGGGATGATGTATCCGATTTCATCATTACAAAGACCGATAACAAAATTATGCTTGCAACGTGATATTTCCGAAAGAGAAGTGTAATCAACATCCGTTCTGTTTGCCGATTCTTCCGCAGACAGGAAATTACCGCTTTCAAGCTCGGGTGAAAGCTCGCCCGGAATCATATAAACGCCTATTTGCTTATTGCCGAGCTCCATATATGAAACTTCAGTAATGATAGATATATTTTTGTCTTTATCCTTGGCAATATCGTTATTAAGCACACCAAGAATTCGTACAAGCAATAATGCTGTATTATCGCATTTGATTTGAATTGCTTTGGTTTTAATATTGATCGCAGGTTCAAGAGGCGTCTCGTTGTTTATGCTCATAACAGCTTCGCCTACATCCTTGCCGAATTCCTTGACGTATTCAAGACCAAGCTCAAAGTTTCGAAGAACATCATCAAGCTTTTCGCAGGTGATAAGTCCTCCGATAGCTCCGTTTATGAAAACAACATTTGCACCGTCCGTCTGTTCAGCGATTTCTTTTTCCATATATGCGGGGAAATCTGCGCTGACAACGGTTGTTCTTGCTCCGAGGCATTCTGCATGGCATGCAAAATTCACTATATAAGTGTCATCGCTGCCGTCTGCAGGGTCAAATCGGAGCCTTGTTATTGTTGCATCGTAGTCAATGGGTGTTCTTGTATCTGTCAGAAGTCCTTCGGATTCCGCTGTGCCAAAGTAGAGGTTTCCGTCCTTTCTTGCCTCGTATGCCGCAATAATTGCATCAGCCGTGCGGATTTTGAGTTCATTCATGAACTCCTCATTCTTACCGTCAGAGAGGAAGTTTTTGCCCCAGAGTCCCTGAGTATCAATAGCTGAATGAGTATGCGTTGCACAAATGTTAATTGACTTGAGGTTTGGAATTTTACCGTTTTCTATGACGAGTTTTCTGATATCGTTTATGTCTTTGCGGCTGATTCCGACACAGTCAATCGCACAGATAACAACTCCGCCTCTGCCGGAATTATCATCAAGATAAACTGCTCTTGCATACATATCATCAAGAACGGATTGTGCAGGGTTATTTGTGTTGTAGCCTGCAATATAATACTTTTCTTCTGTTATGTCATCGGGAGTAAGAACTTCTTTTGCAAAGCCGACTGTCCATTTTTCTCCGTTGTAAGAAAAGATTTCATCACCTGTGAGCATATATTGCGAGGTTTCGTCGATGCTTGTATACATTGAATTCGGAACAAAGAAAAGTATAAGCGAAAGTAAGCCTGATATTATTTTTCTTACCAGATTCGGAAGGCGTAAAAATCGAAGTATTTTCATCCGAAATTACCCCCAGACCTCAAGAAGCTCAAAGAAAGCCTTTGAAAATGCCGTTCCGCTGTTTGAACCCGTTGAAACGGTCTCTTCATAATGACCTTCAGCACCTGATGAGCTGTAATCGTTATCGGGTACGATATATCCGACTGCATCGTTGCAAAGACCGAAAACGAGTACCTCGTCGTCTTCATCAAAGCAGGTTGCAATTCCTTCATACGGATATTCTGTGCCGTTGAAGGCTTCTTCAGCTGAATAGAAGCCGCCGTAAACAAGCTCGGGAAGAATTTCGCCCGGAGCTTCGATGATTTTCATATTCTTGCCGATTTCAACATAACCGATCTCACTTGTGAGATATATTTTGCCGTCTTCCTTGAACGCCTTTACATTACAAAGGTCTGCACTTGCAGCAAGGAGGAATACAAAGTTATTTACCTCAAAGTCTATCTGCGCGTGTCTGATGTTGAGAATAGGCTCAACTGTCTCACCGTTTTTGGCAAGGTCAGAAAGAATATCTGCAACAATCTTGCTGTATTCCTTCATTTTTTCAAATGATGTAAGTTCTTCGGGAATACCGTTTTCAACACCCATATTATTGTGAATTGCACCGCCGATTGCACCCTGAACGAAGATAAAATCAGCACCTGTGTTTTCGGTTACAGCCTGCTCTGTATAATATGGAAAATCACCCGAAAGCTCCGTATTGCTCCAACCGAGATTAATCGGATGACCGCCGAAGTTTGTTATGTAAATTTCTTTTTTGCCGCTGTCGTTCGGTACGAAACGGAAAAGGTGAATCTTTTCGTCAATTGAATACGGGTTTCTGCCGTCATAGAATAACTCAGGACAGGATTTTGCCGAATAGTAAAGCGTGCCTTCGCTGCGGCTGTTATAGGCCTCTCTGATTGCATCGGCTGTTTTTTCGATTATTGAGTCAATATAGTCCTGGTTTCTGCCGCTCTTCGGGATGTTGCCCCACAAGCCCTGCGTATCAATTGCACTGTGGTTGTGAGTAGAGCCGACATCAATACTGATAAGCTTGCCGTCTCCTGTAATGTCGCTGAGCTTTTCACGGATTTCCTTTATGTCGGCATTCATAAATCCGACTCCGTCAATCCAGGCGAAAGCCGCGGCACCTCTGCCTGAGTTATCGTCAAGTACAACTGCTCTGACAGCTAATTCGTCAACGACGCCTGTTGCTTCCTGGGCAGGAAATTTAAGAAAACCACCGAGGAAATAGCGTGTTTCATCTATATCTTCAGGCGTAAGAGTCCTGCGTGCATAGCCGGCTGACCAGTATTCGGCACTTGCTTCATCAATAAATTCTTTGTTGCCCTCAAGGAAATTTTCTTCTATTGCAGCAACGGGTCTTTCATCATAGCCTATTTTTGTAAGGCTCTGAAATACTGCACCGATAAGTGACGGCAAGCCTAAAAGGACTGCCAAAATTGCTGAAATCCATCTGATAACTACTGCCATACTAGCAACTCCTTTTGTTTTTTATGATTTAATAATACAATATTTTTTTCATTTTTACAATTATTAAACCGTAGATATTGCGCCTTGATTTTTGTGCGTTTTAATGATACACTCGTATCGGAAGTGATAAAATGACTATAAGACCGTATAAAGAAAAAGATAAAGAAAATGTACGCTTTATCTGTCTAAACAGTGAAGGCCCCTGCAAAAGCTCAAAGAGGGGAGTTAACTTTTCTCTTGCAGTTTACTGCGATTATTACATCGAAAATGAACCCGACAACTGCTTCGTTGCAGTCGACGAAAACGATAAAGCGGTCGGCTATGTTATATCGGCACAAGACTTTGATAAATTCAAAAAGCTATACATAAGTGACTACTACACACGAATACGCAAATGGGAATACCGCCGCCGAAAATCAGCATTAAGAGCCATTGAATCCCAAGAAAAGTACAAGGAAGATTATCCTGCACATCTTCATATTGATATACTTCCCGAATACCAGCATATGGGGATCGGCAGAAGGCTTATGGATGCACTTTGTGACAATCTTCGTAAAAAGGGTGTCAAGGGTGTTATGTTCACTGTATGGCATAAAAATTACAATGCAATAAAGTTTTACGAAAAATACGGTTTCGAGCTTATAGAAACCAAAGAGACAACACTTGTTTACGGTCTGAAGCTTAAATAAAAAGGATTGTAATTTATGTTTGAAGGAGCATTACAACTTATAAAGAACGGTATCGGAACGGCTGTTCCATGTGCCGCAGTTGCTGTCGGTATCGGGCATAAAGCTTTTGTCCGTGTATTTTTCGGACACCGTCAGACAGAGCCTGATGTTTTAAATATAACCGAAGACACACTTTTTGACCTTGCATCCTTATCAAAGCTTGTTTCGACTACGATGGTTGCCTTGAAGTTTATCGAAAAGGGTATGCTTTCCCAAAACGATAATATAGGCAATTTTCTGGATTACACAGGCAGCTTCAGCGACTGTAAAATACGCCACCTTTTGACCCATACATCAGGTCTGCCTGCAGGAATTCCGCTTTTTGATATGCAACACAAAAACGGTGATGTGCTTTACTCAATCCTTGATGCTGACAGATGCTGTAAAACGGGCGAAGAGGTAATCTATTCCTGTATGGGATATATTGTTCTCCAACGCGTACTGGAGAGTGTGGGAAAAGCTTCGCTTGATGAACTTGCACAAAAATATGTTTTTGATTTGCTCGGGATGAAAAATGCCTGTTATAATCCTGTTAGTATGGATTCGATGCCGATTGCCGCAACCGAGCGCTATCCTGATTCGGGAGAATGGGCAACGGGACACGTGCATGATGAAAATGCATATTTCCTTGGCGGCGTTTCAGGCAATGCAGGTGTATTCGCCACCCTTGATGATATGATTTCCTTTGCAGGTATGTGTTCAGCAAAGGGTGTTGCATGTAACGGAGAAGCATTTCTTTCAAAAGAAATGTTTGAGCTTGCGCTTGAAAACTATACACCCGACAAGCGAGAGTCAAGAGGACTCGGCTTTCAGCTTAAAGGTAATCAGGATTTTCCGGGAGGTGAATTGTTATCTCCGGGAAGTTACGGTCATACAGGTTTTACGGGAACAAGTCTTTATGTTGACCGCGAAACAGGTCTTTGGGGTGTGCTTCTTACAAATGCAGTACATTACGGAAGAGAAAACCGAAGCGGATATTTATCGCTTCGCAGAAGCTTTTACGATATAATAATCACTGAATATAACCAATTATGCAAGGAGGGGCGGATATGAACACAGCGAAGCAAAAGGTCTTCTGCGGTGCGGATATTGTCGCCTGTGAAGGACTTGAACTGCAGGGTAAGTGCGGTCTTATTTCAAATCACACGGGTGTTCTGAAAGACCTTTCTTCAACTGCGGATATGCTCAGAAACAGATGTAATCTTATGGCACTTTTTGCTCCTGAACACGGCATCAGGGGTAGTATTCAGGCAAACGAAAATGTATCATTTTACATTGATGAAAAAACAAATCTTCCCGTATACAGCCTGTACGGTGATAATACTGAAGAAAGCAAAAGAATTATAGCATCACTCGACACCGTAATTTTTGACATTCAGGATGTAGGTGCAAGGTTTTATACTTATGCTTATACAATGACGGATGCGATGAAGCTTTGTGCAAAAAACGGTGTTAAATTTGTAGTGCTTGACCGACCGAATCCTCTGGGCGGAATAAAGGCTGAAGGCGCCGTACTCGACAGACGTTTTTCTTCCTTTGTCGGCAGATTTCCGACACCTACACGATGTGCTCTTACTATCGGTGAATTTGCCCTTATGATGAACGAAACCGAAAATATCGGCTGCGATCTGACTGTTGTTCCGTTAAAAGGATGGAAACGGAATATGTACTACGACGATACTGATCTTGTTTTTATTCAGCCGTCACCCAATATTCCTACTGTTGACACAGCTTTTGTCTATATCGGAACCTGTATTTTTGAGGATACAAACCTTTCTGAAGGCAGGGGAACTACCAAGCCATTCGAGATGATCGGCGCACCGTGGCTTAACAGTGAAGCTGTTATTAAAAGAATTGGACATCAGGACGGTGTCATTCTCCGCGAATGTTCCTTTACTCCGACTTTTTCTGATTACAAGGACAGCTTTTGTCACGGCATTCAGCTTCATGTTACTGACCGAGAAGCTTTTGAACCCTTTGCCGTAGGAATAAGATTGCTCGAAGCAATCCGCAAAACTCATACAGAATTTGAAATCGATCCGTCAATAACCAATCTCATCGGTTCAGACGAGATTTTAAAAGAAGATTTTGATGCCGAAGCATTTATAAAACATGAACAGCAAAAAGTTGAAGAATGGCAATTGCTTTCACAAAAATGGCAATTATACAAATAAACAACCGCCAAGGAATTTTCCTTGGCGGTTGTTTATTTATGCCCGACGAAATAACAACGAACAGTTGCAAAAAATGCGCATTGGTTTTTGGTACAGTATACAGTTGAATTATCTTGTTAAAAGTAGTACAATTTATATAAAAATGGAGAAGTGTAAGAATTTTCCAACTGATTATGATATATAGCCTGTCCGTTAAGGAGGATTTGAAAATGAAAACTTTTAAAAGAGTTTTAGCATCGCTTATGGTGGCAGTTATGGTACTGACTGCCGCACCGCTGAGTGGCTTTGCGGGGATTGATTTGCCCGATTTCGGCGCGATTTTCTCGGCAAAAGCAGAAGCGGTGGAAGATGACGTTTTGTCATTATCAGGAACCACAGCCACGTTTACAAAATGTGATCCCGATGCGAGCGGACATATCGTAATTCCGTCTTCCATTGACGGTCGCACCGTTACTGCTATCGGCGAGTCTGCTTTTCTTGATTGTACAGGTGTTACAGGTGTGACAATACCTGATACTGTGACGTATATAAACAAAAGAGCATTTAAGAACTGTACTGCCCTTACAAGTATAGAGCTTCCTGACAGTATTATAGATATGGAGCATTCGGTATTTGAAAATTGTACAAGCCTTGAAAGCGTTGTTCTTTCGGATAATCTGACGGAATTACCCGACGAAACCTTCATGGGCTGCAGCAGCCTTGTGAGCGTGACAATTCCTGACGGAGTTACTTATCTGGGCGCCTGGGCTTTTGCGGACTGCACAAGCCTTAAAACTGTCAGCATCGGCAGTGGTGTTGAGGCTATCGGCGAAGGTCTTTTTCAGGGCTGTGAATCGCTTGAATCGGTTTATTACAACGGAACCAGAGCTGATTGGGCGAAGGTAATGTTTGATATAAACACAGATTCTGTCAAAAACGCTGAAATCGTTTTCGCTCCCGGCAATGTATCAGACTCAGGTGCTTGCGGAGATAACGTTATGTGGGAGCTTTACGAGGATGGCACTCTTGTTTTCTTTGGTTCAGGGGCAATGGCTTTGTATGCTTCTGCATCAGATGTTCCGTGGAACCAATACGCTGACTCGATTAAAACGGTTGTTATTGAACAGGGTGTAACAGGCATCAGCGGTTTTGCTTTTTCCGAATGCAGTCAGGTTACGGATGTATATTACGGGGGAACATTGGCTCAATGGTGCGCAATTTATTTTGAAGATATACATGCCAACCCGATTCAATGTGCTGAAAAATTTTGCATCAGCGGAATTCCGATTGATAATACTCTTGTTATTCCTGATGGTGTGACAAGTATCGGTCAATTTGCATTTGCGGGATGTGAAATTTTTGAAGAGGTCGGTTTTTGTGCAGAAATCGAAAGCGTAGGCACAGATGCTTTTTACGGATGTACGGAAGTTTCGCTTGTCGGTTACTTAGGTGATCTGACTTCATGGTGTGCAATAAATTTTGAAAATGCATATGCTAATCCGATGTTTTACGGTGACGAACTTTATATCGGTGACTCATATATTGAAGGTGAGCTTGTTATCCCTGATGGTGTAACGAGCATAGGAAGCGCGGCCTTTTCAGGTTGCACACAGTTAACAAATGTAACAATTCCGGATAGTGTGACGGAAATTAAGATGGGTGCATTTGCTTATTGCACCAATATGACAAGCATAACAATCGGCAATGGTATTACTGATATCGGTGACCACGCTTTTAACAGCTGCAATTCTCTTGAAACTGTTTATTATAATGGTACTCAGACACAGTGGAATGAAATAACAATCGGTGAACCAAACGATCCGCTTCTTAATGCAGAAATCGTTTTTCTTGTGGATGACAGAGCAATCATCGACTCAGGCACTTGCGGAGAAAACCTCACCTGGATACTCTACGAAGACGGCGAACTTGTCATCAGCGGTACGGGTGAGATGTATGATGGACTTTTTTTCCATGATTCTGTAATAAATTTAACTATCGAAAACGGAGTAACAAGTATTGGTGAATTATCTTTTACTTATTGCTATAACCTCACAAGCGTGACTATTCCTGATAGTGTTATACATATTGCTGACGATGCTTTTTTAGGGTGCGACAGCTTGATTGGTATAACTGTAGGTGAGAATAATCCTGCGTATTCAAGTGATGAGTACGGGGTACTATTTAATAAGGATAAAACCATACTTATTAGATATCCACACGGTAATGAAAGAACAAGTTATACAACTCCTGACAGTGTCACAAGTATCTATAATTGTGCGTTCAGTGCTTGTACCAATCTTACAAACGTTACGATTCCAAATAGTGTCACAAGCATCGGCGATTATGCATTCTCTAATTGCACAAGTCTTACAAGCATCACAATCCCCGACAGTGTAACAAGCATCGGATATTGTGCGTTCTCTTACTGCGAGAATCTTACAAACATAATAGTGGATGAAAACAATACAGTATGTTCATCTGATGAATACGGAGTGCTGTTTAACAAAGATAAAACCGAACTTATACAGTATCCGGCAGGCAATGAACGAATAAGTTACACAATCCCAGATAGTGTCACAAGCATCGGTGATTATGCATTCGCTAAATGTGACAGCCTCGCAAACATCACAATCCCCGACGGTGTAACAAGCATCGGAGATTATGCGTTCTATTATTGCTCCAGCCTTGACACAGTTTATTACAACGGTACTCAGACACAGTGGAATGAAATTACAATCGGTGAATCAAACGATCCGCTTCTTAATGCAGAAATCGTTTTTCTTGTGGATGACAGAGCAATCGTCGACTCAGGCACTTGCGGAGAAAACCTCACCTGGATACTCTACGAAGACGGCGAACTTGTCATCAGCGGGACAGGTGAGATGACGGATTATTCATTCCCAACGGATGCACCTTGGTACAACAATCGTTCATTAATTAAAACAGTAACAATTGAAGACGGAGTAACAAGTATCGGGAATTATGCTTTCTATGATTGCGACAGCCTTACAAACATCACAATCCCCAATGGCGTCACAAGCATCGGTAGCAGAGCGTTCTCTTTGTGCGACAGCCTTACAAGTATCACAATCCCCGACAGTGTAACGAGCATCGGCAACAGTGCGTTCTATCATTGCTACGGTCTTACAAGTGTTACAATACCTGCAAGTGTCACCCGTATCGAAGAATGGGCTTTTGCGGACTGCGGCAATCTTATAGAACTAATGATTTCTGATGGCGTAATAAGTATTGGTGATTTTGCCTTCAGCAGTTGCAGCAAGCTTGAAAAAATAACGATTCCCGTAAGTATCACTAGTATCGGTAATAAAGCTTTTTCAGGTGCCGAGAGTCTTGTTAGCATAACTGTAGATGAGGACAATACAGCGTATTGCAGTGATGAATACGGTGTACTGTTCAATAAAGATAAAACGGTACTCATCCAGTATCCTGCAAGTAGAGAAGGAACTGACTATAATATTCCCGAAACTGTTGTAAGCATTGGGGACAGGGCTTTTTACTATTGCAAGTACCTCACAACAATAACTATTCCTGATGGTGTTGCGATTATCAGAGACGGTGCTTTTAATACTTGCTATGAACTTGAGGAACTGACAATTCCTGCGAGTGTTATAAATATAGGAACGGAAGTGTTTGTTAACTGCTTCAAGCTTAAACGCATAACTGTGGATGAAGGAAATACGGCATATTGCAGTGGTGAATACGGAGAACTGTTCAATAAAGATAAAACAATACTCATCGCCTTTCCAAGAAAAAACAATGTAACAAGCTACACAATTCCCGAAACAGTAGCTGTAATTGCTGATTATGCATTCTTCGGTCATGAGCTGGCTGTTGTAACTTTTCCGGAGGGCGTTACGCACATTGGTGAAAATGCGTTTGGTTGCTGTGATGAGATTACGAGTATAACGATTCCTGACAGTGTAACGAGTGTCGGGGAAGGAGCTTTCCACAGTTGCGATAACCTTACGGAAGCTATACTGGGTAATGGCTTGGAGAGTATTTCTGCAGGTGTGTTCAATTCGTGTAATAACATTACGAAGGTTACTATCCCTGCAAGTGTGAGAAGCATAGAACATCATGCATTCTATTTATGTGATACTTTTACAGAAATATACTTCCTCGGCACTAAGGAGCAGTGGGATGCGATTATAATAGATGATACTGAAAATGAAGCTTTGATAAATGCGCAAAAGCATTACTGCGAAAAGGTTGAGGCAAAGCAGGTAACCTGCGAAGAGGACGGATACACCGAAGGTCTCTACTGCACAGACTGTGAAAAGTTTGTTGTAGGTCACGAGATTATCCCGGCAGAGGGTCACGATTATATTGTAGACGAAACTTCTGCAACCTGTACAACCTCAGGTAAAAGAATCCACACTTGCTCCGTATGTGGTGATACTTACACCGAAATGATCTATGCAACAGGTCACGATCTTGAAGATTACAGACTTGAACCGACATGTAAAGAAACTGGATACGAGTGCTACAAGTGCGTCGTCTGCGGATTTGAATATGCACGTGAGGAGCTTGATGTTATTCCGCATACTGAAGGCGATTGGGAAGTGATTGAAGCTTCAACCTGCACAGCTACAGGTATAAGAAGCAAGAAATGTATGGTGTGCGGTGACGAAGTGCGCCGTGAAGATGTCCCGATACTTCCGCATCCGTACGAAGAGACAGTAATCACCGAGCCGACCTGCGTTGCAGAAGGACTGAAGAGATTTACTTGTGCTGTCTGCGGTGACAGCTATGACGAAACAATCCCTGCAACGGGCATCCACACAACCAAGGATGTACGTATTGAACCGACCTGTACTGCGGAAGGTGAAATTCAGCACTGGTGTGAGATCTGCGGAAATATGATAGGTGAGTCGGATGCTATTCCGATGATACCGCACCCATACGAAGAATCAGTAGTAACCGAGCCGACCTGTGTTGCAGAAGGACTTAAGAGATATACTTGCTCTGTCTGCGGTGACAGCTACGATGAGGTAATGCCCGCAACAGGGGAGCATACTGTCAAAGTTCTTCGCAAGGAGCCGACCTGTACAAAAATTGGTACGGAGCAATACATTTGTGAAGTCTGCGGTGATATGGTACGTGATCTTGTAATTCTGCCAAAGCTCGACCATTCTTACGGTGAATGGACTGTTGTCAAAGACCCGACAGCAACCGAAGACGGTTCAAAAGAACACAGCTGTACAGTCTGCGGAAAAGCTGAAGCTGCAACAATCCCCGCAATCGGCTTTGAGACAGCAGATGGTGTTACGGTTGACTTTGAGAAAAACATAATCTCAGGCTTCAATTCAGGTGAGACATCACTCGACAGTTATACAACTATCGTAAACGAAAATTACATATGGGAGTACGAGACCTCAAACGGTAAGCTCGGTACAGGCTCAAAGGCAATCCTCAAGGACGGCGACACCGTAATAGGTGAGTACACAATCCTTGTTTACGGTGACACAAACGGTGACAGCTGGTATGAT
>JAFWZR010000022.1 GCA_017522225.1 Clostridia bacterium | reverse complement strand
TGAGAGAGGTACATCTGTAAAATGACTTACTGCTGACATTATTAACACCTTCTTCGATTGTAACCGTCACAATTTCATCACGAAAATCAGTCCAAGGAGCAGGGTTTGATGTGGTATAATAGGACATAGTACCTGTACCGCTGACTGTGAACTCACCCGTTACGCCGTTGAAGCGCCAGGTGGCATTGCTGCCGGTAGTGCCCTTCTTACCTGCACAGATAACCTCGGGTGTTGAATCGGGGAACTGAACATCAAGAGCGTCCCATTCCTCCTGCGTGCCTGTAAAGGTTACGGTTGCGAGTGAGTAACAATCTCCAAATGCGGAACTGCTGACTTCAGTGAGACTGTAGGGAAGCACAACTTGAGTTAAAGCAGTACTTTTGAAAGCATAATCAGCCACGGTGGTGATACCCTCTTCAATAACAACGGACTTGATAAATCCCGCGTAAGAGTACCACGGAGTTTCACTTGCGGCGGAGTAATCAGTCATAGCACCCGTTCCGCTGATAACAAGCTCACGGGTTTCGGTGTCATAGCTCCAGCTTATTGCACCTTCCGTACCAATTGTGCCCGAAACAGTTTCAGCACTCGCAAGCAGGCTGAAAAGGTTCGACAACTCAATGCCGACGAAGCCGCTCAGAGGTGCGGCGGTCAGCACCATTACGACTGCCAGAACAGTTGCTAAAAATTTGTTGAACTTCTTCACAATTATCATCCTTTCGTCTGAATTGCTTTATAAATCTTTGTACTTAATCAGTAATTGTTTTCGGCTGGAAATGCCAAGCTTTTTGTAAATGTTTTTGCAGTGAAAATGAACCGAGGAATGGGTAATGTATAATTCTTCCGCTATCTGTGCCTGTGTTTTGTCGGTAAGAAGTTGAGCGAAAACCTCAAGCTCACGTTTCGACAGGTTTTCCAGCTCGGGATAAATTTCAAGCAGCCGCTTATGCTCGTCTTCTGCTAACGCAATGTAATTGAAATAATTCAGTATGCCCATAACTCCACCTCTTCAATGATAATTATACTTTGTTTAACCGGAGATGTAACCTGCCCGATATGGGAGGATTTGACACGCGTGCTACCCGTTTGGGTAGTATTTCTAACATCTTCTTGAAAAAGAGAAAAAAATAGTCTATAATTTTATAAGTAAATATACTGTTATGATTTGATTATATTGATTTTTTTGTCCGTTTTGTACCCCCCGTTTGGGGGGTTTTTAGGGAAAAACCACCTATTCAGGTAAGTTTTTTAAAGAATTTAAAAATTTTTACGCTTCAGCGATGATTTTTTGCAGTTAAGAAAGGAGCGGTTTATGAACAACCCGATTCTCATAGAAAACCAGAAAAAGAGGCTAGAGATTCCTCTGTGGAGGCTCGTCTGTTTCTCTATGTTCAGCTTTTGGCAGATGGGATTTATCTTTTATTTCCTTGAGCCGTCCTCGGCTCTCGACGGAAAGATCCCCATCGACATTAACATCGATTACGGCACTCTGCTGACGGCGACCTGCTACATACTCAGTATCCTTACGATGATCTTTTTGCCGAAGATTATCGTGTATACTCAGCGCATTGCCACGGGCGTTGCGCTTCTTTCGGCTATCGCTTTCTTCCTACCTCTGCCGGAGGATGCTCTGCGCTTTAACATTTACCTGCAGATCTTCTGTTGCTGCCTGATGATCGGCTTTGAGACCTTCCTTGTAGTCAACTACTTCTCCGAGAAAAGCGGTATCAAGTATCTGACCT
>JAFWZR010000021.1 GCA_017522225.1 Clostridia bacterium | reverse complement strand
TTTGGAATAGTGGTCGGGGATACAGTCGGCTTCTGTTATGAGTGTGATTGGAATATCCAGTTTTTCGACCTGTTCCTTGAAAAGCTCCGCTTCATTTGCCACACGGCTTCCGAAAAGGTGTACGATTTCGATATAGTCATCGCTTACCATACATTCCGAACACAGTTCAAACAGGTCGTTTCGCTCCGCAAAGCCGCACATAAATTTATCGCCGTTCGTACTTTGCTCATTGGAAGCCAAGATAACCTCCTTTTCGCCCACATTGACCGAGCAGAGAACGGTGTATTCACCGATTTTTCTTTTTTCCTCGTTCATATCCACACCTCAGCTTACTTCAATCACAATTCTGATGTTTCCGCAGTCGCAGCCACTGCACTGCCTTGACAGTTCGGGAAATAGGGATTGCACTCTCTGTCTTGCTCTGCGGATAGTCTCAAAGCACGGCAAGCCGTAGCCTTTATAGTTGTTGACTATATCCTCAAGCGGTAAATCTCCGACTCTCATATAGCTGTATCGGTTGTAATAGCAAAGGATAAGCTGCATATCGTCATACCTCGTTTCGGGGCATTCTCTGAGTATTGCAAGCACCTTGCTGTCAACCGTCTTTTGCTTATTCATAATGCACCTCCGTAAAAGAACGGTGGGCGAAGTTTTCACTCCGCCCACACAAGCGTTCCTTATTTCTTTCTGTTCTTAATCTGCAAGAAGATAAAGCCGCCGATAATAAAGGCGACTAATACAACTGCTACGATTGTTTTAGCGTCCATTACTCATTGTCCTCCTTCTTCTTTTTTCTGTACGCAACAACGGCTGTGCCGACAATACCGAGGGCAGAAAGTCCCGCAAGTGCCGTCCACAAGCCCACATTGCTGTTATCTCCGGTCTTTGGTGTATCTCTCAGCTCATTGTGCATTTCCACAACGGTAGTAGAACCGACCTTTACGGTTGCAATCTTATCCGCAGGAAGCACATAGGAAGCAGAAACACTATCCTGAACCTCGGAAATGGTGTAATCGCCGATACGAAGTCCCTCGATAATGATTTCGCCGTTCTTATCGGTCGTGAAGCTTCGGTCGTAACCGTTTACTCCTGTAACTCTGAAAGTGAAGCCTTCAACCTTACCGTCAGAGGAAGTTTTAACGATTTTCAGGTTTCCTTTCATAGCTGTGTTAATAAAGCCGACGCCGGCTTTGTTTTCTACCTCGTAGGTGGTTTCATCTTTTTCAATGAAAACAGAGTACACACCCTTATCAAGCTCAAAGCCATCCGGTGCTTTGGTTTCTCTTACAAGGTATTTTCCGTAAAGAAGTTCCTTCATCTCGTAAATACCGGTAGAGGTTTCGGAGAGAGTTCCGATAAGCTCGTCGGCGTCATCCAGTTTACCGTCGCCGTTTACATCTTTGTAAACCTCAAAGGTCGCTCCTGTCAGCTTGTTGTCCGGGTAATCTTCATCGACCTTAGTCAACTTGATATTGCCGTGAACATACTCATTGACGATTTCGACCTCAATGACCTGAGCGACCTCGGAGATTTTAACTTCATAAGAAGTTTCATCAAGCACGAAGCCCTCCGGCTGCTCGATTTCTCTTACAAGCCAGTTGCCATACGGTACTTTCTCAAAAGAAAAGCTACCGTCTTTTTGGGAGGTAGCAGTCATCAAAGCATTTTCTTTTGTAAATTCGGTTTCATCAGCCTTAAACAGACCGATTACAGCACCTCCCAGTGCTTCGCCGTTTTCGGTAATCTTCTTACCGGAAACAGAACCGTAAATGAGCTTGTTTTCAATCGGCTTGCCGTCATTGACCGCAATCTCAACATTTGCGGTATCCTGACCGGCATAGCTGAAAGTGAACGGATACTTGGCGTCGGTAAGGATATAATGCTCATCGGTGGCAAGTTCCTTTACATAGTAGCTTCCGAAAGGAAGGTCGGTTTTGATAACAGCCTTGCCGTTCTCGGAAAGTGAGATAATCTCAATCAGTCCGTCTGCCGGAATAGAAGTACCGCTTGCAGAAACAAGTTCTTCTGCGGCGAAAAGTCCGAAGCTGATATTCTTCATTTCATCGCCGTTGCCGATATTGAAGATGTCGTTCTTTTCAATAGTCTTTTCAAGACTTACCGCTACTTTCTGCCTGTCGTTTACAAAGCTTGTGGCGGTTTCGGTTACAGACACTTCCTGACCGGCATAAGTCAGCTCAACATCGTGAGCTTCTTTGTTGATGACCATACCCTCCGGTGCAGTAATTTCAACCACCGTATATTTTCCGAGATAAAGCTCCTTACTCTTGGCAAGTCCGTTTTCATCTGTGGTAACAGTATCTACTACCTCGCCCTTTGCATAACGGAGTGTACCGTCGGGAGTGATAATATCTTCTGCTGCGCTAATCTCATAAACTGCACCTGCAAGACCTTTCACTTCATAGACAGGCTGATAAATCACATCGGCGTTTTCCACGCCGGAGATATTTACCCCTGAAAACACCTCGCCGGTCTTTTCAATGCTGACTGTACCTTTCTGTGCCATATTAGGCTTATCGACCTTAATCACGGTAATACCACCCTCATCGGAAGAATGTTCCTCTGCCACATCAAAGTACACCGGTGTGCTGTCAAGCACATATCCGTAAGGAGCCTGAACTTCTACAAGAGAATATCCCTTGCCGTATTCCAGTTTTTCCGGTGTCACAAGCTGTCCGTTTGCGTCGGTGTAGAAAGTATCAATCGTTGTCGGAGTAGGATAAGTGAAGGTCATTGTTACCTGATTGCCGTCAGGGTCAAAGATTTTGAAGCCTGCACCGGCATAAGGAATGTTTTTACCGCTTTCTGCGTCCACCTTGACAACCTTGATATAGCTTTCAAAGTTTGCGTTGTTGATAAGATAGCGGTAGGTCTGTCCGTCCTGAGCAATGAACACATCAAAGTTCTTCATCAGCTCACGACCTTCCCAACCGGAGGTCTGATGAACGGTATATACGCCGTAAGGCATATCCTTTGTCTGCCCGAAACCGTTTTCATCACAGACAATGACATCTCTTTCATCTTCTTCTGCTGCGTCAAAACTGCCGGAAGATTTGAGATAGATTTCAAAGGTTGCTCCGTTTTCCGGTGTTTCAATCTGAGTTTCGCCGTCATCGGTGTGCTTGATAATGGCGATATTGCCTTTCATAACCTGTTCGGTAACATCATTTGCGGTCTGATTGTGTTCCACCGTATAAAGCTGCGGTTCAGCACCGACCTTATGGATTGTACCGTCGAGCAGATAACCCTCGGACGGCGTGATTTCACGGATTGTCCAGTCATTATCACAGACATATTCCTTTGTGGTAAACTGCCCGTTCTTATCCGTCACATACTTGTCCACAAGGGTTTCGCCTTTATAGATACCGTAAACTGCTCCGGCAAGGGTAGCGTCGCCCTGCGGTGTGCCTTCCTCTCGGTCGCTCTTTGTTACGGTTACGCTGAACTTTTTGAGAATGTTCGTGAAGTTTCTTGTGGTTACTTCTTTCCAGTTAATCGGTGCGGTCTGATTTGCAGGCACAACATAACGGATTGCGGTATCCACTTCCTCAATGGTGTATGGGGTAGTGCCGCTGATAAGCACATCATTGAAAGAAGCAACACCGTTCTTATCTGTCACTGCATATTCATCTACGGCAATACCCGCAAGCGAAGTTCCGTAAAGGTGGAAAGTTACACCCTCGACCAGATTATCCTCCGAAGATTTGATAACCTGAAGATTACCTTTCTTGAGAACATTATTGAAGTTGACCTTTGCCACCTGACCGGCAACAACAGTAACTCTGTGAACCTCCTGCGGTACATATTTGTCGATAGACTGTTCTGTTACCGTGTAAACACCGGGCATAAGGTTATCCAGTTGGAATTTGCCGCCGTTTGCGGTTGTTACAGTCTGATTGACACCGTTACCGCTGATGGTAAACTGAATACCGTCAACCTTTCCGTCCTCACTTGTCTTTACAATCTGACAAGAGCCGTAGCTTACCTTCATTTTGACAAAGCCGCTGA
>JAFWZR010000020.1 GCA_017522225.1 Clostridia bacterium | reverse complement strand
CGTCAGTATGTTCACCGCAATATCTCGCCTGATTTCCGATTTGTTTGACTGATAAAAGTAATAATAAAAGCTTGCATTTTTTACGATGCAAGCTTTTGTTTTATTTCTGAACGTCTGCCTCTTTGCAGAGCTTTTCAATCATATCATCATATTTCTTTGAAATTGCCGTTTTGCGTGCGGCGGTATAATTTTTATCTTGTGTGCCGAATTTTTCAAGACAGGCATTGATTTCTTCTTCCGTCGGTGAAAGTTCCTTTTCACCGAGAATGTTTTTAAGTTCCATAACTCCCGTTTCAATATAGTAGGTGTAAAAGGTATCTATTTCAATTGTTTTTAAACCAATTGCTCCGCTTTTATCCTGAGTGTTAAAGTTTTCTGCCATTTGGCGTAAACCAACGAATGAAATGTCACCATAAATTCCGTTTTCTCTGCAAAGAACAAGCTGAATTTTAGCTTTTACACACTCACTAATGGCTCTGTCTTCAAGATCTTTTTCAGGTGTTATTCCGTTAAAATCCGTCTGCCAGAAATCCTCGTCAACCTTGGCGTTGAATTCAGAGATATAATAATTTACAACATCTGCCCTTTTGCGGGCTTTGAAATAGTCAAACTCCTCCTGTGTTACCGTTTCACCGTTGACAACAGCTACCGTTGTGACTGCTTCGTCCTCGGCACACGAACACAAGAGAAATAAAACAACTGAAATTAAAATCAAAATAGTGCGGAGTGTTTTCATAGGCATACCTCCTGCCGAAATTATATATCACCACTCCGACAATTGTCAACAACGGTAAAAAAGAAACAATCTCATTTTATAAAAAGCATATCATTGGGAGAACAACTGCTTACTGTAGATTTCTTTCTGAATTTCCATTCCTTTGAAAAAATTTTTTTCAAGAGTATCGTTTTTTCTTGATTTGAAGCTCTGCTGAGTCGATTGATCTCTCAAAAAGTTTACTTTTTCAGTTCGTCGTCGAGTCGTCGGCGAGTTCTTGTGAAGTCGTTCCGCTTTTGTTGAAACAGCTTGACTTCGCATGTTTTTCTGTTTTGGTTCCAAAACCGCGTGCCGAGGGGCGCGGGTCTCCGGTGGAGACCTCTGCGAAGCAGAAGCGCCGACCGAGCCGGCAGGTGAGACCAAGTTTTCCTGATCTCAATCTTTTATGAAGATGAAGTTTTTTGCTTAATTTTTTATTGACATAAAAAATCACTTTTGCGATAATAAAAATATAAGTTCTAATCTTGTTTTAATCTTTCCTTGCTAATATATGCCAATATCCGTAAAGGGGGATGCGTATGAGAATTCTGATTGCAGAAGACGAAAAAAGCCTTAACAGAATAATTGCAAAGCAGCTCAAAGTGGCCGGTTACAGTGTTGACTGTGCCTTCAACGGTGAAGAGGCCTATGATCTGATCAGTATGACTGATTATGATGCCGCTGTTTTTGATGTTATGATGCCGAAAATTGATGGTTTTTCCTTGCTTAGAAAAATCAGAAATAAAGGCAACCATCTTCCTGTTCTTTTTCTTACCGCTCGCGACAGCATTGAGGACAGGGTTGAGGGGCTTGACATAGGAGCCGATGATTATCTGGTGAAGCCCTTTGCGTTTGAAGAACTGCTTGCGAGAATAAGGGTTCTTATCAGAAAAAACAGCGTTTCAAATTCAAACATAATCACAGTTGCGGATTTAACTGTTGACATTTCAAGCAGGAAGGTTACAAGAGGCGGAAAGGACATTTTGTTATCTGCAAAAGAATATGAGCTTTTACAGTATCTTGCAGTCAATAACGGAATCGTACTCAGCCGTGAAAAAATCGAAGATCATATCTGGAATTATGATTATGAAGGCGGAACAAATGTTGTTGATGTTTATATCCGATACCTTCGCAAAAAGATTGATGAGGGTTATGACAAAAAGCTTATTCACACCGTCAGAGGAATGGGATATGTTCTCAGGGAGGAAAAATGAAAAAGATTTCATTTAAAATAATAACAACACTCTGGATTACACTTCTGATTGCTGTTGTCTGTGGTATCAGCGTAACAGCACTTATGCTTGTCAGTCGGAAAACAGCCGACGATAAGCTCAGGCAGACTCTCATTGCCGCTGCACAAAGCAATTCGGATGAAATGGAATTCAGCAACGGTATTTTTGAGGTCGAAAATGATTTCATTTATTACTCTGACGGAGTTTACTGTGACCTTTTCAGCGAAGACGGTGAATATCTCAGCGGTGAAACACCGCACACTCTTATCGAAGCCCCGTCAGACACGGAAAAGGTTGTTAAAAGAACCTTTGAGGGCAAAGACTATTATGTTTATTCCGAGCTTCTTGAGTTCACGAAATTTGAATACGAGATTGATGTCAGCTCGGGTCAGGTGATATCTTACGAATCGGATGTTACCCCGGTGAATGAGCTGAAGCCCGTTCCGTATTCTGAAACGAATTTCAAAAACGGTATAAGCACAACCGAGGCGATAGAAGCTGCACTCAGCCACGCGGGTATAAAGAAAAACGAAGCAACAATAATCGGTGTTCAGATTCCCGTGTACACGGACAGACAGGTTTTTAAAATTGAGTTTACCGCAGAAAGCCCGTCGTGCAAGAAGATTTATATTCGTGCTGTCTGTCCTGCTGAGGATGTAAAAACAATGTTTACCAATATCGGCAGGAGTGCAGTATATTTGCTTCCGTTTTTCGTGATTATTGCGGCAGTCGGAGCATATGTCATTTCAAAGAAAACTGTTACACCTATCGAAAAAATAACCGGTTCGGCACACGAAATATCGACGGGCAGCGATCTTTCAAAGCGTCTTGAAACAAACAATGCACCCCGCGAAATCAGTAATCTTGCCGATACATTCAACAGTATGTTTGAGCGGTTATCTTCTTCATTTGAAAATGAAAAGAGATTTACCTCAGATGCATCTCACGAGCTTCGCACACCGCTTGCTGTTATAAAAGCGGAATGCGAATACGCACTTTCCGATAATGCAGATGACGAGGAAAGAGTACAGGCGCTTGAATCCATTGAAGAACAGGCGGATAAAATGACCGCTCTTGTAGCCTCCTTGCTTTCCGTGACGAGGGCAGAGCAGGGCCTTAGCCGATTCACTCTTGAAAAAGCAAATCTCAGCGAGCTTGCCGAAGGTATATGCAATAAATTCAGGACATCGAAGGAAATTGAGCTGACAGCTGACATTGAAAAGGATATTTCAATAAATCTGAACAGCGTGTTGATAACTCAGCTTCTTGAAAATCTGCTTTCAAACGCAGATAAATACGGCAGAAAAAACGGCATTATCAATGTGAAGCTTCATTCCGCAGACGATAAAGTTGTTTTGTCTGTAAGAGATAACGGAATCGGTATAAGCGAAGAGGATCTGCCAAAAATCTGGAACAGGTTTTACCGCGTGGATGCTTCCAGGTCAGAAACAGAGGGCTTTGGTCTCGGACTTGCCCTTGTGAAAAAAATAGCTGAAATCCATTCGGCTGAATGTATTGCGGAATCTGAAATTGATAAATTTACCGAAATTAAAATAATTTTCAAAAAGTTTTAAAAATTAAGTTTTTCTAATATTCCTTTAATGTTTGCCCGTTATTATTTAGTCACAGTCAAGGATGACTGAACAAATAAAAAAACAGACAAATTGAAAGGAATGATATTATGAAGAAAAAGTTTTTTGCTGTTTTAGTTTCAGCGATTCTGGTTTTATCAGTTTTTTTGGTGGCGGCATACGCCAAGCATCAGCCGGTTAAGGATGAGGTAAATCTTAATCAGGCACAGGTAGTAGAGTCTTCGGTAAAAAGCAGTGAGGTCACAAGCGTATCTCCCGATGATGCAATCGATGCAGCACTCAGACACGCAGGTGTAGCCAGAGAAAATGCAGTCCTGTTCGGTGCACCCTCGCTTGACAGGGATGACGGAAAAGTCCATTATGACGTAGAGTTTGGATATAACGGTTTTGAATATGACTATGAGGTTGCGCTTGCTGATGGTTCGGTTCTTAAGGCGGAAAAGGAAGCTGAAAGAGTCAAGGACCCCGTAAAGGAAAGTGTTCACGAAAAGCCTGTTGCACCCGAAAAGGAAAGCGTGTCAGCAAAGTCTGAGGTTTCCGTGAACAAAGAAAGCGACAACAAAGAGAATAACAAAGGCTATATCAGCGTTGAAGCCGCGAAGCAGAAGGCTCTTGACGATGCAGGTGTTAAGGCTGAAGATGCAGTTTTCGTAAAAGCATATTATGATGCGGACGACATCGTTCCTCATTACGATGTCAAGTTTGAAGCAAACGGATATGAATACGAATATGAAATCAAGGCATCTGACGGCAAAGTTATCGAAAAGGATGTTGACAGAGAGGTAAACCCTGTCAGCAAGCCTTCAAAGCAGGACGAATACATTTCAGCCGACAAAGCGAAGTCTATCGCTTATGAGCACGCTTCGGTAAAGGCAGCGGATGTGCGATTCTCAAAAGCTGAGCTTGACCGTGATGATCTGATAGTTCATTATGAGGTTGAATTTGTTGCAGGTAATTTCGAATACGAATATGAAATAAATGCAGAATCAGGAAAAGTCATAGCTTTCGATAAAGAATTTAATGATTAAGAGTTAAACAAAACAGGAGACTGTGCAAACGGTCTCCGTTTTTGTTGGGGAATTCCTTGCATTTCTGTTTCGGTTGACATAGAACCACCTTCTTTTTTTCGTTTGTTATGCTTTGATAATGTACGGTATTTTTACACTCTGACCTGCATACATGCTTCTGACGAGCTTTTCGGCTTCTGCAGCTCCCGTTGCAGAAACTATCGGCTCAGAGTGTACATTGTTAATCAGGCACACAACCTTATATTCTCTTATGTTACCCTCGCTGTTTTTGCGGGGATGCTGTTTTTTGTCAGTTCCGACGTAATTAAAGCTGCAAATCTATTATAAGCGTCAGCTGAGTTGACAGTTTTCTTTTTTGGTTTTATAATCAATAACAGAAACAATGCATTCGGAGGTGCAATATGGCTACGTTACGACTTATTTTAGCTTTTTTCCTTTCGTTCTTTCGCATTCTCGCACCCGTAGGTGCGCTTGTTGTGAATTTCGGTGAAGCCAATTTTTTCACCGAATGGTCAGCAACAGATGAATTTACGGCAGAATATTGTGCAGAAATCGAAAAGAATCCCGACGAGGATTTTATCATTCTCAATCTTGCTGATATTCAGCTAAAGGATGATCTCGTTTTTGAAGAAGAAGGCGAGAAGACAGTTGAAATGATTGATAATCTTGTCAAGGAAACAGAACCTGATCTTATCACTCTGACAGGCGATAATGCGTGGGGAACGGTTGCATATATCAACCTTATCAAGCAGATTGATGCTTACGGTATTCCGTGGGCACCCGTTATGGGTAATCACGACGGACAGTGCTGTATAAACGAATTCTGGGCTGCACATCTTCTCTTCAAGGCTGAGAACTGTCTTTTTGAGTTCGGCCCTGAAAATATGGGATACGGCAACTATATCATAAATATTACTGAAAACGGAAGAATTATACACACTCTCTTTATGGTTGACACTCATAACAATACAGAATATACTCTCGAGGATGGCTCGACCGTAGGCGGTTATGATCATCTTTGGGATAATCAGATTGAGTGGTACAAATGGGCGGTTAAAGGAATTTCCGAAATTGAAGGCCACACGGTCGAAAGTTCAGTTTTTCTGCACATTCCCGTTTGTGAATACAAGGACGCGTGGATTGCTGCCAACGGCAGTGATGAGATCGGAGAACTCAATCCCGGACTTGCTCCTGATGCTATCGGCATCGCAGGTGAAGGTGTAAGCTGTCCGCCGGTCAACAACGGTTTCTTTGATGTCTGCAAACAGCTCGGAAGCACCAAGAATATATTTGCAGGTCACGATCACGCAAATAATTTCCAGATTATGTATGAGGGTATCAGACTTACCTATACGCTCAAAACAGGATACGGTGCTTATTACACGGATGGCCTTATGGGCGGAACGGTGATATCAATTGACTCCGACGGTGCAGCATACGCAGAGCACATTTATATGGCAGACTGACGGCAGAACCATATCTTTATTGCAAAACAAAAGCCTTGAAACTATGTGGTTTCAAGGCTTTGTCTTTTTGTATCAACAAATAAATCGATTACTCCGGTTCGTACTGTGTGCCGTTTGCACATCTTAGTGCAACATAGGAATTTGACATTTCTTTTAAAATTACAGTATGATGTTGAAAGTGCCGAACAAATAGAGGCATTCGAGCATTTTTTAGTTTTTTCGGTATTTCGACAATTGAAAAGACTTGTATACGGTAGTAAAATAAGATTGTAGGATTTTTAACAATCTCGGGTTGCATCACTACTGACTATTTATATCAGGAGGCATTTTTATGAAAAGGTCGTTAAAAATACTACTGGCATCTTTATTGGCGGTAATAATGGTTATTTCAGCCTCACCGCTAAATGGCTTTGCAGACTCCGGAATCGGGTGCGGAAGATTCAACACAGCAGGGTACAGAGTTAAGCTTTATTGACCTGGTTATGCATTTCATCCGATCAATCATAGAAATGATTTTTGCAAGACTCCCTGTTCCGCATAAATGAATTAAAGGATGGCAGAGTTTTCTGTCATCCTTTTTGGTGTCTTGTTGCCGAACTGTTGAAACCGCTCGGCTTTGTTTTTGTGTGAGATGAATATCTGCATTATGGATTCCGATATGAGGATATTTGATTGTGACACAATATATCCGTATATCACCTTAATACATATAATCAAAAAATGCAACAACGTTGCTGATGTTATTCTCGGCAAGATAACTCTTTATCTCCTCTATTCTGTCCTTTTTCTCTTCAAGATTTAGGACTATACAAGGTGAGTGTGCAGGATCTTCGAGAATTTTGAGATAACTTCTGAGTGCCGGTACAAAACGGACATCAAAAAGTATCTCATAATAATTGGTTATCTCCTGTTGCAATTCAAAATTATTTATAAGTTTATTATTATGATCGAAAAGCTTTTTCTTCTCTTCACGGGCATAAAGATACATAGCCGGGATACAACCTTCTTCTGCCAGCTCTTTCAGAACGACCTGTTCGTTACTTTTGTAATTTCTAATTCTGATCATGGCAGCAAGACAACGGGACATAGGTTCGGTTGTCCTATCCAAGGCCTCTATAAATTCAGCGCACGTCTTTTCTTTGAAAAATTTGACATGTGAATGGACATACAACCTAAGATATGCAGAATTATTCGGGTCAATGTTATAAAGTTCTTCTGCATACTTGCGAAGCTCAGAAAATTTATTTTCCGAAATAAGCTCTGCAAGTTTGTTTCTTTCGATAATTTCTTGCGGAAATTCTTTGTCGGAAATACAACCGTTTTCATAGCATGTTTCAAGGTCAGCCAGAACTTCATCGACATTTTTGTAACGAACGCAGGTTTTAAGGGACATTCTGTCGATTATATTCCAGAACTCGGCTGAAACATGATTTGGTCTTGTCAATTCGTTAATAAAATCGGATGCGCCGATTTCGTCTGCAAATTTTTCCTTATAGCGCAAATTATAAACGGTTGCTGTATGTGCAGCTGTAAGAAGACGCTTTATTGACAGTCCCAAAGAATAGATGTCACTGTTTACATCCTCAGGGGAAAGCGGCATAGAATTTTTAACTTTGCAAGTAAACTCAGGATCTGCATAATCTTTAGTACACAAGCCGGTGCAAGGGCGGTTTTCGTCAGGGTTACCAGGTGTAGGATTAACAAAAGTGACGGCGCCAAAATCGGCAAGCAAAAACTCTTTCTGATTCTGCTCATTTATCCTGACCAGAATATTGGCCGGCTTTATATCACGGTGTATAGATAGTCTTGGTGAATAATAGTTAATATGATAATTTTTTCTGACAAAATAATTCGTCGGAAAAGAAAGGTTTGTTGTCTTAATAATATTATTATGGGTATCCTTAAAGTCTGAAACCTCATGCATATACTTGAGAGCATGTAAAACATCTACCGTTATATCAAAGATGTCTTTCTCGGTTTTTAACTCAATTTCACCAAGAGTTTTGTATTTTTTCATAAAAATGAAAAACACAAAATCATTACCATTACAGTACTCGAATACATCTACTATTTCCGGAACAAGATTAGTGTAATAATACTGATACAGCGACACAATTTCGTTGTAGGCTACAGTAACGAGTAAACTTGGGGTAGATTCATCCATGTTGGTGACAACCTTAAGAATGTATTCTGTATTATCCGATTTCTTTTTGACACAGTATATTTGAGACATACATGCACCGGTATCCAACGGCCCTACAAACTCCAAATCGATATGTTGGCGATAAGGCAAATACTTTTCTACAAAAATTCGCTGTACTTCAAGGTCGCTGATTTTCCCCATTTTTAACAATCCTTTCGTTATGTGATGGCTACGTTATACTTAGCGACGGCCTTTAAATCTTTTTAATGCCTGAACAGTTTTCGAATCGGTCGTCTTCTGTATTATCTTTTGCAAAATGTGGTTTCGCACAGGCTCTTGATTAAATTCTTCTTTTTCCGCATACGGATGATATTCATCGGTATATGCGTTTTTATCTGTAAAAGTTTCCTCGTCCTCAGCCTCGTGCTCCGTTTCCCCATCGTCTTCGTTGTCTTGGTCCAAATCAAAGGGAGTTAGTATTTCGATATCTGCATACTCCGGTTGGAAAAAGCTTTCCACCTCATAATCGGCTTCAGCAACAGATGTCTCTGCTTTTTCAGCATCTGATTCCTGGGGTTCAGGTTCATCATGCTCAACAGCCGAAGATGTTTCTGCTTTTTGTACATATGACGGCTCGAGATGCTCAAGAGAAAGCTCTGTCCGTATCTTGTTTATCACAGGCAGAGTATAGTCTTCTGTATGAGGGTTTTGTTCAAGATAGTTTTCGTAAAAGTGCAGAGTCATATTTTCGGGCTCTGCTGCAGAGCTTGCAGTCTGGCTGTAAGCGGAATCGGTAACGATCATAGACCAATCATCATACACATCATAAATATTTTCAATAAATACCTGATGTATATAATTTTTCAGATGTTCCTCTGTGGCAATTTCCTGATTTCTTACTTTAGTAATTATTTCGTTAACGGCCAAATTAAGTTCATCGTTAACCCGATTTTCGAAAAACTTCTGAGGACCATCACTGAAGAGAATGATATTCCTTATGTCATTACACTCTGTAAGCTCAAGTCTGAAATTCCTGAAAACATTTTCTGAATTAATAAAACAAGTGATGTTTGAGGCACCCTTGTTTTCGGGAGCAGAAAAATAAACACAATCTGATTTTTCGTCAAAACACAACAGAGCTCCGTCACCGACATGTCCAACAAGTAAGCGGTTACCTTCATACACGGCAAAAATCAGGGTTGTGTAAAGTTCCCGCATACCGTCGAGAGAAAACTCATCAGCTTTTTCGTTCAGCCTGCTGTTTATGAATCTGATAAGCTCGCTTTTTGTTGTACTATCGGCATTAAGTTCTTTCTCGTTTGAAAAAAAGTCATTTACGGCCGCTACAGTACACGCTGAGGCGATATGTGAGTGGCTTGAAGAACTGCAACCGTCAGAAATTGCCAGTATCATTCTGCCGTTCTTATAGGATGATATCAACGAATCCTGGCAGGGCAGCCCTTTATTGTAATGATAAATCCCTTTACCTAAAAAATTTAATATTCTCATTTTCTTTTTCCTTAACCATCACCAAACATTTCCTCGACAACGTCCGCCTGAGGTAATGTTTTGGCTGTAACATCATATATTTTGCCAAACAATTCAAGAACAGTATCGTCTACATTCTTCTTGTCAAACCGGTGAACATTATTTTTTCCTAATTTCAATTTGTCCACGTTAGACGTATCCGAATCGCCAATAGCAAAAGCGTGAAGTTCAAGTAGATCGTTTTCTTGATATTCCTGCAATTTTTGGCAAATTTCATCGTATTTTTGCAACAATTTAGCCTGCTTAACAGGGTCTACAGTGCCATCGGGTCTGTCAGTACCGGCATTGATCTTGTGGTCACTGATATAAATCAGACAGGGTTTAACACACGAAATACCGTTATCGCGACGGAAATTTTCGGTTGATCTGACCAGATCCGCAGCCACGGTTTTTAATGATTTGATCGGATTGGTGTTACCTCTGATTTTAATAGTGAATACAGGATCTTCTTCTGAAAGAATGTTGTGATCTTTAATAAGGTATGTGTTCTCACCAGGAAAAACAGGGAACTGAGCGATAGAAAGCATAATGGTTACATCTTGAATATGAGGGTCGTTTTTAAAACGCGGGGCTAATTCTAAAAGCACTTGATTCACTTCATTTATGTAATCTGCTGCAGATGTTGAACGGTCAACCAATATAGCCAAATGTAAACACTTCATAAAAAACACTCCTTTGAATCAATCAAAAATATCAAGAAACAGGTTCTTGTCTATCATTTTAAAGGGTCGGACGGATACAACGAAATCCTCTCTGCCTGCTACAGATCTCAGTTTTTCATTATCTGCTTCAAGGTCGAAGGTATCCAATGCCAGAACTCTTATATCAATATTACTGTGCTTCAATCTTATTTGAAGCTCTTGTAAAAAATTTGAGTTAATTCCA
Source organism: Clostridia bacterium (assembly GCA_017522225.1). Classification (GTDB taxonomy): domain Bacteria; phylum Bacillota; class Clostridia; order Oscillospirales; family Acutalibacteraceae; genus CAG-488. Next base: position 96,567 of record JAFWZR010000020.1, on the reverse strand, counting down.
TCGGTTTCGGATTTACCTGTAAAATAGTTAAAGCTGCCGTCACTTATATATATAAACAGTGCAGGTGAGGCCTCAACCCCATTCAGAATCCACAGATTATACTGTGATAAGCTCATATCAAAAGCAGCCCTGAACATCCCGTCGACATTGCCTTTGACAGCGTTCTGAGTGTTGATGGTCAGCATCGGAGCTTCATAGTTTTTGATCAGACGATGACGCGTAGGGATGTTTTTACTTCCGGAAAAAATTCCACCGTCAAAAGTAAGAAGGTTAACATATATATTCCACCGGGGATAAGACAAAGCATCTATACGCCACACCGTTTCATTGATGACGTCACGGATATCGTTTATATGCTTGCTTATGTTTGTGCTTAAATCGCATAAGAAAAACACGTCTTTATGTTTCATCAGTTAATCACTCCAAATCTAACACATCAATCCACTGCCCGATGGTGTATATAGTGTCGCCCGAAAAATGATTTACAAAACTCAATCTTCGTTTTTCGGGGATAATTCCGCTTTCCCACTGCATTTTCAATGGCTGAGGTGCTTGTATACGGTTCCTTGTGACTGATGTTATACCTTTTTCTTTTGCAATCTTCCAGTTAGGGTATGTGATTTCGTAATTTTTACCGTTCATATCTAAGGGAGAGTTTGTATAATAAAGGTAATACAGCATAACAGCAAATGAAAAATCCGAATATATATCCGAAAAGTGCAAGGATCTCGTCGGTGTTTTCCCTAAAGTTAAATTATTATTCTTAGTGATCAACCTTCTGTTGGTAAAGGTTGGTGTGATGAAATACTGGCTAAAAATAAAAGAACGACTTTCTATGCTGTCTGCGTCAACAATAACAATATGCTTCTCTTCAGTACAGCAGATATTTGTATAAGAAATATCTGTCATTTTAAGTTGAAAGAGACTCATTTCGAGCAAAAGCAAAGCCAGTTCGCGAGACTTTGTTTCCGGAGCATAATGAGCCATATCAATCATAAGATTTTTAGCATTAACCACAGAAAGATGGTTTACTGTGGTCAGGTTTTCAAAGTACTTCATAACGAACCCTACTACTTCACCTTTTTCATCCGTGATGATAGCATCCGGCAGAGCAATGCGGTCGCCGAATATTTTTTTGTACTCTTTAAGCTCCAATAAATAGTTTCTGACTATACTGGAATTCTTTTTGTTGCCTGCGGAACGATACTTGTTATTGAAGATTTTCAGCACCTTACCTCGCAATTCTTCACAGTTTTCGACAGAATAAATTTTCGCGTGTCCGCCGTAGGCGATGCACTTATCTGCAAACTGTTCTCTTGAAATTGCCAGAACCTTATCTTGTGAAGGAAGGTTTATGTAGAACACTTCACACTCGTCTGTGCGGTCGCCGGGAGAAACGTTCACCGCTTGTGGTGCTCTCCATAGCTTCCATTTTGAAAAATTTTCAATGGTGAATGCTGTAAGCGGCACGGGAGAGGTATATGAGTATTCATAATCAATTCTGTTATTGAGCTGTTTATTAAAAGTCAGAATTTTTATATGATTCATAGGGGAGAGGTCGATGCTTTTAATCATAGCCTCTTTGCTTTCTTTCGCAGACGGTACAGTATTGAGCAAGAATTCTTCAGCGGCTGATGGGTTGTAGAAAGCGAAAATGTATTCGTTGTTTTTGCTCGGGTGAAGTCGTTGTATAATGTTGGGTTTACCGCTGGCTTTATGGAAACGATAATGCTCACGCATATTACCATCGATATATCGTGCACAGCTTTTTAAAATAAGCTGTGCATTTTTACCGATGTTATCTATGCGTGATTTTGTCAGAAGCTTGGTTTCATAGTAACAATCATTCATAAGAATGAAGCAAAAACGACTTCTTATTCTGCTGCTGGAAAAAAGCCTTTCAAGGTCATTATCCATAACACAGCTTGTATGAAGAAAGACCTTTACTTTTCTGTCACTTTGCATTGAGTAGCTGTAATTGAGTAAAGATAAGTAAATAGAATACATCATACACCGTTCCCCTACGGATTATTTGTTTCTAAGCTTGTCAACAAACATCTGCGTTCTGACGGTTTCGATATCTTTAGAAAAGAGCTTCTTGATTTCTTCACGGTCAAAAAGATCCTCAAGCATACAGGAAACAACATGAGCGTATCCGTATCGGTCAAGATTGTCCTCGATTATCTTGTCTCTCATTAACTCAGTGTCGGTTCTTTCTCTTGAATCATAATATTTGTTGCAGACAAGGTCGATAAATTCTAAAACATAGCAAAGACAGCTTTCAAGCATATCTTTTGAGAACAGCTTCAGATAACCGAGATCTGTCAGCATTGCATTAATCTCATCGGCATTATATCCCAGATGTATACCTAAGAGAATGAGAAATTCGCGGTTAACGGTAGCTTTGTTTTCGACTACTCTGTCATACTGATGCTTAAAAGTGCTGTTTCTGAAATCAACAGCGTTCAAATCTTTTTCGTTAATTCGATTTTTTATATTTCTGATAACTTTAGCGTTCTCGAAGTCAAGTGCTTTTTTAAAGTAACAAACAAAATCGCAGAAGCTGTCATAGGAGGAAACAGAGTCATTGAGTTTTTTATGAAGAACAACGGCTGTATCAATATCTGTTGCAGCCATATGCTCTGTTTCGCTTATACGACAGATAATATCTTTTTTTATGTTTTCGAATCTTTTATATACTAAGTCGGAATCGTCATTGTTTATTATCATATATGTATAGATGCAATCATCGACATCCCGGCAGAAAAGGTCATCGAAGCCAATTCTCTTAAGAAGAGTGTTTGTATCTTCGAGACTAACCTTATAAAGTATGCAGAGCATAATGAATTGGCTTCTCTTGGCAGGACATCTGCTTTTGAAACGTTCAACAGTGCTTTTTCCAACGCCAAGGTTTTTCATAATTGTTTCATTGGTTATATAAGAATCTACGTGACTCCAGGGCGAATTATGCTTATCTTTGAGTCCTTTGTAGATTTTGTCCCATTCAGTTTCGGTGTTCATTTCTCTGGATTTTTTTCTGTATTCACCAATGAGCTTCTCGAAAACTTCAATAGACTCCCAGGCAGCATCTTTGATTTCCAGATACATGTCTGAAGTCTCACCCCTGTGGTTTCCCTGATAGCTATTGTTATTGTTCATATTTCTCTCTCCAATTTGTTTTTTGTATATATTAACACGCAGAATTATTATAATCAATAAGAAAATCTTATGAGATTTTAACTTTTCATTAATTTTGAGGGTTTTGGATTGTTTCCATATATGATAAGAGCTTGCTGCCGGCTCGTAGGATTTTTCTGACGCCTCTTTCGATTTTCATACATAATGAGGGTTTGCAGGTGTTGGTCTGTTGACTTTTTAAGGCGTATGTTTTATATTTGAACTGTCAGTTGGCACTTAATATTTGTGCCATAGATTTTTAATTTAAAGGAGACAGAAAAATGGACAAAGTAGCTATCGTTGTTATCATCGTACTCGCAATAACTGTTGTTGCACTCGTGGTCAATCAGAACAAAGAGAAGATAATGCGTTATATTAAACGATCGGTTCCGAAGCTTGATATAAAGCCACCCAAGATTGACATTCCTATCCGTCCCAAAGAGATTAAGAAATCTCTCAAACACGCAAAGGAAACATACAAGACTACCATTTCAGACAGCAAGGGCTTTATTGAACATATCAACAAAGCGGGTGAGATTCTTGATGCTTATGAGCTTCCTATCATCCCTTCTGAAGGTGTGTGTATCAACAGAGCAGGTGCTCCTCATATTCCTGGTCAGATCACTATAAGGGCTATCGATGAAGCTAATACCATCAGCTCTGATGCATACTATATTTTTTACGATTGCGCAAATGATTGTTTGATTATTGCTTATCCCGACAATATACAAAAAGTCGGATACGGATATGTCAACGCAGAAACAGGTCACAATGTCAACAGAATGTACTTTTACGATGCATTAGAGGAAAAAACTGTTCCTTCGGAAAGTTTCAAACTTCTCGACGGATGTCTCTTCTGCCTCGGAAAGCAGTGGTTCAGATATGTTGAGACTCCTCTTCCTACTACGGATGCTGCAGCGGTCTTTTCAACAAGCAGAAAGCATGTTTCTCCTGAAGCTCCGCCTGTTGCTCCCAAGACTGCAACATCCTATGCAAGAAAACCGATGACACCGAATATAGATAATGACTCTTCCACAAGGAGCTATCCTACCGCAGGCAAATTCTGATATTATCTCAAGTTAAGAAAAGGGCAGGCTTCGGTCTGCTCTTTTACCACCGTAAAACAGATTAAGGAGATGACGGTAATGTTACCACCCTTTGAAACCCAACTTTTTATAATCATCGCGTGTGTTACAGTTGTTATAACTACAATTACTATCTATAGAATTTTCTTGAAGATTCTTTCTCGTAGAGACACTACTGTATCTTACGATGAACTTAAGAAAGAAGCGGAGAGAGGAAAAACTAAAGTCTCTGTCAAGAAATTCTCAACGGACAAGCAGGCTTCAGAACATAAGGCAGGTCCTAAACCTGTAAACAAGGAAGCAGAGAAAAAGGTAAGGACCTTCAACACCAGAACAGCGGATGCTCCGCCTGAAATCAAGAGACCTGTGCAGAGAATGAATACAGAACAGACGAGAGTTAGCGCGGAACCAACCGTTGTTACATATCAATCTTATAAAGACGGCAGCAAAACGGCAGAAGCTCCTGCTGCAGCTGACACTACTAAGGGCAGGGACGGATATCCTGCCAAGAGAACTTTTAATACACGCACTCCCGATTCACCTGCAAGAAAGGACTGATATTATGTCAACTGAAAACAAGAATTTTCCCGAGACAGAAGAGTTTGATGAAATCGATGACTTCGAGAATAACGACGTAAGTTTTGCTGATATCAATATCAAGCATAGAATTGCGAATAGAATTCAATCGGTTCGCGAATCAATTGCGGCATTCTTTAATCGTATCCGCTGTGTTTTTCTTGCGATTGCGAATCGTATTGGTAAGTTGGTTAGTCCGATAACCACATGCATTAGAAACCGTGTTGTTGCTGAGTGCCACAATATCGGCCGCAGAGCACCGCTCCTTAAAACATCTGCATTTGCAACGAAGTTTATTCTTTCAGAAATTGCCTTGGTTATATATATCTTTCTTTGTGCTCTTATAACAACAAAGAATGATTCGGCAGCAGAATATATGAAGATATTTTTTATCTGCCTCGGCAGCTGCTCTGTAATAACCTTTATAGGTGCGTTTTTGAATCCGTACAAGGCTTCCTCCACTGTTTATGCTGTATTGACCTGTATTCTTATCATAACCGGTGTTATGCTTCAGGTAATGCTTGGCAGTGTGAATGAATACAGCAACGTTCCGAAGCTGGCCTTGTATATCGGCCTCGGCACTGTTGGCGGTTTAGTGTTAGCAGCATTAATGGTTCTTTATCTGCGTACGTCTGATAAAAGAAAACTAGTTACGATTATAATGGCTGCTCTTTCAATATTATTCTTAGTTCTTACACTTATACAGGGCCGTAGCGTAAATGATGCTACAAACTGGTTAAGACTTGGAGGCTTAAGCTTCCAGTCAGGTGATTTTGTTAAGGTCCTGGCGATTGCAGTTATTGCTTCTATTTACTCGCTCAAAGAGTATTCTGAGAAGAAGAGAATTATTATTGCGACATCTTATTTGTGCATTCTCGTCGGATTCTTTGCACTCAGCTATGAATTCGGTATCCCGATTATACTTGTTATAGCTTTTTTTGTTATGACATGGCTTTGCACGAATTCGCTTAAAAGAATTATGTCATTGTGTGTAGCAGCCTCCATGTTTTTGATTGTGGCACTTAGTATAGGCCACTCTGTATACAGCAATCTCTATAATGTAGACACAGAGACTAAGGAGACTGTACAGAGTGTTACCACAGAGGTATACAGAATCCTGCTTAATGACGATAGCTTAACACAGACAGATATCGTTAATCATCCTAATAATCTTTTTATCGAAGAATCCGAAACAGATAAAACGGCTAAGCACGATTATGTATCGTATTCTATCTATACTGCCAGGGCAGTGCAGGAAGTCCTCAACAAGGCAGAAGCAAGCGCGGAATCGGATACCACAACAGCACCGAATGTCGACGGTATAACTGACAGCGAACAGCCTGCAAATGAAGAAAGTGCTAAAACACCGGAAGTAATTCTTGATACATCCCTGGTTTTTACCGTTATATGTAAGGATGAAAACGCCAAGGCAACAAGAGATAAAATTGTTGCTTACCTCAAAACCGTAGAAAAAATACCTACCGAAAAAGATAAACACCCGGAAGGAATTACTGCAGTAATTCCGAACGATTCGGAGAAAGAAAAACTGACCTTCCAGATAAATGTTAAGAAGGATCTGACCGGCACGGACAAAATTTCTCTTCTGATTGCAAAGAGTTATTATAAGATTCTTGAGAGACTGGAGCTTGCAGGCTCAAGGTTCCACAATCAGAGAGTTATTGACAGTATGCATATGACCAGATGGTTCGGCACAGAAAACAAGCTGATGATATATGTTCCGAACCAGAACAACGACTCGATTTTTTCATATGCACTTCTTCAGCTTGGCCTGGCTATGATTATAATGATCCTTGTGATCTATGTTATCAAGTTCCTTATAGTTGCGTGTAACAGCTATAAGATTAAGGATGTTGCATTGTCTATGACAGCCATCGGATACGGTATATGTATCTCGATTCAATCTGTTCTTCAGCTCGCAGCAGGACTGCATATGTTCCCGATAGTAGGTATTACAGCTACTTTCTTGAGCGCAGGTGGTACTAATTTTCTTGCATCCGTATGTATGACTTTTGTTATTCTGTATTCTATGAGAATTCGTATTACAGATTCTGTTAACAAGAATGAAGAGGAGGTTTCCTGATTGATGGAAAACAAAACTAATAAAAAGAGATTTGCAGCACTTTGCTCAATGGTCGTTATGGTTACTTTGGCGATTATTGTTATAGGCATTTATCAGACAGGTGTAATCAAGGGCATTAATCCTATTGCAGATGAAAAAAGAGATGCTCTTATTGTTGAACAGTGTATGAATAACTCTGTAGAGGGCATCTTCTACGACCGCAAAGGAACAGCGCTTACACAAGCAGGAGAGGTCGGAGAAAACGCAACTCTTAATTACCCAACGGAGTACAGTTATATTATCGGTTCCAAAAATTCCAACGGAACGCGAAGCGGACTCAGACAAAGCTTTGGTGATTACCTGTACGATATAGGAACAGGCCACGATGGCATTGGTGCCGACATCACGCTGACTATTGATAACGGACTGCAGACGTTTGCTACTGCGCTTCTTAAAGGCCATGTTGGCAGCATAAATGTTATCGATGCAGACACCGGTGAAATTCTGTGTCTTGCCTCCAGAGGCGACGGTGAAGTAGACTACAATGTCAATGAATACTCAAAGAATTACAGCACACAGTCTCTTATAAAGGACTTCTTTATGAACAGAAGCATACTTGCAAGCCATCCTCCGGGATCAACCATCAAGGTGCTTACGACAATTGCTATTATCGAAAATAACATTGAAGATACGTATGTTATTGAGAATCCTTACTATTCTCCTTCAGGCAAACCGATTACGAATGGATTTAAAACGTATAAGTGCGGAAAAGATGCAAATAATCAGGAGGCACTTTCTGAATCCATAAATACATACTTCGCTACGCGTGCTGTCCTTGCGGGATCTAAGACGATGCAGGAAATTGCTGAACGCTTTTTTATAGGCGATAGCATCGAGCTTGATTTCACTACACTCACCAGTAATTATGATGTATCCGGCGAAGATCCGATTTATGAGCTTGCTTCAACATGGTACGGTCAGGGAAAAACTCAGATCAGTCCATTACACTTGACGATGATTATGGGCAGTATAATAAACGAAAATAGAGATATGCCTAAAGCACACCTGATTTCTAAAATTGAAAACGAGGGCGAGGTTGTTTACGAAGGCAAAAGCGAAATTCTCAGGAAAGAGGTTATCAGTGCCTCCACTAAAAGTAAGCTGGTGGAGTTTCTTGAGAACACCGCTGTTGAGGAATATGAATTGATTAAGAAAAATAAGAGGCACAAATGCACCATTATCGCAAAAACAGGAACCTGTGAAATTGAAAACAAGGAACGTAACCATCTTTATCTGGTCGCAGGTTATTCTTACGGAGGTAAGAACTATGCCATCAGCATTGACTGGGCAAGAGAACCGCGCGGCAGCATCGCTAGGAGCCTCTATGAGACTGGACGAAAGCTCATAGCGTATCTGGAAAGTGCGAAGCCGTAATACTCTCTGTAAATTTCAAAAACCGTCACCTGGCTGAATGTCGCCGGTGACGGTTTTTATTATGATTAATTCAGCTTATGTGGCGTTGAATACAGGTGTTTTTAACCGGTGGCATTGTGGAAGCAAAAGGCTTTAAAAAACAGTCCTCTGAGGCATTTAAAAGCCGTTAATGGAGGACTGCTTTTATCTGTAACAACGGGTGTATGGACAATAACCGCAAGGGTGCCTTTTATGTAAAAAAAGCGGATGAAACTTGAGTTTCATCCGCTTCGGCAGTCAGTATATTACTTTACGATATGTGTATCATTGATATACGGTTCAATTGCTTTGTATGAATCATTTTTCTCGTCGGCACAAATGATTGTTACAACGCGGTTCTTTGCAGCATCTTTTTCCTCCCACTTGCCTGATTGGAACTCGTCTGTGTCTCTCCAGGGCAATATGTTAGTACCACAGTCAAGAACACATATATTGGAAGCAGGAATTCCACAGTTTTCAACTAAAACTTTTGCGACAGTTTCAGCTCTTCCTCCTGAAATATCGTGTGTATCAAACTTGTTGCCATCAGAATCCACCGCGATTGAGCCTACAACGTAAATTTTTCTTTCGGGCTCTTCTTCAAGTATATTATGAAGCACTTTTGAAGCTGTGTTTCGGATATAATCAGTAGCAGCTTTTTTTTCTTTAAATTCAGTCTTGCTTATTTTGAAATTCAATTGTTCGCTTGCGAAATGAATAGTTGTGTCCGGTCCGTTTGGTACAGGAACAGGAATTGCAGGAACATATGGATAACTGCCATCAACGTTCTCTATGTAGTTCATCTCTGTACCCTGTAAGTCGTTTGATTTAATACTTTTAACATTAGAATCACCAAAGAAAAGCTTCCAAAAAGACTCGATTGTTGTCTTAAAACCAGAGTCTTTGATGCCGTTACTCTGGTATCCGCAAACGTCAACCAAGCCATCAACCATTACTTCAATTCCGTCAAAATTCGGTAAACGGTTGCCATTGAGACTGTAAACCTCGTCATAGAGCTCCTGTGCTGATTTTTCAGCGTAATTAAGCTTTGTGAAATCAACCATACCTTGAGTGGGGATCATAGTGTCAAAACACAGGATGGTACGTTTGTCAACATCAAGATTGTTAAGATAATTTACTGCTTCACGGAAGGCAGTAACAAGATCAACACCCGGTTCCTGCGCCCTGAGGCGAGTATCGTCTGTCAAGATCTTATAGAGTTTCTCATTATTCATTTCTATATTATCCTCACAAGTGTCCTTCCTCTTGCAAGTGTCAAGATTGCCCATGTTAAAGCCTTCAAGGTCTTTTTCTAATTGAGGATTACCATCAGCGACGATAACAGCAATGTTTGCTCGTGCTGTATACTGTTTTTTTTCATTTTTCTCAAAAGTATACGCACTCTTAATTAATTTAGCGTATTCTTTCTCTTCGAGAATGTTTCTTGTAACTCTTTTAGCATTAGCGTGATTGCCGAGGATAATGACGAGACCGGTTGATGTTCCTATTTTTTGACTGCCGTCATCTGTTTCTTCTTTTCTGCAAGCATTAAAGCAGGTGAAGATAACGACTGTCATCAAAAGTACAGCTAAAATTCGTTTCATTTTTTTATCTCCTTTGTTGTGAATTTTATTAATAAATGGATATTAACCCATTATTAATCAGAGTCTTTGTGTACCGTCAGTGTATTAAGCATGCTTTGTTGTTTTTTCCTTCGGGGTGATGGCTCCGTCATACTCATTCAGGAAATCATCATCCTGCGGATCTGCAGAACTTACGGCAGGCTTTACAGGAGTCACATTGATCGGAGGGACGGCTCCGTCATACTCATTCAGGAAATCATCGCCCTGCGGATCTGCAGAACTTACGGCAGGCTTTGCAGGAGTCACATTGATCGGAGGGATGGCTCCGTCATATTCATTCAGGAAATCATCATCCTGCGGTTTGTGGGTTGCGGTTTGTGGTGATACAGCTTGTACAGGGGTTACCGGGACCGAAGCATTTTTCTGATCAGCATCGTTAATTGAAGAACCTTTGCCCGAATTGTAGGTTTCTTTTTCTTCAATTTTACCAACTTCGTCCTCAGTTTCTTCGCCTAAGGGCATAGATGTATTTGCCAAGGTGTTGTTGTTTATCTCTCTATCTGCAAACATCTCGTCCGGAGATTCATCTGCATCGTTATCCAAATCGGTATCAGTATTTGTTCTCAAATTACTCTCAGTAGGATCTTCAGTCGGGACTTTTCTTTTAATGTTAACGAGACGATCGTTATAAAGTGAACTTTGCAGAACTTTTGATGCCTCGGCAATAAAGGTATCAGCTTCCCATACATTCATTTTTTTGTGATTGTTATCATATTTTTGGATTATATTCTGAATATTGATACCTGTAATACGATGCGGGAGATTGCTTTTTGTTGCAATGACAGACAGATAAGCAGCAAGCTGTGCCTCAATACCGACATTGTATTTTTTTACGGCTCTTACATATCCGTTGGCTGACATAGTGATTACCTTGTTTGTAATTTTCTGAAATACATCTCTGATAAATGCAGCATCATCCAGATTTGTCCAGTGTTCGCTATTGTTATCGATGCCGAGATCACTGAGAAGATCCAGCTTTGCTCTTTCTAATATACGTCGATTCGCATCATTTTTTAATCTTGCTCTCTGAACCTTTTTCTTAAGAAGGCTTTCACGGCGATCACCTGTATCAATGCTTTCATCAGAAAGGTATGTAAAAGAAACCATGAAAGCAAGAATACTGGTAAGAATGGGCTGAAGAGCGAGATAAATATTAACCGCTACTTGATCAGATTTTTCAAGGCCAAAGGTCAGAATCAGGAATACTTCCTTGAATTTTTCACCGAAAGTTCCTGCACCCTTCAGTATTTCTACTATCTGTGTTTTCTCGGCGCCTATCGAAAGAAGTATAACCTCAATACGGAAGCCAACAAGAGCACACATAATAAAGATACTGGAAACTAAACCTACAATAAAAACAATCCAGGTCTTTTTTCTATCACCGGTATTTTTCTTTTTCTGCTTGCTCAAAAGACGATTAAGTCCGTCACCCATAATATAGGGAAGACCTTCCAAAAACATCGCACAGGTTATAGCTATAATGTGTGCAAAGCTGTTGAGTATATCAAACTTTGAACTTGAGAAAAGATCGAATAGAGTATAGTAGTCTGAAATGACTAAAAAGATAACTACACCCCATGCAATCGACTTAACGATACCGAGGTCATCAATCAAATCTTTGAAATGGATTCGATCATAAGGATTGTGGCTATCGTCTGTGCCTATAAGTTTTGTTTTAATCTTATTAATCAGATTCTTAAAAAACTGCATTTTTCTCTCCCTTTTTATATGTTAATTATCTGTTTGAGATTATGAAAGATTTTCATCTTTATCGTCTTTTATATGTTGCTTTTTTCTTCTTCTTGAGGGGAAGCGGATGCCGAAACGGAAAACAGCATATATCGGTGCAAGCAACAATACTGCTGCAACCGGATAAAACATAATTATTCTATCAATAATCATTGAATCTGTTATATAACCGTTCTCGCCACTGTTTTTTAAGAGGACAACCATAAAGTATATCCACACAACTGAAACAGTTACCAGATAGATCAGTGATATAATCAGAATACAAATGGCTTTTGCACGCTCTGCCCTTTTGTTAATAATGAGCTTCACCAAAGCTTCTACAGTTAAAAACAGTGTCATATCAAGCATCAATACTAATAATATGGGTACCAGTATCAACTGTAATGAATCACTTAAGATTATACTCTGATAACTGACTGTAAAAACTGTGACAAGCTGCAAAAATGCTATAATAGAACAGATTGTACGAAATATTTTTGAATTCATAGGATTATCTCATCAAGGTTGCATATCATCTGTTTGCCCTTACTTTCTTATCTCTTCAGATTTATATAATCATTGTACTCGTTGGTTGCGGTTTGCACTCTGTTGTTGCTTATATCGCATTTGGAAATCAGACTATGTATGTTGTTAAGTTTACGCCTGTATTTCATTGCAGTTTCGCCGTCTTTTGCTGTTTCTACAAATGTGTCCATCATATCTGAACGTACAACAACAGCCTTTTGCAACAGGACACCGATAATCTCTTCTGCCTGTTCAACAGTAATAGGATTGGTTTCAGCATCAAAATCGTCCAACAGCTGGTTCAAAGTCTCGGTCAAACAACCGTTTGACCCTATCGCTCTGTTAAGCGCTATGTCACAAATCATTTCATATTCTGACTTGCCGACGACTTTAGATTGCTTCTTTTTTTCGGTCTTTAGGTGCTTTCTTGCAGCTTTTAACTGCTTTTTACTTTCTTTGAGTTGTTTCTTTTTTTCTGTTTTCAGTTGTCTTTTTTCAGCTTTTGTCTGCTTGTCTTTCTTAGTTTTGTTGGTTGCAGACGAGTTGTTAGTGGTTTTCTTCTGAAAAAGTTTTTTCATTTTTATCACCGCTCCCTTACGCAGAACATGCTTGTTTTGCTGCTATTCTATCACGCTCAGTCCTGAGGGAATCAAGAATAGCGTCATATTCACCCAGAATGGATTCATTATTCAGTTCCATCAGTTTCTGTCCGGAAATACAGTTGCCCGGGAGAAACGGATTTGTTGCGCGCGCAGCTTTATAATATGTATGAATACGAAGCATACGTTTGTCGAATATAGCATTAAGACGAACACGAGCAAGTTCAATGATACGTATCTTTTCGTTAAGAAGACTGAACACATCAACTTCATTTATACTGATAATCTTACCGTATTTTTCTTCAATTTCAGCCATTCTGTTGTTATACAAAGCCTGTATTTCTTTTCTTTCGCCGTAATCGCTCAATGATTTTCTTTTGCTTAGCAAAGCATCACATTCAATACACTGTTCTTTTGCAGCTTTCTCGCTTTTCTCGACACATTCACCGATGCAGATATCGATATCTTCGAGGGCTTTGATGATTGTCTTGATTTTTTTCTGTTTTTTGCCGTTGCCTGCTTCAGCAGGAAGAGAATAAACACAAAGTCTGTTGTCAAAAAGAGCATCGCGTTCACAGACGTAACGACTCAGCTCCTCAAACATAAAAGCTGAAACCGCAGTGTGATTTCCGGAGCGCATCTTTATGTTAGCAGCATCGTAATTCTTACCGCTTTCAAAATCTTCAAAAGCGTTTTCTGCGTCATTCTCGCCTAAAGCCTCAAGGTGCCTTCTTTCGAAAAAACCGAGAGTTGATCTCCACATCGTTATTTACCCTCTTTCCTTATGATTTATTCTCGTTTAGAATTAAAACGACATTGTTCTTAACATTGATTTTTTTGATACAATTAATGTACAAATATCTTCAAAAAATCCGACATTTATTCAAAATTCGTTGTCTTAAATTCTATCAAACCTTTCAATAAAATGCAATATATAACTGATAAAATACATCCTGATAACCCTCAATTTTCGTGAAAAACAGAACGTTTTGTTACGGTTACGCATAAATAATATAAATCCCTCAAAAATCGTGAAATACCCCTTTACAAATATGGTATAATATTTTCGAGAAAATTAAAGGAAGGCTGTTTTATGTCAACGAGTTATACATTTTCCGCTGCAACAAATATCGGTGGTCGGGAATCAAACCAAGATAATTTTTTTGCAGGCGGAATAATACCTTTTCCCTCAGATGAGGTTAATTTTTCTTCACAAGGGATCGGAGAAAGTTCAGCTCCGGGAATATTTGTAGTTTGTGATGGTGTAGGCTCAAGAGAGTCAAGTGCAAAAACAGCACGGGCGACTATTGATTCACTTGTCAACAGGTTCAAAGACAATACCGTTTATGATTATTCTGAAGAGTGGCTGCGTGAAACAATATGTGCTGTCCAAAAGGACATTGCCGATTTTCTGAACGAAACCGGGGAGAATGGCAGTAATACTTTGTCTTTTCTTATCATAAGTCAAGAGTATTTTGTTTTTGCTAATATCGGCGATTCACCTGCATTTCTTGTAAAAAACAGTTTCGATTCGCTCATTGAACTTAGTGTCAGACATAATCTTGAAACCTATAATCGTCTGACCGGAAAACCTGTAGGACCGGATGATTCCCGCTATCTTTTATATTCATTCGGTTCAAATCCGTTTGATCTGAGCAGTGTGGTCAATATTGCTGACGGAGTTGTAGAGAGCGGTGATAGCTTTATTTTATGTTCTGATGGTATTACAAACGCAATAAGCGAAGAAAAAATAACGGAGATGCTACGTGACGGTGCACAAGCAGATGATTTTGTGAACTTAGCAATTCTTACCCCGGGATCTGATAATTGCACAGCAATCGTAATACACATAGATTAGTTTTTGTTATGGATTAAGCATATGCTAATATGGACGGAGTCGAAGGTGACTGGAATGATAACTTATCAAAATACAAATCTGAGTTTAATGCTGTTGTGAGAGAGTATATCGGAGAATTTGATTTGCCGGTAAACAGATTTTTATACAGGTTATTTAGTGCAGTACATAAGGTGTATAAAAGGTGATAAACAATTAAAGTGCAGAGAAACGGGAAAGATAACATAAATGAATCGAAAAACTTCAGATTTTATTTCATGATGAAAAATTAAGAGCAGAAAGGTCGAACCTTTCTGCTCTTAATTTTTATGAATTCAGTTTGCCGAACGGATAACAACAGCCATATCGGTTGCCTGCGGTTTGTCACCGAGGTAATATGTGCCGAATGCGGTTGAGGTGAATTCGTATTCTTCTGAGTATTCACCGCTTATCGGATCAAACCATTGGTATGTATATTTTTCCTTCGGAACGAGGCTTCCGATCGTACCTGTTTTTATACCGCCGTAAAGTATTGTGTTGGCTTTTTGTGCAACGGAGCTGTCTGTGAATGAATAAAAGTAAACGACGATTTCTGTATTATTTTCATTGCTTGCGTATGAATAATAAACATTGTTTGCAGGAACGAAATATGCCTTGTTGTCAAACCTCGGGATAAGGTTATACCACTCGGTTTTTTCAAAAAATTCACGCATATATCCGACCTGATATGAGCTTTCGTATTCAAGTGCGTCCTGCCAGGTAGCGTTGATTTTTTCTTCGCTTGTTATGGTGTCAACACCGTCGGAGCTGTCGTTTTCTTCGTCATAAATGTTAAGATAGCTCCATGTGTCGTGACCGCCCCAGCCGTAGCCGTACATACCGTTGAGATATGCAACCCAGCCCTGCATTCTTGAGCCGAAATTCTTTGTCCAGAGGTAGCAATACTGTCCCTCATAATTGATGGCAGGTTTGCCCTGTGAATTGTACCAATAATCCTTACCGATGTTGAAATCGATCTGACCTGTTTTTGTAGGATGCCATTGAGCCGCATAGAAATTATGTGCCTTAACATCTCTGAAGCAGGAGGAGGGAACGTCTTTTAAATAAACTTTACATTCGTCGGTTGCACCGTCGCCGTTGCCGTAAGCAGCGGTTGCACCTGTGTTTTCCTGATGTGCCGAAAGCGGATGATCATAAGCGTCATGCTTTGCAATATATTCAGCAACAAGCTTGTAGGGGTTGTTCCATAATCCCCATTCGGGATGATTAGTTTCACTCCGGTAGAAATCGTTGTCAACCTCCTGACCGAGGGTCCAGATAACGGGATATGCACCGTATCTTGCAACCCAGTAACGGCAGACTTTTTCAAGGTAAGCTTTTGCCGGATCAGACAGAGTATCACCGATGAAACCGCCGTGATTTGAAACCAGGGGCTCAATATAATAGGAGAAGAAGAACTGCGCGTTTGCGTGAACAAGACCGTTTTCTGCGATTATTGCAAATTTCTCGTCATATACTGCAAGTCCTGCCATATCATCCTCGGTTATGCCGTTTGTGAAATCAAAGGTTGCCCCGATAGGCTCACTCTGATACACGGTAAAGCCCTGTGACACACGTTTTTCACAGATTGCTTTAACCATATCAACGGTTTCGTCACCGAGACTCCAGTGAGTGTCACCGATGTAGAAAAACTCAGTGCCGTCATCATAGGTAAAGTATTTTTCACCTTTTTTGGTTGTAACAAAACCGTGCTTGTAAATATCGTGCTCACCGCTGTATTCGGAGCAGATAATCTTTCCTGTTCTGCCGCCCAGCGAAGTGTTCTCTGCGTCGGTGCATACTGTTCTGAAATACCATACACCTGCCGACGGACAGACAAAACGGATTTTCCACGTGTTTTTGCCGTCCCAGAATGCAGGGATTTTGTACAGCCTTCCGTTGCCGAAAAGGTGAAGCTCGGCATCAACATCGTTGAACGGGTCTGCATAGGCTTTGTCACTTTCAAATACAATTTCATTCGCAACCCAGGTTTCAGCATTCAATATCTGCTCGGGATTTTCGATTGCATCACCGTTGTATTCAATCCAAGAAGGGGGATTCACGGTAGCGGAAGGTATATCGGTTTCGTCAATGCCTTTGGTTTTGTTTATCATCTTTGCAAAGGAATTAATAACTACACCCGTAATTTTTTCTGCAACGTTAATTATTGCGGGTGTTTTCGTTTTGTTGCCGAATGCGGCATACGAAGGAGTTATTGCTGTTGAGAAAATCATAATTAAACAAAGCAGCAGTGAAAGACCTTTCTTGAAACTCAAGCTTATCATCTCCGTATCATTATGATTCTATTATAGTTGTTAAATGTCTGTTTTGCAACACTTGAATTGACAGCGCAACTGATATATAATTTTATTATCAAGGCAGAAGGTGTGATGAAATGAAAAAGATAAAAATTATCCTTTCGGTTTTTCTTATACTTATAATCGCAGCGGGAGGTTATGTCGGTAATATGTTTGGTGTTTTCAGTAAAGGCAACGGCGGCGGATATTCTTTAAATGAAACTCAGCCTGTATCCGACAGCCCGATTAGCGGGAAGACAGTCATTTTTCTTGGTAGCTCCGTTACGGCAGGCTACGGCTCGCTCGGTGTCAGCTTTGCGGATTTTCTCGAAAAAACCGACGGTATTAATGTAATAAAAGAAGCAGTTTCAGGTACAACTCTTGTTGATGTAAAGAAGAACTCTTATGTTTCGAGGATGCAAACGATTGATAAGAGTATAAAGGCAGATGCATTTGTCTGTCAGCTTTCTACAAACGATGCAACCAAAGAAATGCCCCTCGGCGAAATTTCGGAAAGCTTCAACAAAAATGATTTTGACTGTGAGACAGTTGCAGGTGCGACAGAGTTTATAATTGCCTATGCAAAAGAAACATGGGGATGTCCCGTTATTTTTTACACCCAAGCAAAATATGACAGTGAGCATTATGCAAAAATGGTTGAACTTCTTCTTGAAATTCAGGAAAAATGGAACATAACCGTCATTGACTTCTGGAACGATGCTCAGATAAACTCAATCACAGAAGAGGAAAGAAAGCTTTATTTCATTGACCACATTCACCCTACAAAAGCAGGTTATAGAGAATGGTGGCTGCCCGAATTTCGCAAGTGCTTGTATGAAATTATAAAATAACAGGCAACTTGATTTTTAGTTTGGCTGTGGTATACTGAAAAAAACAAAGGAGGTATGTTTATGAAATACGATATAGCAGCATTTATATGGCCGTCATACACAGGTGATGAGCCGCGTACAAGAATTTTCTGGCCTGAGGGCTACGGTGAGTGGCAGACGGTCAAGGCGATGACAAACAGAGGCTACAAGGGCTGCCGTTGGCCGCGCATTCCGACTTGGGGATATGTCAATGAGGCGGACAGCTCGGTTATGGAAATGCAGATTAACTGTGCCGTATCGTACGGTGTAAATGTGTTTATATACGATTGGTATTGGTACGATAACCGTCCGTTTCTTGAAAACTGCCTTAATGACGGTTTCCTGAAGGCACGCAACAATACGGATATGAAATTTATGCTTATGTGGGCAAATCACGATGCAACGCATCTGTGGGATAAGCGTAATTCTGACACAGACCTCTCGACCGTTATATGGAAGGGTACAGTTACTCCCGAAATTTTTTCGGAGATCTGCGACAGAACGATTGAAAAATACTTTTCCAAAGAAAACTATTATTGTATCGACGGCTGTCCCGTCTATATGATTTTTGATATTGATAACTTTATCCGTTCCTTCGGCACGAGTGATAAATGCCGCAAGGGACTTGAGGATTTCCGACGCAAGACTGTTGAGGCAGGCTTCAGGGGTCTGCATTTTCAGGTGGTGCATTGGCGTGACCGTGTGTTCAGCTGGTTCAGCGACGGTGATCCGCAAAAGGGTGCTACATCTGCCGAGATGTACGATTTCCTCGGTGTTGATTCCGTAACAAACTACAACTGGGGAGGTTCTGTCGATTTTGACGGGGACTTTAATGAACTGACGGACAGATACATCAGTGCAATTAATGAAGAATCCGAAAGACTGAATGTTCCGTTTTATCCGAATATTTCTGTCGGCTGGGACAATAATGTAAGATTCAACAAGTTTATCCCGGGAGTTGTGACGGACAACACACCCGAAAACTTTGAGCTTGCCTGTAAAAAGATTAAAGCATTTGCGGACGCTTCACTTGGTGACGGCGTTATGAAAGCACCGTTCATAACCGTGAACAGCTGGAATGAATGGACGGAGACAAGCTATCTTCAGCCCGACGACCTCTACGGATACGGTTATCTTGAAGCGATAAAGAGGGTTTTTAATGAATAATATTCCGACACAAAGAGTGCTTGATAAGCTTGATGAGCACCTTGGCAGAAATGATTATGATTCTGCAGAAAAGCATCTTTTATATTGGTTGGTGGAAGCAAGGGCTGTTAACGATAAACGGTCGGCACTGCTGTTTCTGAATGAGCTTGCAGGGCTTTACCGTAAGCTCGGCAAGGAGGAAGATGCTTTGTCGGTGGTTTCATCTGCGCTTGATTTAATCGGTGAAATGGGAATTGAAAACAACATCGGTGCAGGCACAACCTATATCAATTGTGCAACTGTTTACAAGGCTTTCGGCAAGGCGGATAAGGCTCTGCCGATTTTTGAAAAAGCCCGCGGAGTTTATGAGAATTTATTGCCGCCGACAGACAAGCGTTTCGGCGGACTTTATAACAATATGGCACTTGCACTCGTTGATCTTGAACGCTTCGGTGAGGCTTATGAATTGTATGACAAGGCGATTGCCGTTATGGATAACGCACCCGACGGTGACCTTGAGGTTGCTATAACTTACCTGAACATCGCAAGCGCAAAGGAAGCAGAGCTGGGCGCGGTGGATAGTGACGTAATTGTGCGCGAGTATCTTGAAAAGGCAATAACAATCCTTGATTCCCACCAAGAAAAGGACGGCTACTATGCCTTTGTGTGCGAAAAATGTGCATCGGTTTTCGGATATTTCGGTTATTTTCTCTATGAAAAAGAATTAGGCAGGAGAGCAAGTGAGATTTATGAAAGGTCTTGAACTTTCTGAAAAATTTTATTATGAATACGGCGAAAAAATGATAAAGGAAGGCTTTGCTGATATTGAAAAGTATCTTGCGGTCGGTCTTGTCGGCAGCGGATCGGAGTGCTTCGGCTATGATGACGATATTTCACAGGACCACGATTTTGAGCCGGGCTTCTGTATTTTTATCCCGGGGGAGGATATCATTGATTCCCGTACGGAGTTTGCCCTCGAAAGAGCGTACGCAAAGCTGCCGAAGGAGTATATGGGCTACAAAAGAAGTCCGCTGAACCCCGTAGGCGGTAACCGACACGGTGTTATCCGTACAGATAAGTTTTTTGAAATGAAGACGGGCAACAAAAATGCCGACATCACAACTGACGGTTGGTTCTGCATTGCGGAGCAATTTCCGTCGGAGGCGACAAACGGCAAAATTTTCTGTGACAATTTCGGAAGGGTAACTCAGTTAAGAGAGAAGATTGCCTATATGCCCGAGGATGTACGTCTCAAGAAGATGGCAGGCAATCTGCTGCTTATGGCGCAGTCGGGACAGTACAACTATATCCGATGCATCAGGCGAAAGGAAACGGCGGCAGCTCAGCTTGCAGTCGGTGAATTTGTGAACGCAGCGCTGAAGGTGATATTTTTGCTGAACAAAAAATATATGCCTTACTACAAATGGACATTCCGTGCACTTCGGGATTTACCTCTGCTGTCTTGCTTGCATGACGAGCTTGAATACCTGATTTCAAGCGCTAACACGGATGAAGAGGCAATAAAAAAGCAGGAGCTTATAGAAAAAATTGCATCACTCGTCATTGATGAGCTTCGCAATCAGGGACTCACAAGACTGGATTCCCGTGAGCTTGAGAGACAGGCATACGCAGTGAATGATGCAATAAAGGATGCAAATATCCGCAACCTGAATGTGCTTTATGCTGTATAAAGAAAAACCGTACTCAAATCAAATGAGTACGGTTTTATTTACGGAAAGTGGGATCATCTGTTCTTTCGAGCAGATAATCGACGGACACATTAAAATAGTCGGCGAATTTAATCAGAGTGTTATAGTCAGCTTCTCGTATGCCGTTCTCATAACGGCTGATACTGTTCTGATTCATATTCAGGTCAATTGCCAGCTTAAGTTGGGATATACCCTTTGCCTTGCGAAGTTCTTTTAGCCTCATAGCGTCACCTCTTGACAATATTATCCCACTTTGGTATAATCAAAACATCCCATATTGGGATATTTGCAAAGATGTTGCTGATTCCAACAAGAGTTGACAAACTTTGAAAATACGACTATTATGAAGAAAACAAACAAAGGAGAGAAAATGATGTCATTATTCAAAAAGGGCAATGATGCCGCACCTATGACTCAGAAAGCGATTTTTGAAAAAAGATATAAAAACAGTATTGTAAATATTCTGCTTGTGCTTGGCTTCACAGCTGTGAATGTTGTGTTGCTTTTGTTTAATGCAGATACCTATTTTTTATTCTCGGCATTTTTGCCGTATCTTGCAGTTGATTACGGAATGTATTTCTGCGGACTTTATCCTGCAGAATACTATTACGGTGACGAGATTTTTATGGAAAAAACATTTCTGTATTTTATGATTGCCGTTGCCGTAATTATTCTTGCGCTGTATCTTGTGTGCTGGATTTTTGCCCGAAAGAAAAAGGTTGGTTGGCTGATTTTTGCACTCGTGTTTTTTGCAATTGATACCGCTTCGATGTTTTATTTTATTGAAATCGGTGCAGACTCAGTTACCGATATAGTTTTCCACGGCTGGGTGCTTGTGTCTATGGCAATAGGAGTTCACGCTTATTATAAAATGAAAAAACTGCCCGATGAAGAGCCTGTTCCTGAGATGCTTGCTGAAACCGACGGTGAAGAAGCAGATATGCCGATGAACTCCGTTGTGTTGCGAATGGCTGATGAATCAGAGAAATACAGAACACTTATTGCAGCAGATCACAACAGCAATCACATTGAGGTTCGCCGTGTTAAACGTACAAACGAGCTTGTAATCAACGGTATGGTTTACGATGAATATGAGGCTCTTGCAGAAAGTGCTCACACCCTTTCAGCCGTTGTCGGCGGTCAGAAGATTGAGGGCATATTTGACGGCATAAGCAATATGTTTATCTTTGTTGACGGTCAAGAGATTGCGAAAAAGATACGTATAATATAATTTTAGGCTATAGAAAAACTGACTTCGTTTTTAAGCGAAGTCAGTTTTGTTTTATACTATTCTCCATCTCTGCTGAAGGATGTTGCAAGGATGCTCCTCGCTTTCTCTTGCATAAAAAACAGTCAGGAGCGTGCCGTCATTGAGCTCAACCGTTGTCGGATATCCGAGGTCATCGCTCTGCGTGTTTTCGTAAAGGCGAAGGTCTTTTTCCCAGGTTTCACCATAGTCATGGCTGATCATTACCATTATTCCGTAAGGCTGTTTTCTGCGTCCGTATGCACAGATGAGAAGTCCCGAGCTCAGAAGCTTAAGGTGAGGCGGTGCACCGCCGTCCTCTTCAAGAAGCCTCTCGGGCTTTGTCCACGTTTTACCCTTGTCTTTTGAAACACTGCGGTAAGTGGTGAACATAGTGTCGTTTTCGGCTCGTATGTGGCACAGAAGCTTGCCGTCAGGCAGCTCAATCAGGTGCGGCTCGTTGAGGAAAATACCTTTTTCGTCAATCGTGATTTTACCGACGAACTCGGTGTCGCCGTTGTCGGGGTTGAGCTTTACAAATTCAATTCCGCCCTCAGTGTTGTCAAATCTGTTGCCTGCCCACAGTATTGTACCGTCCCTCAGCTGAATCGGTCCGTGCGGAGAGGTGACGGGGGAGCGCATAATCTTGCCGAAGGTTATTCCGCAATCGTGACTTACACGGAAAGTTGCTCCGAGATATTTTTCCTCATCCTCTGCCGTGATAGTGTCAATATAGCTCTGAACATAAGCGTTGTCCCGATTGTAGTCTCGTTGCATTTCGGCAGAGTTGTTGAAGGATGTGAAGATAACTCCGCTTTCGCCGAAGGGGCATATCCCCGCATCTCTGTCATCAAGGGGAGTGTCAATCACGGGGGCGGGCGGGGAGTAGGTTCTGCCATTGTCTGTGCTGTAGGAAATGACCGCCTTACCGAAGGGGCACACGTGATCCACTCTGAAGCCCGATGCACCGACAGCAATTCTTCCGTCCTGCAAACGCATCGCAGTCGGCCATCCGAAGTAGTTGTGCTTGCTGTTGGGGTTGGACATAATTATTTCGGGTTTTCCGATAAGTTCGATTTTCATATTATCACCGCAATCTATATTACCACATTTTGTCTTGTGTGTCCACGGATATATAATGGACAAAATTACTGATAAATTTTTTAAAGATTGTGCAGAAGTGACTGTTGATATATTGCCTGACAGAGTGTACAATATTAGCTGTGCAGCAAAATTTAAAAAGGAGAGAAAAATATGAATGAAAATTTGAGTTACTACGATTTTTTAATCGGGGAAAGTAACAAGGATGCCGCAGAGCTTTGTTTCAACGCGGCGAACGGTACCTCGGACGGCGGAAAAATCCTGTTTATCCACGGAGAGTCGGGCTGCGGTAAAACGCATCTGCTCAATGCAACACTCGCGATGTTCCGTGAGAACCACGCCGAAGACAAGCTTGCTGAAAGCGTGACACTTGAAAAGCTGGTTGAGGATTATTTGCAGGCTGTCAACAGAAGTGCAGTTCCGTTTTTTGTCAGCAGATGCACGGCCAATAAACTGTTTCTGGTTGACGATGTCGGCTTTCTGATCGGCAAAGAGGCAACACAGGATGAGCTTGGCACTCTTTTTATAAGAATGGCGGATTCGGGAGCAAGTGTTATTCTGTTTTCGGAATACGGCGCTGACCGTTTTGCAGGATTTGCAGAAATGGTCAATGATCCGAGATTCTCCGCTGCTCAGATGGAAAAAGCAGATGCGCAGATGAGAGCTAGAGCGCTCGACAAGATTCTCGCTGACGAAAATATTACAATTACAGGTAAAACTCACGATTATATCGTCAACGCAAGCGGAAAGGATATTTCAGCCTTGAGAGCATATGTGAAGCAGCTTGAGTTTGCTTCAAGGGTATACGGTACTGTAAGTGACGGCAAGGCGGTTGCGCTTTCAGAGGTGTTTTATGAAAAGGATGTTTGAAATCGAAATTCACCCCATAAAGTGGCTGTATTACAATCTGCAGGAGGAAGAGCAGACATCAGGTGCACTGATTGCCTCGTCATATGACGTCAGACAGGATAAGCTTGAGTCACTTGAGGCGTTGCTTGTTCTTCATTTTGACGACATTACCGACAGCACAAGTCCGCGCTCGTTTACAAAGGAATATGCTGCCGAAATCCACCGTTATATTGACACCCTGTCCGCAAGTATAAAAAAGCTGTTTATTTGCTGCGAAAGCGGAGAATCAAGAAGCACCGCAATTGCGGCGGCGGTTTTAAGGTATTTTGGTGAGGATGATTTACATATTTGGGAAAACCCCTGTATGCATCCGAACAGTCTTGTTTATTCGTTGCTGTGTGCAGAGTTGGGTTGTGCCGTTACAACTGCAGAGCTTGAGCAAAGGATGCTCGTCAGCAACAATGCACTGAAACTGGCAGTGGAAGAGTGCAGAGGTGACAAGATGAAGTCTGATGTGATTGATATACACAGCAAGGGCGAATATCCGTCATGTGCTCTTTCGAACTTTTATGCACATTCGTTTGTGATTGATTCGGTCAGGTGTGCAAGTATGGAAGGGTTTTTACAGGCACTCAAATTCAGAAGTGTATCAAAACAGGTAAAGGTTTGCGCACTTTCGGGAAAGGAAGCCAAAAATTCAACAAAACACACCTTTGCACAGTTCAGGTGGAGGCTGACGCAGACACTTTACTGGCAAGGCAGGAAAATCCGCAGAGACAGCACGGAATATCAGGTTTTGTTAGACAGGGCATATTGTGAACTGAGTAAAAACGAAGCTTTCACAACAGCACTCAGGCTCACTTCCGATGCAAAGCTTTGTCACACGATCGGTGAGGAAAACTGCAGAAAAACCGTTCTGACTCAGGATGAGTTTATTTCCCGTTTGTTGAAAATCAGACAAGCTTTATAATGGATGTTGTTGCAGCTTTGACTGTGTTCAGTCCGCATACAATATGGCAAATTCAACTAAAAAATTAAGCGTATAAATATTAACAAAAAGCAGAAGCTTCGCGGTGTACTGCCCCAAATTGTACGGACAGTATAAAAACAGACCCTACGGTAGATAAAATTAAAATTTAAGCAACATACTGACATCGCATTTCAAGTAGTGTCAGTTTTGTTTTAAGTTGTATTCATTGATAGTTCATATTGTAGTTGAGTGACTTTGCTTAATTGTTGTATCTTGTTTTGAAATCTCGCATTTGTTTATATGTGAAACCCAATCTATCACCTATTTCCCGCAACATATTTCCTTGGTATAAAAATTCCTCCTATGGTAGTTTCTTTAATTCTACCATAGGAGGTTGTTTTTTCATTGTAGGTTTTTTACGGACCTGTGCAAAAGCTGAAGCTGATTTTACATTTTCTTGAAGCCGCCGTTTACCGTCAGCGTGTTGAGCATCACAACGGATGTTGATTCAACATCCTGACCGAATGCTTTATAGTTGTTCAGTCGGATGTCAACGGTATACTGCCAGGTGCCGTTGACAATCTTTCCGTCGGGTCCGATAAGCACCTGAACCGTCGGATTGGTGTAATAAATTTTTGTTTCTTTTTCGTTAAGGTCAAGCGGAAGATTAAGGTCTGCAAGCTGTTTTGTAACAGCGCTGATGTCACCGACCGTCGTTATTGCGTGACCGACAGAGCCGCTGTTTGCATCTTCATTCGGTCCTGCAGTCTGATTTTTCATTGTCATTTCGATAACAAGCGCACTACCGTTTTTGTATGCCTCTGCACTTGCAACATCGGATACGACAAGGTGGTTATACCCGCCTGTGATACCGTCCTTGTCTGACGAATTATTTTTGAGAAGTTTTTTCATTATGGATACAACAACGTCAGGCAGATCGTCACCGTTAACCTTGATTTTCTCAATTTTTATGCTGTGCTGTGACTTGACACCTGAATGTGTTTTATTTGCAGCCTTTTTGTATGCGTCAATAATCTGCTGTGTTGACCATTCCGCAGGGTTGTCGGAAGACTGTGTGGTAACATTGGCCGCAACCGTTGAGCTTTCGTCTGTGTCGGCAGTCTGCTCTGTTGAGCTTGTTTCGGATGTATCAGCCGAAGTGGCAGTTGTGTCTCGGGTATCGTCCGGGACAGTGCTTGTAAATTCTTCGCTTGTGTCCGCTGCAGTGCTTGCTGTTGTGCTGTTATCAGGTGCTTCGGGAGCCTTGTCTTTGCCGCAGGCTGTCAGAGAAAACACCAAAACAAGAGAAAGAATTAGTGCAGAAAAGCTTTTGAGGTTCATTACCGTATCTCCTTTACAAAGCAGTAGTATATATTCTATCGTATATCTGTCAAAATAATACTACAAAAATGTAAAAATGTAAATAGAAAATCGATTTTGGGTTAAAATGCACATTCCGAAGTGCAAGAATCCAGTTATTCGCACAATTGTTTTTATTATTTTTGTGTGTTAAAATTCTATTATAACCATATACAGGAGATGATATTATGCTCAATAGCAAAGCCTCTGCGGCAAACAAAGCCCCGGCAAATGCGCTCTCGCCCGAGCTTGGCAAAAATATCACAACGTTTGAATATGTTTGTCTTATGCTCGCGCGTATCGGCGGTATGTTCGGAACAACTCTTACAGGTACACTGGCGACGGCTTTCCTTCATGAACTGTACTACGGACCTGTAGGTGTCGATTCGGAAAAAATAGCAAGCATCCTTGCTGTGCAGACAACACTGACAACATTTCTCGGTATAGCTGTTGGTCTGATTTCGGCTACCGTTGTGCAGAAATGGAAAACCCGGTGGGGCAGATATCGTCAATGGTATATCATCTGTCTGATTCCGATTTTCCTTCTGACTGTTTTCTATTTCTATGTTCCTCAGGGCTGGACAGTTCAGCAGATGACAATTTTCCGTTACGGTATTGCCTGCTGTCAGACGGTGTTCAATGCGTTCAATAACCTCGGTCAGAATGTGGCACAGGTTATTTCTCCGAACCCCAAGGAAAAGAAAACAGTTGCTACAATCTGGCAGCTTTCTTACTACATAGGTTACGGCGGAGCATATATTGCAACCTTTATTTACGGTGAATTCAGTGATAACAAGAACCAGATGTATATGACACTCGGTATTGTTGCAGGTGCCGTTACATTGTTCGGTAACCTTATGTGCGGTCTTTTCTGCAAGGAGAGAATCGAGCTTCCGAAGAAGGAAAAGGTTAAAATTTCAAAAACTCTTTTCACTCTCTTCAAATACAGAAATTACCGTGCCTATCAGTATATGGCATGGGTTAACAACTTTGCGGTTCTTGGAAAGATGTCTACACTTCTTGCAGCAATTACCGTTGGTTCATCAAAGAATCTTCTTCTTACACTTCCGACTGCAGTAGGTACGGTTGTGGGTAATGTTATAACCACAAAGCTTTCAAAGAAATACGAGCCTACAAAGCTTCTTAAGTTCTGCGGACCGTATTCACTCGTTTCTGCAGGTATACTGTTTGCAATCTGCTTTGCAGAAGCAAAGATGGGACTTATGTTCTTCTCAGGCTGGAACAGCATTTTCTTCTATGTTTTCTATTTTCTCTTCGGTGTAGGTATCGGTGTTCAGGAGCTTTCAAACTCTCACTTCAACGTTGAGTATTATGACTATCTTGAATGGCAGACAGGCGACCGTATTGAAGCAATTCAGGGCGTTGTTCCGGGTTGGATCAATACAGCAATCAACTATGCAAGAGAGCTTATCATCCCGTTTATGATTGCCTGGGTAGGCTACGAATCTTCAAATGAAGGTAACCTTGTTGCAACAATGCAGGCAAAGCCTGATTATCTGAATACTTGTCTCTGGATTCTCGGGTTCCTTCTCTTCGGTTATACATTGAGCAACGTGCTCAAGGCAATAATCCTCAAGACGATGTATAACGTCGAGGGAGAAACAAAAGCGAATATGTATAAGGATCTTGAAAGAATGCGTGAAGAACGCCGTAAGGAGAACGCTGAACTTGAAGCACAGGCAAAATAATATTGCGATTCACTCAGCATAAAGCGTAATCTCTCCTGATGGGTTTTCAAAAGGAGAGGTTGTATAGATGTTTGGTTAAGGAGATGTACGAATGCAAGCTTTTATTAAGTTTTTCTTCACAATATTTACGGCTTTATCCGTTCTCAGCTCAAATCTTCTTTGCCCCGCAACGGTTTATCCCGAGAGTGAGGGATTTGGCTTTTCTTTTCTCGAATATCCTGAGGAAGCAATTGTAACCCTTGAGGAGGCAGGTCTTACCGAGCAGGAGCTTGTAGGCCGTGCTTCGGCTGAATTACCCGAATATGTTCAGTCGGGCGGATATGACGATATCAACGGCATAACCGTTTCACCCTATTACACGGCAAAAATCAGCGATACGGAAATTCCTGTGTATGCATCGGTTGTGTTCATTCGTGCCGATGATACGGGAACACTGCACTCTTTCTCTGAAATTTATGTTGATACAAGCAAGGATTTTTCCTTCAACATTGAGCTGACGGGTGCTGATGTAACGCTCAAAAATGCAATCGTTCTGCCTGAATCTCACGGAGTGGAAGCACTCTGCAAGGATAACAAGGTAACAGCATCAATCAACAAACCGGGTGTTTATACCTTCCTTTTCAACGGTGCAGATCAGTATTACGGATATACACTTCTTGTACGTGAAAAAATTGATGAGGATGCAGAGATTGCAGAATATATCGAAGAGTACGGCGAAGAAAACGTAATCGTCGTTGACAAGGGTGTCTACAATTATGATTATGTCAGCTTCGTTGCACAGAGCAATCAGGTGATTTACCTTCGAGAAGGCGCATATATCATTGCCGACCACCTTTATGACATCAACAGTGCAGAGGATGAAAACAAATACATCGAAGAGACTGCATGGTTTGAAAATTCGATAGGACTTACAAGATATCCTTTCCTGAATTTCTTTAACTGCAGCAATATAACACTCACGGGCAGGGGCGTAATCGACCTTACCCGCCTTGACAGACGCGAGAGACGCGGAGTGGTGTTCACAAACTGTAACAATATCAAGGTCAGCGGAATAAAGATTATCAATTCTCCCGAATGGTCATTTATTTCATATAGCTGTACGGGTGTGGATATTGATAATGTGGATATCATCGGCAACCGTGGCAACTGTGATGGCTTCGCGATATGCAACAGCCACGATGTAACGGTGAATGACTGCTTTGCACGAGTTGCGGATGACACCTTCGAGGTCAAGGCACTCGGCGGTGTGATGGACAGCAAAAACATCACCTTTACAAACTGTATTGCCTGGGGCGGATACGCAAGATGCTTTGGCATTACGGGTGAGGTTAATAAGAAGATTTCTGATGTCACATTCCGTGACTGTGCGGTGGTTTACCGTGACGGTATCTGGGACAATGACAGAATCGGCTCTCTTGTTGTGGTAGCGGAGCAGACCGAAGGCAGCATAGACGGCGTGCTTTTTGAAAACATCGAAATCTTCCGCGATGAGGGCAGACCGATTCTTGTAAAGATTTATGACGAGGAAGCAGAGAATTTTGAAATCAAAAATGTAGTTTTCAGAAGCATTTCCTATACCTCATATATGAAGCCTAAAATTGCAGGAACGGACAGCAAAACAAACACCGTTCAGGTTGAACTTGACGGAATCACAAACCGCGGAAGACTTATGCGTTTCCCGAAGCTTAAGTTTGAAATAGGCAGATACAGCGATGTAACTGTGATAAAATAAATTGTATAAAAACTAAAAAACAGAACCTTCGACTAATTGGAGGTTCTGTTTTCTTTTTGGTATTACGGTATAATTCAGATAAGCTCGGATTCGTGATGGATTTTCGAAATTCTTGGTGCGGCACCTGTCAGATGTGAAATATCGCGGTATCCGCCCGTATAATCAGCGAACAGACCTTCGGGAATCTGCGAGGTCCAACCCTCTTCGTCGAATTCGGGAGCCTCAATACCCATAGCATAAAGCACAATTGCAGCAAGGTCGCGGATATTCATTGCCTCAATCAGAGTTTTATTTACTCCGTTACCCGTTGCGGCAAAGGTTACATATTTTTCTCCGTCTGTCCATCCGCCGTGACTGCCGTGGCACTTATTGTCATTGGCACCGCCGTGGTCTGCAATAACAATAAAGAGTGTGTTTTCAAGTATACCTGCATCTTTAACAGTGGAGTAAACATCGCCGATAAGCTTGTCTACCTCGTGAATACGGGCCATAAAAGCAGGCAGTCCGTAGCCTGAACCATGACCTGCACCGTCAACGCTGTCGAAGTGAATGAACAGGAAATCGGGCTTGTTTTTGCTTATATAATCGCAGACAATCGGTGTAAGCTCCGTGTCGTGTGCCGTGTCGTGCGAAACGCCGATATTGTTTTCAACTATACCGTATGTGATGGGATTCCAGTCACAGTATGAGCCGAGAACGGCATCGGGATATTTTTCTCTGATTCTTCTGAAAAGTGAAGGGAAGGGGGAGTTCACATCGTACGGAACAGTCGATACAATTTCGTTTGTAAGTCCGTGCACCTCAGGCCCTGTGCCGATAAGCATTGAGCCCCAGCATTCCGCACTGATGGTAGGCTTTGATGAAAGAGCACTGTATGTTACGGCTCCGTTTTTGAATATTCTGTCAAAGTTCGGTGTGTCGGCATCCTTGAACCAGCTGCCCGCACCGTCAACTCCGATAACAATTACGTGTGAGTATTTTCTTTCCATAATCAGTCCTCCTGTGTTTTTTCGTTATGTCTGAAGCGGTATACGGTTATATCCTTAAGCTATATTGTTTTATGTAAGATTATTTTTTATTGTATCACAATTTGCACAGTTGCACAAACTCAAAAAACAGAACCGCCCGCAAGCTGCAGTTTTGAGATGTTGATCGGTTTATTATAAGCTTATAACACAAGCGAAAACACCTTATCTTCGGATAAGGTGTGATTTTTTTTGCATAGTTTTTGTCCCACTTTTATTTCGACAGCTTTATATGGTGTACAATTTAGACACAAAAGAAAGAGGGTGATGAAAAATGATGTTTTTATTCCGAAAATAAAGCTAATAAAGGAAAAAATAGGTTTTTCAGCAAAATATTAGTTAATTATTATTTTCAGACTGAAAAAATATACCTTTTTTAGAAGTTTTTGTTAGAAACTGATTAAATTCGTATGGTTAACTAAGGTATCAAATAAAAAAGGAGATGTTGTATATGTCAAAATACTTTTCTGAGACTGTCGAGAATGCAAGAGCGCATTACGCAAAAATGTCTGATGAAGCTGTAGCTGAAAAATTCAGCGGTAACGGTTTCATTGCCTTTATCAGTGTGGAGGACAGAACATACTATGTGAACACGAGAATTGATGGTCTGGCTCAGCTTGTTATGATGGAGATTGCCCCCGGAATTCATTGCACACCGGAATCACGCTCGCTTGTAGGTGATTATGTCTTAAAAATCAACGAGAGCTTCAAGAGCTGCGCGATTCATATTGAAGAGAACGGCACACTTTACATCAAGGCTGAACAGCGTTTTGACGACGGACCTGTCAGCACATATTCGTTCCATGTTATGGAAATGGAGTGCATCAAGATTCTTGATGCGTTTGAAAAGGTGCTTGATAAGCTTGCAGGCCTCAGACTTATTACTCCCGAGGAAGCAGATGTCGAAAAAGTGTATGACGAGCATATGAAGAAAATCTTCAATGCGCTCAGAGATAAGCTTCTTAATGACGATCACGACGAGGACGATGATCTTAATGAAAAGATCAAAAAGGAGCTTGAGGAAGGGCTTGAGAAGGAGCTTGAGGAAGAGATTGCTGCTGAATTCGATAAAATTTTCGGTAAAGCCGAGAATGAATCCGATGAGGATGAATCGAAAGAGAAAAAGCCCCGCCGCAACAGATTCCTTCCGAGAAGAAAGCACCACGGCGGTGACGAGAGTGCATTGCCCGAGAAGAATGATTTCGAAAGCATTGTCAGCGCTGATTCCGAAGAGGATGAAAACTGATTGGAGCTCATTGTCGCAGTCTCAGCTTATGAGACTGCGGCATAGCCGTAATTATCGATAAAAACACTAAAAAGGAGAGGATGTTATGAAAAACAAAAACACACTCAGCAAGATGAATTTTATGTTATATACACTTATTTTCACCGTTTTGACCGGATTTTTATACCGTGTAGGCTGCTTTACGGCTATTCACGGTATAAGCATTACCGAGTCTAAGATAGTTTATTGGGTAATGCTGTTTGTGCTTACCTCTCTTGGTACCCTTGTTAACTTAAAAAAGAGAAGAAACTATCTCAGCTTGTTTGTTAATATTTCTTTACCTTTTGAAGTCTACACGCTCTTATCAACATACCGATATAAGTACGAGGTTTATAATGTTTTTCTTATAGTGGCAGCAGTAATCTCGGTCGGCTATTTTATAATGGTAATGACCAGAAAGATAGAGAACAGAAAGTATATCCGACCTATAATGAAAAACCGCATAAAGTATGGCTTACTCGGTACAAGGACAATTGCGGTATCTCTTGTAATGCTGCTTACGGCAGGTGTTTGCTCAAACGTGATGTTCGGCAACGGTCTTGTCAGAGCTGAAGCAGACACGGATATTTCAGATTCCCGATACGCTGAGTGGACGATAGAAAATCATATTGAATCCCTGGTATTGCTGGATGAAGCTTCGTGGAACAGTCTGAGTGTTTCTGAAAAAATAAATGTTCTGGGAATAGTCAAGAACATTGAAATGAGAAAATTCGGCATAAGCCACGAAGTTTATCTTGTGGCAAGTGACCTTGAAGATGGTATTGCCGGTATGTATTATGCTCCTGATTACAGAATTTCAATAGATATTGAACATTTGAAAAGCTCACCTCCTGACGATGTGCTGCGCACCGTTTTGCACGAGAGTATGCATGTGTATCAGCGTATGTGTGTTACATTATATGATCAGCTGGATGATGAGTATAAAAGGATGCCTATGTTTGATAAGGCACTTGAATATAAGAAGGATTTTTCAAATTATGTCAGCGGCAACGAAGACTTTGAACTGTACTACAATCAGACGGTTGAGTCCTCGGCACGTTCATACGCAGAATTTATAGCAGAAGAGTATTTTTGCTATATTGATGAATTTTTGTTATACGGTGACTTACCTGAGAGGTGATTGATGATGAAAACGCAGATAACATACAAAGAATTCACAGATATGAGATTGATGCCCGCTGATCACAACGGGGAAGAGTTTAATGCTACGATAGAGTTTAACGACAACTCGCTTCGCAGAGTGCCGATACGCGACACAGACCTGCTTCTGTCAAAGCCGGGAGATACGGTGCGTGTGTTGGGCAGGATTGTTTTTGACGGTGTGCCTGAGAAGCGTGAGTCTGTTATGATTTTTATGGATACTAACCGTTTGACGGAGTTTGTAGAAAGATTCGGAACAAGCAAAATCACCGGGACGGTTCGTGTAAGACTTATGCTGCGTTACGCGGTTTGCGAGGAAAGTCCGGACCCGAAACGCAGAGGGGAGGTGGTAGCGTTCAGGTTACTTGAGCTGTATGAGTAAAACTTATTGTACAAAGCTGTCGGCTGTGTTATACTTGCCTCAGAGGTGAGTGTAAATGCAACAGGAATATTTCTTTCACAATGCAAAATGGGTAGGAGCAGAAACCCGTACGGATAAAAGCTTTGCCGTACTTAGAGGAAGCTTTGAGCTTGATACTGTCAAATCAGCTTCACTGAACATTCTCGGACTCGGATTTTTCAAATGCTATATCAACGGCAGCTGTATCAATCCCGACACGTTTCTTCCGCTGTCATCAGATTTCGAGGCAACGTGTGACCCGATTGATGAGGTGATTTCTGCTCACAGAGTGTATGTGCCCGAATTTGACATCACTCCTTTTGTCAGAAAGGGCAGGAATACCATTGCCGTTCATTACGGCGGCGGATGGTACACATACAGGGAGAGAGTTTTCGGCTTGCCGAAAGTAATTTATTGCATCACGGCAGAAAGCGGAGAGGGTATTGAACACTTCATATCCGATGAAAACTGCCGCATCGGTGACAGTACGGTCTGTCAGTACAACTTCACTTGGGAGGAGCATCACGATTTCCGGAATCAAGGTGATTGCTTTAGCACTGACTTTGACGACTCTGCATGGGCGAATGCAGTGGTGACTGAGGCACTTGAAACTGAATATTGCTCAACGGACTGCCCGTGGGATAAGCTTATCAGGGAGATTCCTGTTAAGAAGATCAGGGAAACTCCGTCATCGGTTGTATACGATTGCGGTGAAAACACAACAGGTTATCCGCTTCTGAAAATTACGGGGAATAAGGACGAGAAAATAATTGTTAATTTTTCAGAGGAGTGTCAGCCTGACGGAAGTCTTGACCCGACACATATTCACGGTCAGCAGTTCAGCATTACAGCTGACGGTAAAGAAAGGTATGTGCAGCCTGAATTTACCTGGTTCGGTTTCAGATACTTTGAGGTTATCGGCAATGCCGTACCTGAGTGTGTCAAGGAAATCTATGCCGATGTGCCTGTTTCATCAACATTTGAGTGTGACAACGAAACGCTTAACTGGATTTATAAAACATTTATACATACAATGCTCTGCAATATGCATACGGGTCATCCGTCGGACTGCCCTCATCTTGAAAGACGAGGCTATACGGGCGATGGTCAGGTTACCTGTAATGCCGTGCTGACAATTTTTGATGCAAGGGCACTGTATGAAAAATGGATGCAGGATATTGCTGACGGCCAGGACGTGCTCAGCGGTCATATCCAATACACCGCACCGTATTTACGCAGCGGCGGCGGTCCGGGCGGTTGGGGTTGTGCAATTGTTGAGGTGCCTTATCAGCTTTACCGTCATTACGGTGACAAGTCAATTCTTGAAAAGTATTACAGCAATATGCGCCGTTACATCGACTATCTTGAGGCGCATACGGAATACGGTGTTGTCACAAGTGACAAAAAAGGCGAGTGGTGTCTCGGTGACTGGTGCGGACCCAACATCCTTTATCCCGACAGAGACATAACGTCCCACAACCAGCAGGTTATTCTTCCTGCACCGATGGTAAACACATACTTTATGGTGAAATCCCTGAAGCAGATGTGCGAAATTGCCTCGATTATAGGAAGAGATGAAGATATACCCGAATATGAAGAGAAAATAAACTACCGCAAGGGAGTTATCACGGCGGCGTATTTCAACACCTTTGATGATAACTTTGTAATGAATGTGCAGGGTGCCAATTCCTTTGCATTGGATATCGGTCTTGGTAACGAGAAAACTTACGAAAATATGGTAAGCTATTATAAAAAGCTCGGCTACTACGATACAGGTATTTTTGCAACGGACATTGTCACAAGAGTGCTGTTTGAGAATTCGGACAGCGACCTTGCGGTTGACCTTATGACCAATGACGGTGAACAGGGATACGAGCATTGGAGAAGAAACGGTGCAACAACTTTCCACGAATACTGGGACAGTAACCGCAGCCGTTCACACAGCCACCCGATGTTCGGTTCGACGGTTGCGTATATCTTTGAATATCTGCTCGGAATCAGACAGGCAGAAAACACGGTGGGTTATTCATCTGTTGTTATTGCACCGCAGTGTGTTAACCGTTTCGGTAAGATGAGCGGAAGCATAACAACTCCGAACGGCATTGTTGCAGTGAGTTATGAAAATCAGCACGGAACGGTAAATTTCCGTATAACGGTTCCTGAAGGAATCAAAGCTAAGTTCTGCTTTGCAGGTGAGGAAACAGAGCTTTCGCAGGGCGTGAACGAGCTTCAAAAACTTTCATAAAAAGTTTTACTATTTACCGAAAAAATATAAAAATAATTCTTACTCTTATACAATTTACCCAATGACAAAACGTCTCCTTTGTGCTATACTTACTGCCGCAAAGGAGATGTATTTTTTATGCAGGCTTTATTGAGTTTATCGGTTTGCCTTTTTGCCGGACTTATGCTTTCGCGTCTGGCAAAGTTAGTTAAGCTTCCTGCTGTTACAGCGTATCTTGTAGCAGGCATTCTTGTAGGACCGTATGTTCTCGGCGCATTGAATATCCCGGGACTCGGCTTTGTAAGTATGGAAGATATCAAAACTTATGAGATTATTCCCGATGTTGCACTCGGCTTCATTGCTTTTTCAATCGGCAACGAGTTCCGCCTTGCTCAGCTGAAGGCTACGGGTAAGCAGGCAACGGTTATAGGTGTTTTTCAGGCGGTATTCACAACGCTTTTAGTTGATGCGGCACTTATCGGTCTTCATTTCCTTATTCCCGACAAGCTTTCGCTTCCTTCTGCAATTGTGCTTGGTGCAGTTGCTTCGGCTACAGCGCCTGCCGCAACACTTATGGTTGTCAAGCAGTATAAGGCAAAGGGACCTCTTACGGATATCCTTCTGCCGATTGTTGCCCTGGACGATGCTGTGGGTCTTATCCTTTTTGCGGTTTCCTTCGGAGTGGCAAAGGCACTCATTCACGGTCAGGTCGATGTTATTTCAGTTGTGCTTGAGCCGATTCTTGAGGTGGTGCTTTCACTTGCACTCGGCTTTGTTATGGGTGCGCTCTTCAATTTCTTTGAAAAGTTTTTCCACTCACGCTCAAAGCGACTTGCAATGTCCGTAACCTTCGTTTTCTTTACGGTTGCCCTCTCAATGCTTGAATTTGATATTGGCGGTGTTCATATCGCATTTTCATCACTTCTTGTATGTATGATGCTCGGCACGGTGTTCTGCAATATGTGTGACTTCTCTGAGGAACTTATGGACAGAATTGACCGTTGGACAGCGCCTCTGTTTATTCTTTTCTTCGTTATCAGCGGTGCAGAGCTTGAGCTTTCTACTTTCCGTGACCTTATTGTTGTTTGCATCGGTGCGGCATACATTGCTTTCCGTTCTCTGGGCAAATATTTCGGTGCAAGAATCAGCGCCAAGTCTGTCAAGTGTGATGACCATATCGTAAAGTACCTCGGCATAACACTTTTGCCGCAGGCAGGTGTTGCGCTCGGTATGGCGCTTAAGGCAGAGACTCTCGGTGAAGATGGTGTTATTGTAACAAATATTATCCTGTTCTCTGTTCTCATTTACGAGCTTGTCGGACCGTTCCTTACAAAGGTTGCACTCACCAAGGCAGGAGAAATCAAGCCTGATGGTGCAGTCAGTGCAAGAACTCCCGATGTTATCGAGCCTGAGCTCAGAAAGAATATGAAGAAATAATCTTAAAGCACACTCTGAAAAGGGTGTGCTTTTTGTTGCAAATTTTAATTTATAGGGCATTTTTTAACTCGGATTGAGAGGAAACGCCCCTTGTCAGGGGAGCTGGATTGCCGAAGGCAAGACTGAGGGGTAGTCAAGATTTTTACTATCTCTCCCTCCGTCTTTTGCTCCGCAAAATCCACCGTTTCGGCTACCGCCTCGGTAGACATTTCTGCTTCGCAGAGGTGTCCGCCGGACACCCACGCCCTCGTCAGATGGAGGTTTCTGTTACTCCGAGCGGATGTCTTTGCGACAGTGTTTCTTTACAAAAAACTAAAAACAGAAAAACAAATGAATCTGACAAGTCCCGAATGACATTCGGGATTTTCTTTTTTGATATAACTCTTCACATTGTGTATCAGTTATGGTATAATGACTCGGTATTATTTGCAAAAGGTGGGGTTTGATGTCAAGAAACGAAGCTTACGCCGAGAGGCTGTCAATGCTGATTCAGGCAGAGACAATTTCAACATTTAATCAGACGGACAGAACAAAGTTCTACCGTTTTCACGATTTGCTCCGTGAGATGTTTCCTCATCTTTTTGATGTCTGTACATTTGAGGACTTTGACGGCAGCTTTCTTATGCGTTGGCAGGGCAAAGGTAAGGGTGATCCGATTTTACTTATGAATCATCACGACGTTGTTGAGGCAACAGGTGAGTGGAAATATCCTGCGTTTTCGGGTACCGTTGCCGAAGGCAAGGTATGGGGACGCGGAACGCTCGATACTAAGGGTGGTCTGTGGGCAATGCTTCAGGCTGCGGATGAGCTTGTGTCTGACGGATTTGTTCCCGAGCGTGATGTTTATTTTGAATCCGCCTGTACCGAGGAATGCGACGGCTCAGGTGCGGATATGATTTCTAACGAGCTTAAAAACCGAGGAATCCGTTTTTATATGGTGCTTGACGAGGGCGGAATGATTCTTGAGGAGCCTATCGGCGGAGCAAAGGGCCGATATGCTATGATCGGAGTCGGTGAAAAGGGCTGTGCCGACCTTAAGTTTATTGCACGTTCATCGGGCGGACACGCATCCACTCCCGGAAGAAACACTCCGCTTGTACGCCTCGGCAAGTTTATGGCAGAGGTTGAAAAGGGTAAGCTTTTCAGATCAGAGATTTCTCCCACGGTGGAAAAAACATTCTCAAGTGTGGCACAGACAATGAATGGCGGACTTAAGTTCATCCTTGCAAATTCCAAAATGTTTGAGCCGATTCTCAAAAAGGTTATGCCGTCAGTTTCAGCACCCGGTAACGCTATGCTGAAAACAACGGTTGCGTTTACAATGGCATCAGGCTCGGAGGGTACAAACGTGCTTCCGCAGGAGGCGTGGGTTATCGGCAATATGCGTTTTTCACCGCATCAGGGCGGAAAATCAAGCATCGCAGAAATAACCGGGCTTGCAAAGAAATTTGACATTGAAACGGTTGTGCTCGACCCGGGAATGGACTCTTCCGTAACGGATTATAAATCCGAGCAGTTCCGACTTATCGAAAAGGCAGTCGATGAATGCTTCGACAATGTGCGTACCGCACCGTGGATAATGACGGGCGCTTCGGATTGCAGATATATGTGCCGTGTGTGCGATAACTGTATTCGTTTTGCACCGTTTTTTATGTCTGACGAGCAGGTCGAAAGCATACACGGACTCAACGAATGTGTCAATGTTGATACACTGGCACCTGCAGTTGATTTTTATAAATACATAATCAGGGAGGCATAATATGGACAAGAAACAGGAAAAAGGACTTAATGTCAGCGTCAAGTCCTTTATAACGGCAATCGTTGTTATTTTTGTTCTTATGGTTGCATCGTACATTTTAACACTTGTCATCCCCGGCGGCGAATATGTCCGTTTTAAGGATGCAAACGATAATTTACTTATTGATGTTAACGGTGGCTACTATAATGTCGAGGGCGGTATTCCCTTGTGGAAATGGGCATTGTCCCCGATACTTGTTCTCGGTGCTTCGGGCAGCGGTACGCTGATTGCTGTTATCGTTTTTCTGCTTGTTATCGGCGGTATCTTCAATGCACTCGACAAGTCGGGACTTATGAAATATATGCTTGACCGTATGGTAAAGCGCTTTGGTGCCGTTCGTTACAGGCTTATGGCTGTTGTATCGTTTTTCTTTATGGCAATGGGTGCAATGATCGGTTCGTTTGAAGAGGTTGTTCCGCTTGTGCCGATAGTTGTTGCTCTTGCAATCAACCTCGGCTGGGATGCCCTTACGGGTGTCGGAATGAGCCTTCTTGCTGTTGGCTGCGGTTTTGCATCGGGCGTTTGCAACCCGTTTACGGTTGGTGTAGCACAGCAGCTTGCGGGGCTTCCGATGTTTTCCGGTGCGTGGCTGCGTGCAGTTGCCTTTGTGCTGATATACGCGTTGCTGATTACATTCCTTACTCTTTACGCTAAGAAGATTGAAAAGCCGATTGATACTCAGAATAACCTTCACACATTCACAACGGACAAGAAAATGGATAAGGGACTTATCTGCTTTGTGTCCATTCTCGGTGCAGGTATTCTGACGATTCTCTGTTCAGGCTTCATCCCCGCATTGCAGGATTACACAATGATTATCGTTGCCGTAATGTTCCTTGCCGCAGGTGTAACAGCTACACTTGTTTCGGGAATGAAGGGTAAGGCTCTTGCAAAAACCTCGTGGCAGGGTGTAACAAGCATCTTCCCCGCAGTTATTATGATTCTTATGGCTTCGTCAATCAAGTACACTCTTGAGGAGGCAAAGGTGCTCGATACAATCCTTCACGGTGCGGTCGGCCTTGCACAGAATATGCCTACCTGGGCAGTAATTCTCTTTATTTACCTCATCGTTCTCGGTATGAATTTCTTTATCCCGTCAGGCTCGGCAAAGGCGTTTATGCTTATTCCGCTGATTGTTCCGATGGCACAGATTTTTGGTGTTTCGGCACAGCTTTGTGTTGTTGCCTTTGCTTTCGGTGACGGTTTTTCAAATGTATTTTATCCCACAAACCCCGCCTTGCTGATAAGTCTCGGACTTGCGGATGTCAGCTACAGCAAGTGGTTTAAATTCAGCTGGAAATTCCAGGTACTTAACCTGATTCTTACAAGTGCAATTCTTCTTTTTGGTCTTGCAGTTAAATATTAAAAAGAGAGGTAGATTGATATGCATAAAAGATTAGCTCTTACTCCTCCTATGGGATGGAACAGCTGGGACTGTTACGGTGCGGCTGTCAATGAAGAACAGCTGCTTGCCAATGCGGATTATATGGCAGAGCATCTTAAGGATTACGGCTGGGAATATGTTGTTTGTGACATTCAGTGGTCAGAGCCCACGGCAAACAGCTTCTACTATCATTATTTTGCTCCGCTTTGTATGGACGAATATTCTCGTCTTATTCCTTCTGTTGAACGCTTCCCCTCATCGGCAGACGGAAAAGGCTTTAAGCATATTGCCGATTACATACACTCACTCGGTCTTAAAT
The DNA here is from genome assembly GCA_017522225.1 of Clostridia bacterium. GTDB lineage: Bacteria > Bacillota > Clostridia > Oscillospirales > Acutalibacteraceae > CAG-488. The sequence continues at coordinate 55,830 of JAFWZR010000020.1, read as the reverse complement.
TCGGCATTCATATTATGAGAGGAATTCCGCGTCAGGCGGCGCACCGGAACACAAAAATCAAGTGCGAGGGTCTTACTGCAAGAGATGTTGCACACCCGACCTCAATCTGTTCCTGGAACCCTGATATGTACGGTCTGGACACAAGCAAAAAGGGCGCACAGGAGTATTACGATTCAATTTTTGAGCTTTACGCTTCCTGGGGTGTTGACTACATCAAGTGCGATGATATTGCCAACACAGAGATGTTCCCGCACAATCCGTATTCTGCAAGAAAAGAAATCGAAATGCTCAGAAAAGCCATTGACAAGTGCGGAAGAGATATGGTTCTCAGCCTTTCTCCCGGTCCTGCACCCGTAAGTGAGCACGAGCACCTTGCCGCTCACGCAAACCTCTGGCGAATGACGGGTGATTTCTGGGATGAATGGAGCAAGCTTCACGCTATGTTTGAGCGTTGCTACGCATGGCAGGAATATGTTCAGCCGGGTGCCTGGCCTGACTGCGATATGCTTCCTCTCGGCAGAATTCAGATTACAGAAGAGCTTGAAAAGTACAGAAACCGTTACACACGCTTCACTCACGACGAGCAGATAACAATGATGACGCTCTGGGGCATTTTTCGTTCTCCGCTTATGATGGGCGGCGAAATGCGTGAAAACGATGAGTTTACGCTTTCACTTCTTCAGAACAGAGACCTTATTGATATGCACAAGAAATCAAGCGGTGCAAGACAGTTTAAGCGTGAAGAGGTTGACGGAAAAGGTGAAATCATCTGGACATCAACGGGTGAAAACTGTAAATATGTTGCCCTCTTTAACACCGATGACGAAGAAAGAGAAATAAGCTTCAATATTACCGATATTTCAATCGGCGGTGTTGAATACAGCGTGTGGGATATGTGGTCACACGGGGAGTATGCCGTAACAGACGGTGAATTCTCCGCAAAGGTTAACTCCCACGGTGCAAGACTTTTCAGAATAACAGTAAAATAAAATACGAATGTCCCAACCCGGTTTTCAGGGTTGGGACATATTTTTTGATTAAGAAACGATATTTTTAATCCATTTTTCTTTGCCGACAAAGTAAAGTCCGAGTGCGGCCTTAAGAATATTCATTGCCTGACAGCAGGCAAAAATCGGGAGAATTGTGAGCGACGTGAAATTGCACAGAACAAAGGCAAGCGGTGCCATTGTTGCCCATACAAAGCCCGAGTCAAATATGATTGTGATAATTGCCTGACCGCCCGAGCGCAGAGTAAAATATGATGCGTTTGCAATCGCGTCAAAGGGAATTGAAAGTGCACAGATCTGCATCATCCTGGTTGCGAGTATCTTGACATCGGGCTCAAGCTTGTAGAAATCGGGGATAAATTCTGCACTGATAAAGAACAGAAGCATAACCGCAAGACTGACAAAAACCGAGAAGGTTATGAGCTTGACAGAGGACTCCTTGGCTTCCTTGATTTTACCTGCGCCGAGCAACTGACCGAGCACAATACCGATTGAAACACCGACTGCCTGGAATGCGACCGCGAACACATTAAAGAATGTCATCACAATATTGTTTGCCGCAACAACCGCGAGTCCCTCGCCCGAGTAGCATTGGTTTGTGAAAGCAAGACCTGCCGCCCACATCGTCTCGTTGAGCATAAGAGGCAGACCCTTCTGCGCAATCTTTTTAACAAGACCGAGAGGGACACGGAAGCTTTTGTATGCGCCGACGATGAATTTGTTTGTATCTTTGTTTTTGTGAGTCCAGATTGCAACGATTGCAAGCTCGACGAATCGTGACATTACGGTTGCGATTGCAGCACCCGCAACACCGAGCTTCGGTGCACCGAAATGACCGAAGATGAGAATGTAGTTAAACACAAGGTTGACAAGAACAGAGGCTATACCCGAAATCATAGGCGGCATTGTTTTTCCCTCTTCGCGCAGAGTGCTCGAATAGCACTGAACAAGTGAAGCGGGGATAAGACCGATGAGCATAACATTAAGGTAGTCGCGTCCTGCCCTGAAGGACTGTGCAATGTCCTCCGCAGTGCCTTCACCCTTGAGGTAAAGATTTATCAGCGTATCGCCGCCGAAATAGAAAAGTGCAATAACACCTGCGGTTAACAGTGTGCAGAAAAGCACCTTGAAGCGGAAGGTGTCGCGCAGACCCTTTGTGTCACCGCTGCCGACAAACTGAGCGCCGAAGATACCTGCGCCCGAAACTGCGCCGAAAATACAAAGGTTAAAAACAAAAATCAGCTGATTGGCAACGGAAACACCAATCATTTCAGTCTGTCCTACCTGACCGACCATAAGGTTGTCAAGCATATTGACAAAGTTGGTTATTCCGTTTTGTACAAGTATGGGAATCATCAGTGCAAAAACGCGCTTGTAAAAACGCTTGTCACCGATAAATTTTTTAAGCATTGGTACAAACCTCCGATGTAAGATTGCACCGCAGATTTTAACACAAATAATGACTGTTATCAAGATATATAACTTTCATTTTCGCAATAATCGTGATATAATGCAAAAAAACGAGGTGGTTACGATGAAAGAAACCTGGTACGGCTTTGACTGCGAAGAATTTGAATTTGAAGGTCACGATGCAACGGTTGTTTTTCCGAAGGTTGAGCCTGTCGGAAAAATCGCAATCAAGGTTGAATATTGGAATGCTTTTCCTGATGTTGAGATAAAGCTGCTTGAACGCGGATTTTATGTTGTGGGTGTTGATAACATTTCGCGCTTTGCGACAAAGGAAGACTGCGACACCAAGGTAAGATTTTTAAAATATATCGAAGAAAAATTTTCTGTCACGGGTAAGTGTGTGCCTGTCGGAATGAGCTGCGGCGGAGCACACGCTCTGCGTTTTGCGGGCTTTTATCCCGAGCTTGTCTCCTGCGTGTTTATTGATGCACCCGTGCTCAATTATAACAGCTTTCCCGGTAAAATCGGTAATGAGGACTGCGAACGCGTGTGGGAGAATGAATTTGTAAAAGCGTATCCGGGAATAAAGCGCTATCAGCTTGTGAATTTTACCGAGCATCCGATAAATATGGCAGATGTACTGATTGAAAATAAAATCCCCGTCATTATGGTTTACGGTACCGAGGATAAAACTGTTATCTATGAGGAAAACGGCAAGCTTCTCGAGGATGCGTTTGAGGGTACGGATTTACTCAGAACAATCCGCGTCGGCTGCCGGGGACACCACCCGCACGGAATGATAGGCTCAGAGGACAATGAAATTATAGCCGATTGGATAGTTGAGCACAGCTGAGGAGAAAATATGAATTTCGAGTATCTGAATAAGAAAGATTTTGTCTCACTCTCACGGCAGATTTTTGATATTCTTGCAGATAATATGGCAGAAATCGCACCAACGGGGAACAGCCGCGATGAGGATTTTAACTGTTGGTTTTCTGCTGTCAGTGACGGACTTGAACGCGAGGAACGGCAGATAATTCTTATAAAAAACGGCACGGAGATAATAGGATTTTTTCAGTATTATGTGAACGAAGATACGCTTGCTATGGAAGAAATACAGTTGAATTCGGAATATCACGGCAAGGCAAATATCTTCAGAAATCTGTACGGCTTTTTATTTGAAAACATACCGTGTGACCTGAAAATTGTCAAGGCTTTTGCTAACAAGAAAAACGAAAAATCGATTTCAATTCTTCAAAGACTCGGTTTGAAAATTTCGGGAGAAAACAAAAACGGTAACAGTTACTTTTTTACGGGAGATTTTGCAGACCTGTTAAAATGGCATAAAGGAGAATAACTATGACATTTGAAATCAAAAACGGTAATTTTATAAAGGACGGCAAGCCGATAAAGCTCATCTCGGGCGCGGTGCATTACTTCCGCAATATGCCTGACACCTGGACAGATATTTTCAAAAAAATGCGTGCAATGGGCTGCAACTGCGTTGAGACCTACTGCGCGTGGAATATGCACGAAAAACAGCCCGAGGTCTACGACTTTACGGGCAATCTCGATATCGCTTCTTTCCTTAAAGCGGCGGCTGACGAGGGACTTATGGCAATCGTGCGCCCCGGTCCGTACATCTGCTCGGAGTGGGAATTCGGCGGTCTTCCGTGGTGGCTGCAGACTGACGAAAACCTTGAAATCCGTTGTATGAACAAGGCGTATATCCGCCACTTTGACCGCTATCTTGACCGTATGTGTGACGAAATCCGCCCGCTTCTTGTAACAAACGGCGGTAATGTCATTATGGTGCAGTGCGAAAACGAGTACGGCTACTACGGTGACGATAAGCAGTATCTTGAATACCTTCGTGACGGTTTTATCCGCCGAGGAATTGATGTACCGCTCTTCACCTCTGACGGAACAAGCGAGGATGATCTGCTTGATGGTACGGTTGACGGCTGTCTTGCAACGCTCAATTTCGGCAGCAGGGTAGAGGAAAACTTTGTTGCACACGATAAGCTCTTCCCCGATATGCCGAAAATGTGTATGGAAATGTGGAACGGCTGGTTTGATGCGTGGGGTGACGATAAGCACCACACAACCTCTGCCGAGGATTATGCAAAGGTTGTTGACGATATGCTCAAGCGCGGCAGCCTCAATATGTATATGTTCATCGGCGGCACAAACTTCGGCTTTACCTCGGGTGCAAATCATTATGAGAAATTCCTGCCCGATGTTACAAGCTACGATTACGATGCGATGCTCACAGAGTGCGGAGATGTTACCGCCAAGTATTACGCGGTACGTGATGTTATCAGAAAATATGTTGACGAGCCTTTACCCGAGGTACCTGCAAACCGTGAGAAAAAGGCTTACGGCAAGGTGACACTTACCGAGCGTACAGGCTTCTTTGACAGTCTTGGTAAGCTCTCCGCACCGATTCTTTCCGAGGTGCCCAAGTGTATGGAAATGTACGGCACAGGCTACGGTTACATCGCGTATCAGACCGTGCTTCACAGAAATTATAACGACACCGAGCTTGACTTTGCAGAAATCGGCGATCGCGCACAGGTTTATATCAATAAAGATTTAGTCGGAATTGTTTATGTCAATGATGATGAACTAAAGCTCAGATTCTCAGCAAAGAAGGGCGATACGCTCACAATCCTTTGCGAGAATATGGGCAGAGCGAACTTCGGCTCAAAGATGATGCGTAAAAAGGGTATTGCGGGCAGATGCTTGCTTGACGACAGAATCCATTTCCATTGGAATGTTTACCCCTTGCCGATGGACAACCTGGAAAAGCTTGACTTTTCGCAGGATAATCCGACAGAAAAGAGCGTTTTCTATAAGGGCAGATTCACAATTGACGAGGCAAAGGACACCTTCCTTAAAACCGACAACTTCACAAAGGGATTTGTGACAGTCAACGGCTTTAACATCGGCAGATATTGGGAAATCGGTCCGCAGAAGACACTTTATATTCCTGCATCACTTCTCAATTTGGGCGAGAATGAAATCGTCATCTTTGAATCCGACGGAATTAAGGGTACACCCGAAGTTGAATTCTGCGACACACCTGTGTTGGAGTAAAATAAAAACGGAGGGGATGAAATGATTAGATTTATTCTGGATAAAAATGCACTATACGATTGTGTGCTGACAATTACAGATATTTACGGAACGAGAGAGCATTTCATTCCGATGGTTTACACCGAGGATTATAACGACCGCGCAAGGTATATCGAAGAAAATCCGTTGCGATGGCAGATAAAAAACAACGGGAGTGATGAATAAGATGAAAATTGTTAAATGCGCAAACTGTATTATTGAGGTTGATGTTGAAAAGACAAAAGAATATTACCGTAATTTCAAGGTTTTGGACACGCAGGGCAACAGAAATTATCAGAAATACTGCGAAACAATGAGCGCAGAAGAAAGAGAGTTTTTCGACACCTTTGGTGTTGAACCTGCCTGCTGTAATGTTGTTCATTTCGGAATTTCAAGGAAGAAAACCTTATGCTGTGACGGTGAATATGTAATATGCGGAAGGTATATTGAGTATCCTCAGACCGAAGATATACCTCTTGAAGATTTTATCGCAAATGGTCTTGAGACAGACGAACCCACACCGAGCACGGTTGTGGGAGGCTTCTGGTTCAGCTTTAAGGATAAAGAGGAAGATTGGGAAAAGGAAGACCCCGACGAGAGCTATGTTGAAATTCCCGAAGGCTTTATAAAATTCAGCTTTGAATATGAGAAGCTTCCATGGCTTCTGAAAGAAAAATGCGAGAAAAAAGAATGGGAGCCTCCGCGTTTTTGGGAAATTCACAAAAAGCTGAAAGAAAAGATTGAAGAAAAACGGGATTTAATAGAGGTTGAAAAAGAGACTGCAGAGTGGATTGAAAATCTTTTTGAAGAAAACTCAATCAAAGCGGAAAAATTGACGAAAAAAGAAACAGATAAGTTAAAAAGAGATTGGATTGAGGCGTTTTCACCTGAGGGCGCAAACAAGAAAGAGATTAAAGATAACTGTTACAAAAACAGACGGTACAATACATATTTGTGGCATCTTTTCAGCTTCGGATATGCAGAAGCTCAAGAGGAGAAAGCTGATGAACTTTACAATGAACAGGATAAAGCTTGCTGTTATATTCTGAGTAGCTGTGAGGATCTGGCATACCGAATAGAAAACGGAGAAAGGCTTGATGCGGTTTTCTTAGAGCAGTTTGTGGATGTTGTTATAACTGCATCCGATTTTTCGTGGTCTTATGCGAAAACTCACGAGGATCATTTAGGTCCGTATTTTTATAAAAGATAGTGTAGGGGTGTTTTAGTGTATTACGCAATGGTTATGGCTGCGGTCGTGATGTTCGGTCTGCAGTTTTTCTGCAATCAGCAATATGAGCGTGAGTGTAAAAGCGGACTTTGTGCTTCAATGATGTTTATTTTCGGCGGTGCTGTGGCAGGACTTGTTGTTCTGCTTGCGGTTAACGGCTTTCAGTGGGAGTTTACACCCTTTACATTATTTATGGCTTCACTTGCTGCGTTTGACGGTATGGCTTTCAACTTCTGCAGCATGAAGGCACTGGGTAAAATCAATCTGTCGCTGTATTCACTTTTTTCAATGCTCGGCGGTATGGTGCTTCCGTTCTGTCTGGGAGTTTTCTTTTTTGACGAGCAGTTCACCCTCGGCAAGACTGTGTGCCTTGTTGCTGTAATTGCCGCCTTATTTTTAAGCGTAGAAAAAGGCGAGAGCAAGGGCGGAATAGTTTATTACATAGGCGTTTTTGTTTTTAACGGACTTTCAGGCGTTATTTCAAAATTTTTTCAGGCAAGTGATCTGCCGAAGACGAGTGAGGCGGCATATTCCGTATGGACAGCTGTTGTGACGGCTGTATTGTCGGGAGCGGTTCTTGTTTTTGCCCTGCGCAAAGAAAAACTGAAATTAAGCCGGAAGGCTGTGCTTATGATGTCGGGCAACGGCATACTCAACCGTGTGGCTAACTTCCTTTTGCTGCTGTCACTCGCATATCTGCCTGCATCAGTGCAGTATCCGATGATAACGGGCGGAGTTATGATCGTTTCAACCTTGCTCAGCTATTTTACCCCGAACAAGCCGAAGATACGCGAATGGGTTTCACTTGCACTTTCGTTTGCGGGAATTATGGCACTTGTGCTTCTATGAGGTAGCAATATGGATTTATACATAATCAGACACGGTGAATCACAGGGGAATGTGGGGCAGGATGTTGAAAATCCGCACCTTACCGAATTGGGACAAAAGCAGGCGGAGCTGCTCGCTCTGCGTTTAAGGAACATAAAATTTGATGCAATTCTGTCGAGTCCTCTTACCCGTGCCGTGCAGACAGCAACCCCTCTTGCCGAGCTTCGCAGAACGCCGATAACAATTCTTGACGAGCTTTACGAGGTCGGCACATACGGTGACGAAACACTTTCCGATGTTCAGCAAAGAGCCGAGCGTGTTGTGAAGAAAATCCGTGCGGAGTACGGTGACAAGGAGAATGTTATTGCCTTTGCACACGGAACCTTTAACAATCATTTTATAAAAGCCGCCTGCGGTATCACAAGCGGTGAGGATTTTAACTTCTGCCAGGAAAACACAGGCGTTACAATAGTTCGTTTTATCATTGATAACGGACAACCACGGACAAAGCTTGAGCTTGCGAATTGCGGCAAGCACTTGGAAAACTTATAAAAGCCTTCCCTGAACGGGAAGGTGGCACGGCAAAGCCGTGACGGATGGGTGGGGAACAGGCGTGATTATACTGTTTGAATTATATAATGATTTGTGATAGAATGATAAAAAAGGAAGAAAAATGAAATGTTTAAAGAGTTAAAAAACACGGATAGTCAAAATCTGAAGGCGTATGTGGAGTTTGACACCGTCAAGCTTGAAGATACAAGAGCGTACAGTGCGATGTTTTTTAATATTGTCGTCTGTCTGCTTGGTGCGTTTTATATAAATTCAGCTGTTGCGGTCAAAATTGTAGAAGTTGTTTTTATTTTGATTTGTGCTGTTTTTATGCTGTGGTTTAAATTTAAAGTCAGCAAAACACAGGCGAACATAATGTTTTATTATGCAGGCTTTATGTGTGCTATGTCTGTTAATCTGTGTTTCGTTTCGTGTTTGTTTTTTAGCACATCAGAGGTCGGGTTTTTGATACCTGCCGTTATTTTTGTTGTTTTAGTACCTGTTATTGCTTTTGCAACCATGAAGAAAGAGAGCAGAAAAATAATTAAAGGCAGTTATTTAAATCAAACGAGTGGAAAAAGCCCGTTGCTTGCCGGTGCGTGTGTTGCTGGAGCAGGTTTGGGAATATTTCTCTCCCGTTTGTTAGGTGATGAGCTCGGCGAAGGAATACTGTTAGGTTTTTGTTGTGGGTTTTTAGGTTTGATACTTGCAATGGTTGCTTTTTATTTCGTCAAAGGCTATTGTCATTGGTTAGTGGAGAAAATAGAAACCGAATAACTTTTATATAAGAAAAACCACCGATTTCTCTGTGAAATCGGTGGCAATTTTTATTCAAGAATCTTTAAAATATCAGGGAAGGGTTCGAGGCTTCTTTTAAGAATACCGTGCATCTGTGCAATTGCGATGCCGTAGTTTACAATCGGCACGCCTGCCTCTTTTGCAAGTTCAATTCTGCGTTTCATCTCTTTTTCATTGAGCATACATCCGCCGCAGTGAACAATGAGCTTGTACTCTGCAATATCCTCGGGGAAATCACCGCCCGAGGTGAAATGAAAATCAGGCTCGGACTGAGAAAACTGTCTTATCCAACCGGGCATCTTCACAGTGCCTATGTCATTGCACTGTCTGTGGTGGGTACAACCCTCACTGATGAGCACCTTGTCACCGTCTTTCAGCTTTCCGAGCATAGCTGCACCGCTGACGAGTGCTTCAAGGTCGCCCTTGTAACGCGCAAACAGGATCGAAAAAGACGTAAGAGGAATGTCATCGGGTGTATCCTTGGAAACTCTGCCGAAAGCCTGCGAGTCTGTGATAACGAGCTTTGGCTTTACAGCTAAAGCCTTGAGTGTCTGCGTAAGTTCCGTATCCTGACAGCACACAACCGTGCAGTTTGCATCAAGGATGTCGCGGATTGTCTGCTGCTGAGGAAGAATCAGTCTGCCTTTGGGTGCGGATTCGTCAATCGGAATAACAAGCACAACCACGTCTCCGTCTTCTATCAGGTCGGCGACAATCTGCTTTTTGTTTTCGACAGTCTTTGCAAGGCTGCCGATTTTTTCTTTGAGTTCATTTATATTTGTGCCGTGTGTTGCACTCACATAAATTGATTTTTCATCCGTATCGGGTATGCTTTTCAACAAATCCGATTTATTCAGAGCAACAATATGCGGAATTTTTCTTTCTTCAAACAGCTTTATAAGCTCGCTGTCGGTGTCATCAAGACCCTTTTCTCCGTCAACAACAAGCACGGCAATATCAGTTTTAGCAAGTATCTGCTTTGTCTTTTTTACGCGAAGCTCACCGAGTGTGCTCTCGTCATCAATGCCGGGTGTGTCGATAATCACAACAGGGCCGATCGGTAAAAGCTCCATAGCTTTTTTAACGGGGTCGGTTGTTGTGCCCTTGACGGACGAAACAACAGCCAATTCCTGCCCCGTTACGGCATTGACAACGCTCGATTTACCGGCATTGCGCTTACCGAAAAAGCCGATGTGGACTCTTTCGGCAGATACAGTATCGTTAAGTCCCATAATAAAACTCCTTAAAATCTGAAGTCTCTGCGGTTTGAATTTTTGATGTCTCTGATGTTATCCTCTGCAATCTGTCTTACCTTTTCCTTCGGGATTTTGGTAAGCTCTTTTTCGATAACCTCAAAGCCTGTTTTCTTTGTTTCCTCGGAAGCGTAGTCCGTCAGGTACTCCGTGAGCGTCATAAGTGCGTTCGGGTGGCAGCAGTTAAGAATCTGTCCGCTCTTGCAAAGACTCATAAAGCGGTCGCCCGTTCTGCCCTCGCGGTAACAAGCTGTGCAGAAAGAGGGGATGTGACCGTTCTGCATAAGCCAGTGAACAACCTCGTCGAGTGTACGCTGGTCAGAGACATCGAACTGCTCTGTGTCGTGCGGACGCTCCTCCTGAGTGTAACCGCCGACGGATGTTCTTGAACCGCCGCTTACCTGTGAAACACCGAGACGAAGGAGCTTTGAACGGACCTCTTCGCTCTCTCTTGTTGAGATGATGATGCCTGTGTAAGGCACAGCAAGACGGATACAAGCTGTAATTTTTGCAAAAATATCGTCAGAAATTGAGTTATCAAACGCACCCGGATCAATGTCATCTGCATGCTTGATTCGAGGAACGCTGATTGTGTGCGGACCTACACCGTGAACAGCCTCAAGATGCTCAGCGTGCATAATAAGTCCTGCAAACTCGTACTTGTAAAGCTCAAGTCCGAACAGAACACCAAGACCGACGTCATCGATGCCGCCCTCCATCGCTCTGTCCATAGCCTCCGTGTGGTAATCATAGTCGTGCTTCGGACCCGAGGGATGAAGCTGGAGATAGCTTTCCTTGTGATAAGTCTCCTGGAAAAGGATGTATGTGCCGATACCCGCATCCTTTAGCTTGCGGTAGTTTTCAACCGTAGTTGCGGCAATGTTGACGTTAACACGGCGGATAGCGCCGTTCTTGTGGTTGACGCTGTAGATTGTGTTGATACATTCGAGAATGTACTCAATCGGGTTGTTTTTGGGGTCTTCGCCTGCTTCGATGGCAAGACGCTTGTGTCCCATATCCTGAAGTGCGATAACCTCAGCCTTAACCTCTTCCTGAGTCAGCTTCTTTCTTGTGATGCACTTGTTCTGTCTGTGATACGGACAGTAAACGCAACCGTTGATGCAGTAGTTGGAAAGGTAAAGCGGTGCAAAAATTACGATGCGGTTACCGTAAAAAGCAAGCTTGATTTCCTCTGCGATTTTATAGATTTCTTCAATTTTTTCGGGAATGTCGCAGGCAAGAAGCACGCTTGCCTCTCGGTGTGTAAGTCCTGCGCAGACGTAGCCTGTTTCCGTCTTTTTCGGGCGAGCCTTTTCAAGAATTTCGTCAATCAGCTCAACGTTGTTCTTGTTAGCCTCGGCATATTCGAGTGTTGCACGGATTTCACCGTCATTGATAAATTCTTCGGCTTTAAGTGATTTCGGATTAAATTCAGCCATTTTTTACATCTCCTCTGTCGGTTACGATTTCGTAGCCGATTTTTTTTATTCTTTCGTTAAGGCTTTCCTTACATTGTGCCGATTCGTCACCGTCGGAAAGCTTATTGTTATAAAGCTCGTATTTTTTTCTGACGGAGCTTGGGGAAAGGTTTGGCATAACAACATTTGCCCCTGCAAGTATTCCTTTTTCTCGTCCGTTTTCGTCAATGGTGCCGAGTGCCGTTGTGGACGGCAGAAGCACGGGTGGGTGGATAAGACGGATGATTGACAGCAGATAGCAGGTAAGCTCTGCCGAGCCGCCTTGTTTGTCTGCAAATGGGGTATCCCTGTGCGGCACAAACGGTCCTATTCCGCACATATCGGGTTTGAACTCTTCAATAAATTTCAGGTCCTTAGCAAGCATTGCCGTTGTCTGGTACGGTGAGCCGACCATAAAGCCGCAGCCTGTCTGGAAGCCGATTTTTTTAAGTGCTTTCAGGCATTCCATTCTTGTTTCAAAGCTCATTTCTTCGGGATGAAGCCTTGCGTAATGCTCGCTGTCAGCTGTTTCGTGCCTTAAAAGATAACGGTCAGCACCCGCGTTAAAAAGCTTCTGATAGCTTTCTTCACTTTTTTCACCCATTGAGAGGGTAACAGCACAGTCAGGATGTTTTTCTTTAATGCTTTTTACGATGTCGCACAGCAAATCGTCATTGAAGGCTCTGTCCTCACCGCCTTGCAAAACAAAGGTGCGGAAGCCGAGTCGGTAACCGTCGTCACAGCACTCAAGGATTTCGTCCTTGGTCAGCCTGTAGCGGTCACAGTTACGGTTTGAACGCCTGATTCCGCAGTAAAGACAGTCGTTTTTACAGATGTTGCTGACTTCGATGAGTCCGCGGATAAAAACAGCGTTACCGTAAATCTCCTGACGGATTTTCTCTGCTTTTTTTGCAAGTATTTCTGCTGCTTCTGGAGTACGGTTGTCAATTAAAAATTCATATTCTGCCGATGTGAGCGAATGCTCTTTTTCAAGCTTTTCAATAAGTGTGAGAATATCAGTCATTTGAGACCACACCCGAATAAGCGGTTTTGACGCTTACACCGTCAAGTCTGCCGATCTTGCCCGAAAGTGCAGAAATCATATCCTGCGGCGCATCAATTGCAATGCTTATAATATTTATATTTCTTGCACGGTAGGGTATGCCCATTCTGCCGATGATAAATTCACCGTAATCGTGCAGAATTGAGTTGAGTTTTTCTACCGTGTCATTTTTTTCAACGATAATGCTCATAACGGCAACTCTTGTTTCCATATTTTACCTCCAAAAAATCACCGCACCCGACAAAAAAGGGTGCGGCGATACCAATACAAATTTCAGCCGTCACCTTTCAGTCAGAAAAATCTTTGTGTCAGGTACAAACTTTGTATATGTATTATACTATATCGAATTCAAAAGGTCAACAGGAAATTGTTTATTTTTTGTCAATCTTCTTCAGCCCAGACAAAATCAGCATTTCCTGCGCCAACTTCAAAGTGATATTTTGCTATGCCGAGGTCGATTTTTGAATAGAAGCCAAAGCTTGTTTTTGCTTCTACCCTATTGCCGTCAAGGGTGAAGTGGAACTTCTGCTGATTAACGGCTGTCGGTGCGAGCATAACAGCAATCATTGCAGACTTGAACCAATCGGGCATCTCACCATTCTTTACGGTGCAGAGCTCCTCTATGGGCTTGCTCGGACGGGTTTTGCCCTGTGTCTGCCCGTAACCGAGAGCGATTACGATAAGCAGCTTTTCACCGTCGTTAAGCTCGTAAACAGCCTTTGATTTGTTGAAGGTAAGGGCAACCCAACAGGTGTTGAGTCCCAGCTGCTGTGCAAGAAGAACAATCTGCTCACCGTAGTATCCGCAGATTTCATCAGCGTTCTTTTTACCTGCGATTGCAATGTAGTTACTGCAGTTTTCAAAATTGCCGTACTTAGCCATTCCTGAGCCGAAAGCCTCGGGCTCGTTGAGTATAAGCTGTATGTTGAGTCCGCTTTTTTTGTTACACTCGTCGATAGCCTTCTGTAATTCGGAAACTGCTGCATCGTCGAGCTTTTGTTCGGTAAATCTGCGGACGGAGTGTCTTTCCACCATCGCTTCTTTAAGAGTCATTTCTTTGCACCTCTTGAAAGTATTTTTTTTATTGTAGCACAGGGTATTGTAAAAGCCAATCGAATTTTGCAAAGAAGAAGATTGATTTTTACACTTGCATCATATTGGCTAGTTTGTTATAATAAAAAATTAGAAAAAGGAGGAGATATGTATGGATTTTTTAAAACCGATAATAGCATTCTTTACCGCTATAGTGACTTTTTTCAGCTGTGTGTGGGATGCGGGAGTTGAATTGATAAACAATTATAACTTCACGGTTGAAATTTCGGAAACTCAGCAGGAGCTTGTGAATCCTGTAAGCAACGTCAACATCTGGTCTATTCAGGGCAACTCCTTTGTCGGCGCAAAGGTGAATGAAAAATACAATATTTTTGAATTTGTAGATTATGTTCAGTTTATGCAGTGTACGGGCGGTAACGCAGACCGCGATCTTTTCAAGGATCCGTACGACAAAACAGTTCTTGACGATTACGATTTTACCGTGCTTATTGAGAATTGCCGCGGTGTTCTGGAGCTCGGTGCAAAGCCGATGCTCAAGCTCGGCAGTGTGCCGCTGAAGTATTCTGCAAAGGCGAGTGCAGACGAGTATTTCGGAGTAAACATCTATCCGCCCGATGATTACGATGTTTATTACAACTACATCGCAGCTATTGCACAGGCACTTGTTGACGAGTTCGGCAGGGAAGAGGTACTCACATGGCGTTACGGTGTTATGACGGAGTACGAGAATGCCGCTTGGTTTATGGCGAACAGCGAAAAGCCTGAGGATGCAGCCGTTGAATACTGCAAGCTTTACGATTACACGGTGCAGGCACTTATTGATGTTATCGGTGAGGATGTCTTTGTCGGTGCACATGCAATGGTTGTTACCGAAGGTCATTGGGATGAGAGAATTTTCATCAATCACTGTGCAAACGGTACTAATTACAAAACAGGCAAAAAGGGCAGTCGTATCTGTTATCTTACCGCATCCTTCTACGACTATTCCCCGGGTGAAGAAACAGACGGAATGAATTTTGAAAAGACAATGAAACATCTTAAAAAGGCCGCCGATAAGGCAGGGCTTAAAAACCTGATCTTCGGCGTTGACGAGGGCAGACTTCTTGTCGGAAACTCTTCGGGCAAAATCGACAATCAGCTTCTTACCCGTACGGTTGGCTATACCTATCAGGGCGCTTACGATGCACGTCTTTACCGCACGATGTTCAATAACAACATCAACTATTTCTCTGCGTGGTCGTACCTCTCAAACGGTCTGCTTGACGGACATCCGACCGTCAGCTACCACGTTGCACAGAATGCGGCAAAGTTTGACGGAGCAAACCTTGTGAAGACAAGAAAGACTTTACGCGCTCTTCTTCCGGGAGTTGAGGTTGATGCTGTTTCTGCTTATAACGAAGACACAAACACCGTTCACATTATGGCATATAACTACAAAAATGATGTTGATTATCAGCGTTGCGCTAACCTTGATTTCAAAATCAGATTGCCTGAGCTTGACGGTCAGAAGGTACGTGTAACGGCTTATGTAATCGATGACAGCTGCAACTATTTTGACGAGTGGCAGGAGGACAGGATCAAGTACAATATCACAGACGATTGCTTCGACTGGTCACCCGATGACCCGCAGATTGAAAATCCGACAACACTCAGAGAGGGTTGGGCAAGGGATATTTATTTTAACGAGCTCAGGGATAAATACGAGGAATGCTCACAGCTTGAGCCGACTGTAACTGAGGCTGAGGTTAAAAACGGCAAACTTAAGCTTGATATCACACTTAATCCGAATGCAGTTGTGTTCTATGAAATCACACCCATAAAATAAAAAATGAAACCGTGTTCCTGTTACGGAACACGGTTTTTTATATGAGTGAATTTACTGTATCTGATATTATTTTTACAAGGCTTTTATCAAAATCTTCAAATACGGCATAAGTAATTTTTTTGTCCGTTAGTGTAACAAACCAGGTTGCACCTGCGGCAAATCTGCCGTAATCGTAGCTCAGGTGGAAGCTGTCACGGCACAGAGATAATCCGCCGTTCGGATAATCAAATTCAGCAGTATTTTCACGCAATGTGTTTATAATGTCGCCTGACGGAAGTATTTTTAGTCCGTATTTTTCCGAATACATCTGCACGGTCTGTTTTATACGGCTGTGCATTTCTCTACGGTCCTTGTTGTAGTTCACAAAATCAGGATGCTCTGAACCGATTTCATAACTCCATGTCTGATGAAGGTAAATTTCCGCATCGGGCAGAGCTGACCTTACAACCGTCAGAAGCTCCCCAAGATACGGCTCATAGCTTTCGGCTATTC
Organism: Clostridia bacterium; assembly: GCA_017522225.1. Taxonomy (GTDB): domain Bacteria; phylum Bacillota; class Clostridia; order Oscillospirales; family Acutalibacteraceae; genus CAG-488. The sequence goes on along the minus strand of JAFWZR010000020.1, from coordinate 39,750 downwards.
CGCTCAGACCGCTGACCTGCTGAAGGGTTACAATGTCCCACTTGTCTCTCTTAAGGGCGTCTGCAATGCTGATTTTTTCTTTTGCGTCATTGCCATTGACCTGATAATCATAAAAGGCATTGTTTTCTTTTTCATTTATCCAATGTGTCTGAAGGCTGCAACCTCCGATAAAGAGATTGGCACATTCAAGGCTTTCTCCGTTAGCTTCGGCAATCATGTGAAGCCAACGCTGTGCATCCTCAGAAAAGCTGTTGCCGATTGAAAGAATTTTCATTACTTTTCACCCTCGCGTTTATCAAGCTTTTTGTTGCGGAAATAAAGAATTAAATCCGTGCCGACCATACAGAGATTGAGAAAGTAAAAGAAAAGCACATACCATTTTTCGCCGAAAGAAGCCATATAAGCCTCATTCAGGAATTTGGACGCGATTCCTGCGATATAGCCGAAGAAAATAAGAAGCAGAAACGCAAGACTTTTACCCTTGGCTGTACGAGCCTTGTAGGATTTTATAACATTCATCGGCCACGACGCACCGAAGCTGACTATCATAATAATTTCTAAAATTTCTGACATACTGTTATTCCTCCGTCTGAAGCCATTTTAATTCGTTTGCAGGGATAACAATGTAGTTTTCCGCACCGTCACCGACACGCAGATAGACGTTTCTGATACCTGCCTGAATAATCTGCCTTGCACATACGGGACAGGGCTTAGCCTTGTGGACAGAGTTGTCAGAGGGATTTATACCTGCAAGGTAAAGGTCTGCGCCCAACGTCTGCTGTCTGGAGCAGTTAAGAAGAGCATTCATTTCCGCGTGAACTGCACGGCAGATTCCGTACCCCTCACCCTGATGCATATTTTTGGCGATTCTCGGACAGGAGCCGAGCTCACAGCAGTTTTCAAAGCCTCGCGGAGAACCGTTGTAGCCTGTTGAAATAACAGCATCGTCCTTGACGATAACTGCCCCGTATTTTCTTTTAAGGCAGGTGCTTCGGTAGGCAAAAACCTCCGCACAGTTGAGATATGTATCAATTTTTGAAACACGTTCATTATTTTGCGGGTAGACCATGGTATCACATCCTTCACTGTAGTATAGCATAATTCACTTTTGGTGTACAGTCAAATTGTTGCGGTTTGCTTGATAATGTCATTTTTACATCTTCTCAAAAAACAGAAAAGCAACCATAATACCTTGCGGTACCATAGTTGCTTTTCTGGCGGAGGACAAGGGATTTGAACCCTCGCGCCGGTTACCCGACCTACTCCCTTAGCAGGGGAGCCTCTTCACCACTTGAGTAATCCTCCATTGGTGAACAAAACCGAAATATTCTGTTCTTTATAAGTAAGACTTCCTTTGTTAGAAGGAAGTCTTACTCAGTGTGGCGGAGAGAGTGGGATTCGAACCCACGGTACGTTGCCGTACGACGGTTTTCAAGACCGTTCCGTTATAACCACTTCGGTATCTCTCCGAATGCTCGATTATATTATCACATATTTTATTGCTTGTCAATACTAATTTTGCAAAAAAATAACACACAAGGCAGTTATTTTTCTGCCTTGTGTGAATTTGTTATTTACAAAGGTTGTAAAGTCGTTCGCAATGGTCGGTATCTCTTGCACCGAAGAAGTCGTCCATTCGTTTCTGATAAACTTCACTTGCCCTGAAATCGTTTTCTGCAAGAGTCTTGACCGCTTTCAGAAGCTCTTCACCTGTCTGTGTGATGTCTCCGAAGCCCTCTTCAAGCGGAAGATCAAGCTTTGAATATCCGTGGGTAAGTCCGGCACGGAATTGATCATAGTCGGGTACGAAGTAGATGATCGGTCTGCTCAGGTAAACAAAGTCGAAAACAACGGATGAATAGTCGGTGATCATTGCAAGATAATCCTGCATATTGATGTTTTCCTGAGTGATGTTGATTCTCGGATTGCTTACCTCGAAATACTCATCATAGCAGCTGAAAATCGGATGGTTTTTAAAGTCGAGAGTCAGGTCGTATTTCTCAAGCAATTCTGCAAGCTCGGGGGAGTTGAGAAATGCGTTGACCTGGGTATAGAACGGTGAAGCAAGGAATTTTTCAGGATAAAGCATTCTTGTATTGTCAACATATTCACCGATAAGATTCTTTCTCCACGAGGGGGAGAAGAGAATCTTTCTCTTTGGAGGCTTACTGACATCAATCGAGTCGAATCTCGGCATACCGCTGAAGAGAAGATCCTCATCCTTGAAGCGGTAAATCTCAGTAAAGTTCTTCTTCTCAAATTCAGAGGAGATAACGATTTTGTCCACGTTTGCCTTTTCTTTGACATAAAGGTTGGGCAGGTTAGCGTGAAGAACACCGTGCTGAAGGTAAATGATTTCCGTTTGAATCATATCAGAATACCAACGCAGGGGAAGGTTGCCGAACGGACTGATGATAGAAATTGAGTTAAAGGAAGTGAAAACCTTACTTGAATTAAGGAAAAGAAGTCTGTGTCTGATAGATTTGAATTTGACAAGATGCTTTCTCTGCTTCGGAGTAAAATACTTGGTTTTGTCGCTGTCCTTGAGGTTGTCAACGATGTAGTATCTCCTTACACCGTCATTGATATCAAAGTCGTGTCGGAACTGCTCGTATGCGTTATCGAAAATATTCTCTCTGTCGCAGTAAAGCCAGATGTCGCCCGTACCTTTGGTGAGCTTTGCGGTTTTACGGTAAATGAAAGCATTTCGGTTTTCACGCAGGGTTGTAAGGTCAGCCTTCTGTGCAGCAAGCTTGATTTTTGCCGCATTTGCTTTGCGGATAAGCAGACCCTTTGACTTTTTATTAAGCTCGACCGTGTAATCTCCGCAGGCAACGAAAGTTTTGACATTGTTCACAACACAGCGGAAGCTGTAAAACGGAACAGGTGTGATAATAACATTGTCAATCTTAAGACGGAAGCCGATACTGTTGTAATCCGAGAGGGGAATTGAAATGTCAAATCCGCCGAAGTTGTTTGTTTTTGCCTTACCCTTGTAGCAGCTGAAGAGTGTTTCAGTCAGCTCTACCTCGTGCAGCTCGTTGTCTGTATCGATGTAGTAGAAGGAGAGATTATTAAGCGGAAGAATACAAGTTTTGACAAAGCCGAGAATCTTAAGCTTATTGTCGGCGATTTTGATTGTATCAAACACGATTGAATGAGGCTGTGAAAACCAGAGCTCATGATTGTTTGTGTAAACACTAAGGGAAGTGTTGTTGACTGCGTAATCATAATCAAGGTCCTTGAGTCTGATGAAGCATTCCATATGGAACGGGTCAACATAGATGGAATTAAAAATAACACTGTTTTCGACTTTTTTCAGCACCTCTTTGACTGTTGCAAGCTGCTTTGCCTCAAGCTCAGGGTCAGCGTGGCTTACAAGCATATCAGAGGTAATACGCCAGTTAATGTTGTACACAACCATAGATTGTGCAGTTTTATGCGGCTTTCCGTCAGGCGTTGTGCAGACAGAAAGAAGCTTGTTGAAAAAGTAAATATACTGATCGAAGCAGTAGTAGGGATCGTTGTGAATTGAGCTTGCAGAGCCTGAATGGCGGTAGTAGGTATATGTCGCATTTGCAACAAAGCCGAGCTTCTGCTTTCTGGAAATCCATGAGAAGATAAAGAGCTGATCTTCTCCGAGAGTAAGATTTGTGTCAAAAAGTATGCGTTCGTTTTCGGGAACATTCTTAACGCAGATATTCATTGTTGTCTGCATAATGTTGTGGTCTGAATTGATGTCGTAAACTGCAGTATGGTCAAGAATATCGAAACGCTTATGGCTTGTGATTTTGCCTGTTTCGCTGAGGTAATCTATGTTGTAGGTTACAAGGTCAACCTCGTCATAATGTGCCTCAAAGAATTTATAAAGAGACTTAAGACAGTTGTCAGAAACGGAATCGTCTGCATCAAGGAACATAATGTACTTGCCCTCTGCCAGTTCAAGACCTTTGTTTCTTGCAGAGGAAACACCGCCGTTTTCTTTTTTGAAATAAACAACGTTGCTGTTTTCTTCCTTGAGCTTAAGGCAGATTGCGTCACTGTTATCCTTTGAGCCGTCATTGATGAAAACAATCTGGAAATCGCTCTGCTTCATAGTCTGTCTTTTCAGACTGTTCATACAGTTTTCGAGATGCTTTTCACAGTTGTACACAGGAATTATGACGGACATTTTATACTTATAATTCGACATCTGAACAGATCCTTTACTCGAAAATATACACTTGTATTTTACAATAACTGTCAAAAAAAATCAACACTTTAAAAACAATTGACTTTAGCATTTAAGAATAATATAATGGGGATAAAAAAGGAGGAGTATGATGTTAGTTTTCTTAATTCTTCTTTCGTGGATATGCATCTACGGAATGAAAATCAGTCCCGTTAAAGAGTTTAACCGAAATTATATGTCAAGGGAGAACACAACCGCTATAAAGGGTGTGTTTGTTTTCCTTGTTTTTATGAGCCATTTTATCCAGTATTACGAGATGTCAACGGTGTTCGACAATCCGTACAAGCTGGTCAGAACATTCCTCGGACAGTTGGTTGTCGTAATGTTCCTGTTTTATTCGGGCTACGGCATTTATGAAAGTGTCAAGCGTAAGGGTACGGATTATATAAAAACCTTCCCGACAAACCGTGTGCTTAAAACCTTGCTTCATCTCGACCTTGCTGTTATGCTTTTCTTTATACTCAACCTTATCACAGGTAAGGAGATGACGGTCGAAAAGGTGCTCTGGTCTCTTATCGGCTGGAAGAATATCGGTAACAGCAACTGGTTTATGTTCACGATTCTTGTGCTGTATATCGTGATTTATGTTGCGTTTATGATTTTCAAAAAGCATAGGGTGTTTGCGCTTATTCTCACAACTGCGCTGACGGTTGTCTATATTGTTATTATGCGCGAAGGCTTCAAGCTTGCAGCATACTGGTACAATACATCGCTTTGTCTTCCGCTCGGTCTTTGGTATTCCTTCTTCAAGGATAAAATCGAAAAGCTTGTAATGAAGAACAATATCATCTGGTTTATCACGACAGCGGCGTGTGCGGCACTCTTTATTTTCTGCCACCTTAATAAGCGTGAATTTGTAATTTACCTTCTCTGGACAATCACATTCACACTTCTTATTATATTTGCTTCAATGAAGTTTGAGCTCGGCAACAAGGCACTTGCATGGCTCGGCAACCACGTTTTCAGCGTGTATATTCTTCAGCGTTTGCCGATGTCCGTATTCGATTCGATTGAGGCAATATCGTCGAACAGATATCTTTTCTTTGTGCTTTCGTTTGCGGTAACGGTTGTTCTTGCAGAAGTTTTTGACCGTGCAACGGGTGCACTAGACAAGGTGCTTTTTAAAAAGAGAATTAAAAAATAAAACAACAAAACAATAATGCAGAGGACTCCGTCGGAAATCCTCTGCATTTATTTTTTACTTACATATTTGAATGAACTTCTTCAATAACCTCTGCCACATAATCGGCATAGATGTGACCGATGAAATCTGCTCCGATTCCGTGTGTCGGGTGAACACCGTCTTCTGAGAAAGCCTTCCAGTCCGTCTTGACACAAGCGGCAGCAAGAATACCGTCAAGAGGAATGAAAAGGTCGGCATACTCTCTTGCGAGCTTGCGGACAATCTGAATTTTCGGATCAAGGTCCTCTCGGAAATACAGCTTATCCTCTGCAGGAAGGAGGAACTGCTCAATCATAACAATTTTTGCAGTTGTTTCTCTCTTTATAGCCTCAAGCACGGTGCGGTAATTCTCTTCAAACTTTTCGTCGGAGAGCCATTCTTTGTTTTCCGCTCTGTGCCAGGTGTCATTCACACCGATAAGGATTGACACGATGTCGGGCTGAATGTCAATGAAGTCGGATTCAAGTCTGTTTACAAGGTCGATGGTCTGGTTACCGCTGATACCGAGATCGACAAACTCAAAATCCATACCGGGAAAATAATCTGTAAGATATTTTGCGGCATATTTCGGATATCCGTTACCGAGGTCGTGAATGTCGTCACGGTTACGGCCTGCATCTGTTATGCTGTCGCCCTGAAATAAAATTTTCATATAATTTCCTCCAAGCTTTTAATTTTGTTTATCTGTGAAAAAGCTCTCTCTCCGCACACGGAAATAAAAAGCTTTTCTCTTTCAAAGGTTACAAATTTTCTGCCGTATTTTTCAAAGCTTTTTTCTGTATTCTCAAAGCAATAATTTTTGAGTGAAGCGATAGTCTCTCCGCTGAATTTTACCGCACTTTCCTTAAGAGTCCACAGCCGGGCGAACTCTTTTTGCGGTGAATTGCTGTTGCGGACGATTTGTATTTCTTTTTCGGAAAAGCAACGCTCAAGAACACCGTTACGCACGGGTAAAATGTCCTGGATGTCAATGCCTACGGGACTTTTGTCGGCAACCGCGACAACTCCGCCGTGCGTGTGGCTGATGTTAAAAAACACATCGGGATAATTATTTAAGTACGGCTTTTCGTTTTCTCCCGTTGCAAATTCGGGATTGGTTATTCCGAAATCAGCAAGAGCTTTTTTCAGAAGAATGTACGAAATAACGCAGTTTTCTTTGTCGCGATTCTGCTTTAATTTTTCGTATTTTTCTCTGCGATTATCATCAAGAAAATTAAGATATTTTTCGCAGGAAAAGCCGTCATAATTTTCAAAAAAATAAATCATTATTTATTCACTCTTCGTTATATTTTTCGGTGAAAAGATGCACGTCTCCGCCGTCACGCTCACGGTATCCGACTACTGTTGCAAGGTTGACGTTGTGAATGCTTTTGAAAATGTTCATATCAACCTTGTCGTTTTCTGCCGTCAGCTTGCGGATAAGCTCCTTGACCTCCTGACGCTTTGAGCCGTCACAGGTTTCTTCATTCTTCTGTGTGACGCTGCACGCACAACGGATAAACTCAAGCCCGTTATATCTTGCCCACGCAATGATGTCGCGTTCACGCACCATATAAAGCGGACGGATAAGCTCCATTCCGTCAAAGTTGGTGCTTCTGAGCTTCGGCATCATTGTTTTGATTTCTGCACCGTAAAGTATATTCATCAGCGTGGTCTCGATTGCATCGTCAAAATGGTGGCCAAGAGCAATTTTGTTGCATCCGATATCCTGAGCCTGCTTGTACAGGTAACCGCGGCGCATCCTTGCACAAAGGTAGCACGGTGATCCGCCGCCGACATTCTGCACGGAGTTAAAAATAGGGGAGTCAAAAACCGTGATCGGCAGGTCAAGAATTTTTGCGTTTTCGATTATTTTTTCGCGGTTTTCGGGATTGTAACCGGGATCCATAACGATGTATTCAACCTGAAATTCAAAGTCGCTGTATTTTTGCAGATGCTGCATACATTTTGCAAGAAGCATCGAGTCCTTACCGCCCGAAATGCATACGGCAATTTTGTCGCCCTCGCGGATAAGCTCGTAATCCTTGATTGCGGCAACAAAGTTGTTCCATATGGTTTTGCGGTATTTTTTAATAATGCTTCGTTCGATAAGTTGATGTCTTTCCATAAAAATCTCCGAAAAATCAATTAAGCTTATTTTATCACTGCTTTTGTCAATTTACAACAGTACAGACAATCTTTTTAGGTTGAAAAAAGAATAATTTTAATGTATAATGTCGGCATATATCGTTTTAAACTTTTGGAGTTGATTTTTTGAACAGAATGAATGACTATAAAGTGATGCCGACCGTAGCGTTACGCGGACTTGTTATATTTCCGGGTATGACGCTTAATTTTGATGTCGGCAGACAGCGTTCCATTGACGCAATCAAGGCGGCAATGGCGGATGAACGCGAGATTTTTCTCGTTGCACAAAGGGATGTCCGCGATGACGAGCCCGAGGTTGATCAGCTTTTCAAAATGGGTACGGTTGCAAAAATCAGCCATATTTTAAGATTGCCTAATTCGGAAAACATCAGAATTTCCGTTGAGGGACTTTACCGTGCTTCGCTTGTTGAAATGCTTCAGACTCAGCCGTATCTTATTGCGGATGTAAAAAGACGCAAAGAGCCGTCAATAAAGGCAGAGGACAAGAACTATGAAATTGCACTTGTCCGTCAGACAAAGGATTATTTCGAGGATTATGCCGACGTTGCTCCGCAGATGCCGGGCGACCTTATTCTTGAGGTGCTTGAGAAAAACGGCGCAGCCGAGCTTGCCGATTATATCGCAGGCAACATTATGCTTGAGTACAAAAAGCGTCAGACAATTCTCAATGAGGTAAATCCTCTCCGCAGACTTGAAAAGGTGTGCTGCCTTCTTGCAAAAGAGGGTGACCTGATGCGCCTTGAAAATGACATTAATCGCAAGGTTCAGGAAAATATAGACAAGAGTCAGCGTGAATACTACCTTCACGAGCAGATGAGAGTTATTTCCGATGAGCTCAACGATGGCGTTTCTCCGCTTGAAGAGTGTGAGGAATTCCGTGAAAAAATCAAGGCTCTGGTTCTTGAGGAGGAGAGTGAGAAAAAGCTTCTCAAGGAGTGCTCACGACTTGAAAGAATGTCTCCGACAACACCCGAGGCAACCGTCAGCAGAGTTTATATCGAAACCTGCATTGACCTGCCCTGGAACAAGCTGACCGAAGACAATCTTAACCTTGCCCACGCAAGAAAAATCCTTGACCGTGACCATTACGGAATGGATAAAATCAAGGAAAGAATTATCGAGGCACTTGCCGTCCGCAAGCTTTCCGAGGGCGGATACGGTCAGACGCTTTGCTTTGTCGGCCCTCCGGGTGTCGGTAAAACATCAATCGCAAAGAGCGTTGCCGAAGCGATGGGCAGAAAATTTTCCCGAGTTTCACTCGGTGGTGTTCACGATGAGGCGGAAATCCGCGGCCACAGAAAAACCTATATCGGCTCTATGCCCGGCAGAATTATTGCAGCGGTGAAGTCAGCCGGTACAAAAAATCCGATTATCCTGCTTGACGAAATCGACAAGCTCGGTTCTGATTATAAGGGTGACCCGTCATCGGCACTTCTTGAGGTGCTTGACGGTGAGCAGAACGGCACATTTACGGATCACTATGTTGACCTGCCGTTCGACCTGAGCAAGGTTATGTTTATCACAACCGCAAATGACAAGTCCACAATTCCTGCTCCGCTTCTGGACAGAATGGAGGTTATTGAGCTTCCGAGCTACACTCACGAGGAAAAGTTCAATATTGCAAAGAAGCATCTTATTCCGAAGCAGATAAAGCTTCACGGACTTGATACTAAAACCTTTAAAATCAACGATAAAGCCTTGCGCGATATCATTGACTGTTACACAAAAGAGGCAGGCGTGCGCCGTCTTGAACAGCAGATTGCTGCCCTTTGCAGAAAGGCTGCGGCAGCTGTAGTCAGCGGTGAGCAGACAGCGGTTTCAGTTAAGGTAAGCGACCTTGAAAAGCTGCTCGGACCGAAAAAATACCTCCCCGAAACAATCGACGAGGAGTCGGCTGTAGGTGTTGTGAACGGACTTGCATGGACGAGCGTCGGCGGTGAAATGCTGCAGGTTGAGGTTGCCGTGCTTGAGGGTACGGGCAAGATTGAGCTGACAGGCTCACTCGGTGATGTAATGAAGGAATCCGCTATGGCGGCAGTCAGCTTTATAAGAAGCCGCGTTGATAAATACGGAATAAATCCGAAATTCTATAAAGAGAAGGATATCCACATTCACGTGCCTGAGGGTGCGGTGCCGAAGGACGGACCGTCAGCAGGTGTTACGATGGCAACAGCCTTACTTTCTGCCTTGACAGATACTCCTGCGGATTGCAGAACGGCTATGACGGGTGAAATTTCGCTCAGAGGCAGAGTAATGCCTATCGGCGGACTTCGTGAAAAGGCTATGGCGGCATACCGTATGGGTATGAAGCAGGTAATTATTCCGAAGAAAAATATGTCCGACCTTGCTGATGTTGACGAGAAGGTAAAGGCAAGTGTTAAGTTTATTCCCGTAACAAGTCTTGACGAGGTTTTTGAAAACGCACTCATCAGGAATACTGAAGAAAAAAAGGCGGTTGCGGCAATGGCAACCAAAAAAGAAGTCGGATATAACATTATGCGTACCTGAGGAGGATGAAAATGAGATTTGACAAGGTAAAATACGAAGCATCCTACGGCACAAGTCAGCAGCTGCCGAAGTCGGACGCAGTCGAAATTGCTTTTGCAGGCAGATCGAATGTAGGCAAATCATCGATGCTCAACAAGGTTCTTAACCGTAAAAATCTTGCAAGAGTCAGCTCTGTTCCGGGCAAGACGGTAACGGTCAATTTCTTTGACTGCGACGGTGTCAAGCTTGTTGATCTTCCCGGCTACGGCTACGCAAAGGTTAACTTTAATGAGAAGAAGCGTTGGGCTGACCTGATGGAAGGCTATTTCAATTCAGGCAGAAACATCCGTCTTGTTGTTCAGCTGACGGATATGCGTCATCCTGTTACAAAGGATGACCTTGATATGATGCGTTTTATGCAGGCGGCAGGCTTTGAGTTTATTGTTGTTATGACAAAGAGTGACAAGCTCAACAAAACCGAACGCACAAAGCGTCTTGAGGCAATCAAGGAAGAACTTGCGGAATTCGGTGACATTGAGGCTATTCCGTTCTCTGCACAGAACGGTGAGGGCGCAGATAAAATAAGAGAAGCAATAGAAAAATACAGCCAATAAAAAATGCGGTAAAGGCGATGAACCTTTACCGCATTCATTTTTGTTTACATAAACATCAGCCAGCCGAAAAGCTTATCGAACAATTCTGTGAAGAATCTTGCAACGCGTGTGAAGAATGAAAGCTTGCCGACGATTTCGTATTCATAGCCCATCTTTTCAACAAAGTCACATCCGTCAGAGTACTTGATAACCTCAAAAACGATGTTTTCGTTGTTTGCAAAAGCATCATCCTCGATCGTTGTAACTGTTTCGGAGATGTAAACTCTTTCAAGCTTCGGACAGCTGGATGCGACATAGTAGTCAATGAATTCAACACCTGCGTTGAAGTCGATTCTTGTAAGCTCGGAGCAGTCAGCAAATGCACCTTCATAAACCCAACAGTAATCACCGACGACATCAACTGTTCTGAGTCCCGTGTCAGCAAATGCACGGTAGCCGATTCCTTCAAGTGCGTTGCCGAAGGTTACCTCAGTAAGTGCTGTGCAGTCCTCAAATGCAGAGTCATCAATGTAGTATACTTCGCTGAGATCTAATGATTTGAGGTTTTTACAGCCGCGGAATGCTGCATAACCGATAAACAGTACCATAGAAAAATCAACGGTTTCTATGCCTGAATTTTCGAAAGCCCAGGAGAAGATATCAACAGGGGAGGTGAGCTTGATTTCTTTAATCTGCTTGCAGTTGAAGAAAGCGTAGTTGTTTATGGTTGTGATTTTTTCGGGAACGGTGTAAGAAGTGTTTTCGGATGTTATGAGATAATACTCAAGGGAATCGAAGGAAAGGACTGTATCCTCAGAAATGTCGGCCTCAATCGGATCTTCAAACTCGTAATGGTAGCAGAGTGCGTCACCGTCCATATAATAACCGTTGTTTTCACTGATTACAAATTTCTCAAGAGTATTGCAGCCTGCAAAAGCTCCTGATGTATATTCAAGACTGTCACCAAGATAAAGCTCTTTTACCTGAGTGCCTTCAAAAGCCATCTCGCCGATAACACACAATGAATCACCGAGCTCAACCTTTTCAAGGCTTGTGCAGTCAGAGAAGGCGTATGCACCGATGTATTCAACGGATTCGGGAATTGTGATTTCCTTAAGGTTGCGGCAGCTTGAGAAGGTGAAATCGGGTATTTCTGTAATGCTGTCGTTCAGGATTATTTCTTCCACTCCTGAAAGGAAGAAGCAATAGTCGGCAATGATTGTGATTTCTTCGGGAACTGTGTATGAGCTTTCTGTGCCGACATAAGCATAAAGCACGTTTGTGCCAAGGATAACCGCACCGTCCTCAGAGTTTTCTGCAAAGTAGCCGAGAACAGGAGTGCTGTCAAATACATAAGAGCCGAAATATTCAAATTCTGTTGTTTCGGGAATTATAACTGTCTCAAGATATTCGGCACTGCAGAAAGCATAGTCTGAAATATAATCTACTGTTTCAGGGATGGTAATCTTTCTGAGTGTACTGCTGCTTTCAAATGCACGGTGGCCGATATAGTCAACAGTATATTTTGCTCCGTTAACCTCAATTGTTTCGGGAATTGTTATTTCCGCTGCGGTTAAGGACAGGTTTTCCTCATCGCGCTCGTAGTCGACGACGCCTGCTGTCATAGTTTCGCTGTCTGTAAAGTAAATAATGTGGTCGATGGTTACTTCGTCAGATGTGAAAATTTCTTCATCGTCAAACAACCATGCCGATGCACCGACGGTCATAACGGACATTGCCATAATAACGGCAAGTGTAACGGACAGCATTTTCTTCATTTTGTTTTTCATAAGTTTTCCCCCTTTTCTTTTACAGATTTTACCATCTGTTATAAGATAAAAATACTCTATATTTTCTGTTTTGTAAATAGTTTTTGCGGTTAAAATTTGTTACAAATTTCCGTTGAAAAGTAACAACTTTATTGCAAAAAAAAGTTACTGTCGGAGAAAGGCGGATTCTGGCTGTAAAAAATGTGTCAGAAAACACCGCTTTTCGGTACTTTGCCGGCTTTATAATCGCGGCTTGCGAATTGGTTCAATTGACAGAATAAAACGCGGTTACGGAATGAAGCCGTAACCGCGTTCGGTTTGTTATCACATTGATTCGGGAACTGTGATTTTGAGCATTTCAAGAATGTTCTTGATTGTATCCTTTACGCAGATGCAAAGGTAGAGTCTTGCCTGCATAAGCTTTTCGTCGTCACAGCTTACACGGCAGGCATTATAGAACTTGTGGAAAAGCGTCGCCAGATCGACTGCATAACGAGTTATTTTTGCAGGGTCATAATTCCTTGCCGCAACAACTATCTCGTTTGTAAGGCCTGCTAAATGGCGAATTAACTCACGTTCTTCAGCTTCCTTAAGCATTTCAAGCTCTTCAGCAGTGCAATCACGGGGAGAAATACCCTCCGATTCAAGCTTTCTGATGATTGAACAGATTCTTGCGTGTGCATACTGACAGTAGTAAACGGGATTCTGTGAGCTTTCCTCAACTGCAAGGTCAAGGTCAAATTCCATCTGTGAGCCCGGCTCTCTCATATTGAAGAGAAAACGTACTGCGTCGATGGGAATATCCTCAAGCAGGTCAACAAGTGTAATTGCTTTACCTGTTCTTTTTGACATTCTTACAACCTCACCGTCACGGGTAAGACGGACAAGCTGCATAAGAATAACATCGAGCTTGTCACCGCCGACACCGATTGCGTCAAGTGCGCCCTGCATTCTTGCAACGTGGCCGTGGTGGTCAGCACCCCAGATGTCGATTGCGATATCAAAGTTTCTTACAGCAAGCTTGTTGCGATGGTATGCGATATCAGCGGCAAAGTATGTCGGGTTGCCGTTTGCACGGATAAGAACATCGTCCTTAAGCTCAAGCTTGTCGATATCCTCCTGCGAGTAGCCCTGCTTGGTAAGTCTTTCGGTCTGCACCTCAATGTTTTTGTACCAGAGTGCGCCGTCTTTTTCGTAAGTAAGGCCCTTTTCCTTCATAAGCTCAAGAGTGTCCTTAAGCTCTGTGCCGTTGTGAAGGGTGCTTTCGTGGAACCATGTGTCGTATTCGATACGGTATTTTGTAAGGTTATCCTTCATTGCCTGAATGTTCTTGGGAAGTGCGAAATCAACAAGAGCCTTTCTGCGCTCGTCCTCACCGGCACCGATGTACTTGTCACCGTAAACATCGGCAAATTCCTGTGCTCGTACCTTGATATCCTCACCGTGGTAGCTGTCCTCGGGAAGCTCCACTGCATCCTCACCCTTGTAAATCTGCTGATAGCGGATGTCGAGTGAAAGAGCAAATTTATCAATCTGGTTACCTGCATCGTTGATATAGAACTCACGGCTTACCTCATAGCCTGCATAATCAAGCACGGCAGCAAGGCAGTCACCGAGTGCGCCGCCTCGTGCGTTACCCATATGCATCGGGCCTGTCGGGTTAGCGGAAACGAATTCAACATTAATTCTCTTGCTCTGACCGTAATCTGAGCGGCCGTAATCCTTGCCTTTTTCACGGATGTCCTTAAGGATGTCGGCATAGTAGCTGTCACTGAGGTAAAAGTTCATAAAGCCCGGACCTGCAACCTCTGCGCGGAGGAAGTATGTGCCGTCAAGGCTGATCTTTTCCATAATTGTATCTGCAATTTTTCTCGGAGCGGAGCGGAGCTCTCTTGCCCATACCATAGCGGCATTAGCTGAAAAGTCGCCGTTTGCACGGTCTGCAGGAATTTCTACCTTGAATTCTACTGTCGGCATCTGCGGGAAAGCACCGTCATTGACGGCAGACTCAACTGCAGCGTAAACAGCGTTTTTGAGTTGTTCCTGTACTTTGTTTACGATGTAAGACATTATTTTACCTCCTTATAGTTTGCGGTAATTTTAATTCTGTTCTTGCTTAAAAGCTCGTTGTTGAAATCAAGTGAATATAAAAAATCGAGAATTGTTTTCTGTCCTTCCTCATACTCTGAACGCACTGCTGTTGTGTGCACACCCATCATAATCTGCCCGACAGGGGTGTTGTAACAGCAGAGGTGACGTTTGCCTTTTTCCATCTTCATTTCGGTGTTGTAAGCACCCGAGCGTGTGATGGTTACTCTGTCTGAGTTTTCAACGTGTACGGTGGTTGTGCAGCCCTTGAGCTCTTCGGACTGCTCATCGTAGATAATGAAGTAATTGTCTGCCGTACCGTGAATTTCTGCCGTGGTGGTCAGCTCTGCTTTTTCGCTCTGACCTTCCACCTTGTGGTAATCACATAAGGTTATGATGCAATTCATCTTGCCCACTTCTCCAATGCAAGGGTAAAGAGCTTGTCGATAAGCTCAGCGTAGGGGATACCCGAAGCGGCAAACATTTTCGGATACATACTGATTGATGTGAAGCCGGGAATAGTGTTGGGCTCGTTGAGCATAACAAGTCCGTCTGACTTGCGTACAAAGAAGTCAACTCGTGTCAGTCCCGAGCAGCCGAGAGCCTTGTAAGCATTTCTTGCAGCTGCGCGTACCTCCTCGTGCTTCTCGTCTGAAAGACGGGCGGGGATATGAAGCTCGCTTGCGGGATTTACGTATTTTGCCTCGTAATCGTAGAAGTCGTTACACGGAACAACCTCACCGCATACCGATGCAACGGGCTCATCGTTACCCATAACGGCACACTCGACCTCGACACCGTCAATGCCTTCCTCAAGCACAAGCTTTGAGTCTTCTCTGAAAGCCTTTTCGATTGCAGCTGCAAGGCTTTCTTTATCATCTGCCTTGCTTACACCGACCGAAGAGCCTGCGTTTGCGGGCTTTACAAAAATCGGGAAGCCGAGGTATTCTGCTGCCTTTTCGATATATTTTTCGGGCTCCTTGCAGTAATCGTATGAATTGAAGCCGAGCCATTTTGCCTGAGGAATTCCTGCAGCATCGGCAAGAGTATTTGTCATCACCTTATCCATACAGCAGGCAGATGCGAGCATATCACAGCCGACAAACGGAATGCCTGCAACCTGCAGGAAGCCCTGGATTGTACCGTCCTCACCGTTTTTGCCGTGAAGCACGGGGAAAGCGACATCTATGCGTACTGTTTTGACAGCGTCATCCTCGAAAACAAGAAGACCGTGGTCGTTTCTGTCGGGAGAAATGACTGCCTTGGTAAGATTTTCGGTATCTTCAAGCCATTTGTCCTCGGGAAGATTTGCAACATCTCCCGTGTAGCGGAACCATCTGCCGTCCTTGCTGATACCTACCATGGTTACGTTATATTTATCTGTGGGGATGTTTTCAATAACAGATTTTGCAGACACGACAGATACATCGTGTTCGCTGGAAACACCTCCGAAAAGAATAAGTGCGTTCAACATTTTACACCATCTCCGTTTGCATTATTAAACAGTTTAACATATTACCATAATTATGTCTTTAAGTCAAGGAAAATCAAGGCTTTCGGGGTACAAAAAAATCAAAAAAATATGCATTTTTTATGCAAAAAATAGTGACAAAAATATCTTTATATGATATAATTTCTATAATTATTGACTTATATTATAATTATAGCATAAGGAGCTTAAAAATATGGAACTTAATTCAGCGTTTTCAATGATTATCAAGGGCATCGAAAGTACGATGAACTCAAACGGATTTTCGGTGATTGTCCCTGCAGATACAGAAAAAGGTGCTTTGCCCGTCAGCGAGAAAAACGGAGCAACAATTCTTACCTACGGCGGCAAGAACGGCACTGCAAAAATTGAGTATTTTGAAGGCAAGATTTCTCTTCTCTGCTCACTCGCTCAGGCTGAGAGTGCAGTTGACTCTGACTTCAGGAAGGTTTCAACAAGCCTTTTTAATCTCGACACTGTTGATGATCGCGATGTCAGATATATAATCAACGATTTTTCCGACGGAATCAAGGACACATACGGCAAGAAAGAAAAGGCAAAGAAGCTTCCGCAGCCTGTTTCAAAGTCAGCAGCAAAGAGCGGCTCTGTCTACTATGACCTTGTTACTCTCGGCAGCAGATTTGTTCAGATTTACCCCGAGCTCAAAGAGGAGTACAAGCAGAATATTGAAAAGTACGGCGAATTCCTTGCTGACGATTTCTTTGTAAATCACGGTAATGCAAAGTTCCGCGAAACTGTCAGAAAAAACGATCCCGTGCAGATGCGTAAGCTTTTCAATATGCTCAATGAGGTTTACAACGACGGCACAAACCAGACACAGAGCGTTATTGTTGTTACAATTCTCGGATCAATCTATGATGACGAGAATCTTCTCGCAAACTGTGTTGACTATATGGATGAGATGACACTCTTTGTTATCGAAACAAACAAGATTCTCAAAAAGTCTTCTTCAACCAGAGCAAAGCTCGAGCATCCGCCGCTCTGGAAACCCAAGAAGCAGAAGAAAACATCAGGTTTTCTTAATCAGTTAAACGGAGGTACTAACCGTGGCTAATGAAGAAAAAGTTGGAATTCAGCCCGTAACGGCAGATGTGACGGATGAGTCTATGCTTGAAGAAGCTATGAATACGGCAGTTACCGAAGAATACGGCGCTGACCAGATTCAGGTTCTTGAAGGTCTTGAGGCTGTCCGCAAAAGACCGGGTATGTATATCGGTTCAACCGGTCCGCGTGGTCTTCACCACCTGGTTTACGAAATTGTAGATAACTCAATCGACGAAGCGCTTGCAGGCTTCTGTACTCATATTGAGGTTGAAATTTTACCTGACAACATTATTACCGTCCGCGATAACGGACGCGGTATCCCTGTTGCCATTCACGATAAAATGGGCATTCCGACCCTTACTGTTGTTCTCACTGTTCTTCACGCAGGCGGTAAGTTCGGTGGCAGCGGTTATAAGGTTTCGGGCGGTCTTCACGGTGTTGGTTCTTCCGTTGTTAACGCTCTTTCAGAGTGGATGGAGGCAGAGGTTTCCCGTGACGGTCACGTTCATTATCAGAAGTTCTCACGCGGTGCTGCCGTATGTGATATGAAGATTATCGGCGACACCAACGAAACAGGTACTCTTATCCGTTTCAAGGCTGACCCTGAGATTTTCACCGAAACAGTCGAATACGAGTTCGATGTTCTTGAAAGAAGATTGCGTGAATCCGCATTTCTTAATGCAGGTCTTTCAATCACACTTACAGACTCACGCGACCCTGAAAATATTGTCGAGAAGGTCTATTGCTATGAAGGCGGTCTTTCAAGCTTTGTTGAATACATCAACACAAGCCGTGCATTGACTCCTCTGCATACACCTCCCATTCATTTCTCGGCATCAAAGGATGATAAGTACGCTGAAGTTGCAATGATGTATAACGACAGCTACAACGAGGTTATCCTTTCATTCGCAAACAACGTTAACACAATCGACGGCGGTACACACGAAACAGGCTTCAAGACTGCTCTTACACGTGTTTTCAACGACTACGGTAAGAAATACGGCATCCTCAAGGACGGCGACAAGAAGCTTTCGGGTGAAGACGTTCGTGAAGGTCTTACAACCGTCATCAGCGTAAAGCTTACCGAGGCTCAGTTTGAAGGACAGACCAAGGGTAAGCTTGGTAATACAGAAATCACAAGCATTGTATCCGCAATGGTTTACGAGAAGCTTATGACATATTTTGAGGAAAATCCCTCAGTCGCAAAGGCTATCTTCACAAAGGCACTTGATGCATCCCGTGCAAGAGAAGCAGCACGTAAGGCGCGTGACCTTGCAAGACGTAAGGGCGTGCTTGAAAGCAACTCTCTTCCCGGTAAGCTTGCTGACTGTACGGAGAAAAGCTCAGACTGTACAGAAATCTACATCGTAGAGGGTGACTCTGCGGGCGGTTCTGCTAAGGAAGGCAGAGACAGACAGTTCCAGGCTATACTTCCTCTCTGGGGTAAGATGCTCAACGTTGAAAAGTCAAGACTTGATAAGGTTATTTCCAACGAAAAGCTTATTCCCGTTGTTACCGCACTCGGTACGGGTATCGGTGACGAATTTGATATAGAAAAGTTAAGATATGACAAAGTCGTTATTATGGCCGATGCCGATGTCGACGGTGCTCATATCAGAACGCTTCTTCTTACATTCTTCTTCCGCTATATGCGTCCGCTTATTGATACGGGTCACGTGTATCTTGCACAGCCGCCCCTTTTCAAAATCAGTAAGGGCAAGAAGTTTGCATACGCCTTCTCTGACGAAGAGCGTGACGAAAAAATTGAAGAATTCGGCGGCAGCTGCGACATCCAGCGTTACAAAGGTCTTGGTGAAATGGACCCCATTCAGCTCTGGGAAACAACTATGGACCCGAAGACAAGAATTATGCTCCGTGTTACTCTTGAGGATGCTATGGAAGCAGATGAAACATTCTCAATTCTTATGGGCGACAAGGTTGAGCCGCGCCGTGAATTCATTGAAAAGAACGCTAAGTACGTTCAGAATCTTGATGTATAAGAAAGGAGGAAGGTTGAACAATGGCTAAAGAAATTACACATGATAATGAAGATTTCAGAGCGAATCTGGAAAGCACGAAGATTTATAATGTAGACATCAACAAGGAAGTCC
Source organism: Clostridia bacterium (assembly GCA_017522225.1). Lineage (GTDB taxonomy): Bacteria > Bacillota > Clostridia > Oscillospirales > Acutalibacteraceae > CAG-488. The sequence goes on along the minus strand of JAFWZR010000020.1, from coordinate 20,586 downwards.
GCAAGTCATTCCTTGACTACTCAATGTCAGTTATCGTTTCGCGTGCACTTCCCGATGTCCGTGACGGTCTTAAGCCCGTACACCGCCGTATTCTCTACACTATGTACGAGAACAATCTTACTCCCGACAAGGCTTACCGTAAATGTGCCGACACAGTTGGTTCCGTTCTCGGTAGATATCACCCTCACGGTGACGCATCTGTTTACGATGCAATGGTTCGTCTTGCACAGAATTTCTCGATGAGATACACTCTCGTTGACGGCCACGGTAACTTCGGTTCAATCGACGGTGACCCGGCTGCTGCTTACCGATATACTGAGTCAAGAATGAGTAAGATGGCTCTGAGAATGCTGACCGATATCGACAAGGATACGGTTGACTTTACAACCAACTATGACGACAGACTTAAGGAACCCACAGTTCTTCCGTCACGTTTTCCGAACATCCTTGTTAACGGCTCAATGGGTATTGCCGTCGGTATGGCAACAAACATTCCTCCCCACAACCTTAAAGAGGTTATCGACGGTATGTGCTGTCTTATCGACAATCCCGATGCAACTCTCGATGACCTTATGGAGCATATCAAGGGTCCTGACTTCCCCACAAACGGTATCATTATGGGCCGTTCGGGTATCCGCGCTGCTTACGCAACGGGCCGCGGTAAGGTTATCGTAAGAGCAAGGGCAGAAATCGTTGAGAAGAAAAACGGCAGATTTGAAATCAAGGTTACGGAAATTCCGTACACAGTAAATAAAGCAAAGCTTATTGAAAGCATCGCTGACCTTGTTAAGGATAAGAGAATCGAGGGTATCTCCGATATCAACGACTACTCCTCAAAGGCAGGCATGCACATCTCAATCGACCTCAAGCGTGATGCAAATCCGCAGGTCGTTCTCAATCAGCTTTATTCTTACACACAGCTGCAGACTACATTCGGTGTAATTATGATTGCCATCGTTAACGGCGAGCCGAAGGTTCTTACACTTAAGGATGTTCTGCGTAACTATATCGACTTCCAGCAGGAGGTTGTTACAAGACGAACACAGTTCGATCTTAAAAAAGCTCAGGACAGAGCACACATTCTTGAAGGCTTGCTTACAGCTCTTGATTTTATTGATGAGGTTATCAACATTCTTCGTTCTTCAAAGAGCATCAACGAAGGTAAGGAAGCTCTTATGGAGCGTTTCGGTCTTGATGATGTTCAGGCACAGGCTATCGTGCAGATGCGTCTCGGTCAGTTGACAGGTCTTGAAAGAATTAAGATTGAAGACGAGCTCGGCGAACTTAAGGAAAAGATTGCATATTTCCTCGATCTTCTTTCAGATGAGACAAAGCTTCTCGGTGTTGTTAAAGAAGAGGCACTTGAAATTGCAGACAAGTACGGCGACGACCGCCGCACAGAAATTATGAATGTTTCGGGCGAGGTAGACATTGAAGACCTTATTCCTGAAGAGACCTGTGTATTCACATTCACAGACTTCGGTTACATCAAGCGTATTCCGATGACAGAATACCAGACACAGCGTCGAGGCGGACGAGGTGTCAAGGGTCTGACAAGACGAGAGGACGATATTGTCCGAACAATGTTTACGGCTTCGACCCACGACTATATTTCGTTCTTCACCACAAGGGGACGCACATTCAAGCTCAAGGGCTACGAAATCCCCGAGGGCTCAAGAACAAGCAAGGGTATGAACATTGTTAACCTTCTTCCGCTTGAAGCAGACGAAAAGGTTTCTTCAATGATCCGTTTTACTGCTATGGATGAAGAGACAGGTTACCTTTGTATGTTTACCCGTAAGGGTATCATCAAGCGTTCAAGCCTTGAAGAATACAAATCAATCCGCCGTGCAGGCGTTCTTGCAATCACTCTTGACGAGGGCGACGAGCTTGCATGGGTAACAACCACAACAGGTAACGATGACCTTATCGTTGCAACCAAGAAGGGTATGTGTATCAGATTTAACGAAAACGATGCACGTCCCATCGGCAGAACCGCACGCGGTGTTAAGGCAATCGAGCTCAGAGACGGTGACGAGGTTGTAGGTATGACTGTTGTTGAGGAAGGTAAAACTATCCTTACAGTCAGCGAAACGGGTTACGGCAGAAAGAGTGACTTTGACAACTACCGTGTACAGTCCAGAGGCGGTAAGGGCCTTATCAACTACCATGTTGAAAAATACGGTGATATTGCTGCAGTTACATCTGTCAGCGATAACGACGATATAATTCTTATTGCATCAGACGGTATTATTATCCGAATCCCGGCAGACGGCATCAGCACATTTGCCCGTCCGTCAAAGGGTGTTCGCGTAATGCGTGTGACCGAGGGTGAGAAGCTTATCACAATCACTCCCGTAGAACACGAGGATGCAGAGGCTGAAGCGGATGAGGCATCAGCTGAGACTCCCGCTGAAGCAACAGAGGAAAATACACAGACACAAGAGAACTAAAAATGAAAGGGGTTTAAAATAATATGAACATTGCAATTATTGCACACGATGCGAAAAAAGAACTTATGACCCAGTTTTGCATTGCGTACTGCGGTATTCTGAGCCGTCACAGACTCTATGCAACAGGTACAACAGGCAAACTCGTAGCTGATGCGACAGGTCTTGAAATCACCAGATTTCTGGCAGGTGCTCAGGGCGGTGACCAGCAGATAGGCTCACTTATTGCCTGCAACGAAATTGATATGCTTCTTATTTTCAGCGACCCTCTTGACCCCAAGGAACACGAGCCCAATGTGAACAGTCTGCTGCGTATCTGCGACGTTCACAATGTGCCCGCAGCGACCAACATTGCAACGGCAGAAGCTCTTATTCACAGCCTTGACAGAGGCGACCTTGATTGGCGAGATATCGTAAATCCGAAGCACTAAATCCAAATCTATAAAATCACACGGAATAACCACCGATTTTCTCAAAAAAAGTCGGCGGTTATTCGGTGCGTTATCTGCGCGTTAAAAAGCAGGTAACTTTACATACAAGGAGACTTTTTTATGGCACTTATTACTAAGGCTGTCAAGGGAACACTTGATGTTCTTCCCGCAGACAGTCACATGAATCAGTTTGTTGAAAAAACGGTGCTTGAAATCGCAAACGAGTTTGGTTTCAGAGAAATCAGAACCCCTGTTTTTGAACACACTGAGCTTTTTACACGTTCAGTTGGTGACACAACTGACGTTGTTCAGAAGGAAATGTACACATTTGAAGACAAGGGCGGACGTTCAATCACACTTCGTCCCGAGGGCACAGCGGGTGCTGCGCGAGCATTTCTTGAGCACGGCCTTACAAACGAGCCGATGCCTCAGAAGGTAAGCTACATCACATCCTGCTACCGTTACGAAAAGCCTCAGGCAGGCAGACTGCGCGAATTCCACCAGTTTGGTGTTGAGTGCTACGGCACCGCTTCTCCTGCTGCCGATGCAGAGGTTATCTCTGTTGCTAACGAGGTTTTCGGCTTCCTCGGTGTTGACAGAATCTGCCTTGAAATAAATTCAATCGGTTGTCCGACCTGCAGAAAAGAATACCACGCTGCACTCAAGGCTTACTTTGAGTCACGTAAGGGTGAGCTTTGCGGTACCTGTCTTGACAGACTTGACCGTAACCCGATGCGTATTCTTGACTGTAAGAGTCCTGTCTGTCACGAAATTGCGGCAGATGCACCGATCATTCTTGATTATCTCTGTGACGAGTGTAAGGATCACTTTGAAAAGGTTAAGATGTACCTTGACAATATGGGTATCTCTTACCAGGTCAATCCGCACATCGTACGCGGACTTGATTATTACACCAGAACAGTATTCGAATTCCTCACAGATTCACTCGGTGCACAGAGTGCTGTCTGCGCAGGCGGCAGATATGATGGACTTATTGAAGAAATCGGCGGTTCACACGTACCTGCTCTCGGCTTCGGTATGGGTATTGAAAGACTTCTTCTGTTGCTTGAAGCACAGGGAATAAAGCTTCCTGAGGCAAAGAAGTGCGATATCTACATTGCAAACATCGGTGATGAAGCATCACTTAAGGCCGCTGCACTTGCAACCGAGCTCCGTCAGTCAGGTATGTTTGCTGAGTTTGATGTTGTAGGCCGTTCACTCAAGGCACAGATGAAATATGCCGATAAAATCGGTGCAAAGTTCACAACCGTTATCGGCGAGGACGACATAAAAGCAAACAAGGCAAAGGTTAAAAATATGCAGACGGGCGATGTTACCGAGATGACTCTCGATGAGTTTGCAGACACATTTATGGAGCTTTCACTCCGTTGTGCGGCAGATGATTTGCAGGATATGGTAAACGGCTCAGAAGCAATTGATATAAGCAAATTTTTGGGAGGCTTAATGTAATGGATTTTATGACCGGCTTAAAACGCACTGATTATTGCGGTGATTTAAGAATTACTGATGCAGGCAAAGAGGTAACTGTTGCAGGTTGGGTACAGCGTCAGCGTGACCTCGGCGCGCTCATCTTTATCGACCTTCGCGACAGAACAGGTATTGTTCAGCTTGCATTTGACGAGAATACAGACAAGGAAATCTTTGAAAAAGCTTTTGCTTCAAGAAGTGAGTTTGTTCTTATGGCAAAGGGTGTTGTCCGTGAGCGTTCTTCAAAGAACAAGGATATCCCCACAGGCGATATCGAAATCGACGTTAAGGATTTAAGAGTTCTCGGCAAGAGTGAGACTCCTCCGTTCGAGATTGTCGAAAACTGTCAGACATCGGAGCTTACAAGACTTAAGTACCGTTATCTTGACCTTCGTCGTCCTGACCTTCAGAAGAATATCATTATGCGTCACAAGATTTGCAAAATCACACGTGACTACTTTGACGAGAACGGTTTTATCGAAATTGAAACACCTATTCTTATCAAGTCAACTCCCGAAGGTGCAAGAGACTTCCTTGTTCCCAGCCGTATTCACAACGGAACATTCTATGCTCTTCCGCAGTCACCTCAGCTTTACAAGCAGCTTTCAATGGTAGCAGGCTTTGACAGATATATGCAGATTGCACGTTGCTTCCGTGACGAAGACCTCCGTGCAGACCGTCAGCCTGAGTTCACACAGATTGACCTTGAGATGTCTTTTGTTGATATGGAAGATGTTCTTGCAATCGGTGAGGGATATATGAAGAGAGTGTTCAAAGAGGCTCTCAATGTAGAAATCGAAACACCCATCCCGCGTCTTACTTATAAAGAGGCTATGGACCGTTACGGCTCAGACAAGCCCGACACACGTTACGGTATGGAGCTTTATGACCTCAGCGATATCGTTAAGGACTGCGGCTTCGGTGTATTCAGCGGTCCCGTAAGCGAGGGTGGCTCTGTACGCGGTATCACAGCAAAGGGCGCTGTAACAAAGCTTACTCGTAAGGAAATTGACAAGCTTACAGAAATGGTACGCGGCAGCGGTGCTAAGGGTCTTGCATGGGTAAGACTCAACGAGGACGGCACAATGGCATCTTCCTTTGCAAAGTTTATGACAGAGGACGAGATGAAGGCAATCCTTGAGCGTGCAGATGCACAGGCAGGCGACGTTGTTCTTATCATCGGCGATACAAAGAATTCAATCGTATACTCAGTTCTCGGTGCTCTCCGTCAGGAGGTTGCAAAGAGACTTGACATCATTCCGCAGGACAAGTTCAACCTTCTCTGGATTACAGAATTCCCGTTCTTTGACTGGGACGAGGATGCTCAGACATGGGTTGCAATGCACCATCCGTTCACATCTCCCATGGACGAATGCCTTGACTATCTTGAGACAGACAAGTCAAAGGTACGTGCAAAGGCTTATGACCTTGTTCTTAACGGTGTTGAGCTCAGCTCAGGCTCAATCCGTATCACAAACCCCGACCTTCAGAAGAGAATGTTCTCACTTCTCGGTCTCTCTGATGAAGAGGCTTATGCAAAGTTCGGCTATCTTACAGATGCATTCAAGTACGGTGCACCGCCGCACGGTGGTATGGGTATCGGTCTTGACAGACTTGTTATGCAGATGCTCGGCTGCGAAAGCCTTCGTGATGTTGTTGCATATCCGAAGGTACAGAATGCAAGCGAGCCGATGACAGAGTGCCCTGCAGCTGTTGATGAGCTTCAGCTTGACGAGCTTGGAATTGCACTTAAAGTTAAAGAAGACTAAAACCAAAAAAGGGACGGATTTTCCGTCCCTGATTTGCGTTATTTTGGAAAAGAGATATTATGCAGAAGTTAGACAGAAAGAATGCGAAACAGCTTACATATCTGTGCGCGGCAGCGTATTTTGTAAGCTACCTGACAAGAGTTAATTTTGCCGCAGTTATTGCCGCAATCATTCAGGCAGGGGATATTGACAAAGCCTCTGCAGGACTTGTCACAACGCTTGGCTTTATAACCTACGGTGTCGGTCAGCTTATCAGCGGATGGCTCGGTGACAGAATCAACCCGAAAAAGCTTATGGTTATCGGCTTTACCACAACCATAGTGATGAATATGCTCATCCCGCTTTGCCCGAACGGTGCACTGATGTGCGTTGTGTGGGCATTCAACGGCTTTGCGCAGTCGTTTATGTGGCCGCCGATGGTAAAGATTATGTCCTCGGCAATGAATCTTGACGATTACAACAAGGGCTGTGTTGTCGTTACGTGGGGCAGTACCATTGCGACAATACTGATATACCTTGTGTCTCCGTTGATAATTTCACTTGCGGGCTGGCGTGCGGTTTTCTTTGTTTATTCTGCAATTGCAATTGTTATTTCAAGCGTGTGGTATGCTAAAATCACAGCAATTGAAAAGAAATGTGAAATTGTTTATCCGATGCATCAGAAGAGTAAATCTGGTAAGAAAATGTCGGTTAAGGTCAGCATTCCTGTGTTTGTAATCGTAATGTTTGCAATTATGCTTCAGGGTTCACTGCGTGACGGTGTAACAACCTGGGTGCCGACATTTGTTTCGGAAGCATTTAACCTCGGCAGTGAGATTTCGATTTTATCAAGCGTTATTATTCCGCTTTTCAGCCTTGCAAGTCTGCAGTTGACATCGGTTATCTACAACAAGCTCGGTAAAAAGCCTTTCATGAGTGCGGCACTTTTCTTCATCTGTGCGGTAGTCTGCGCTGTTGTGCTTGCATTTTTCCACGATGCTTCGGTTATACTTACCGTTATGATGTCAGCCGTCATCGTTGCGTGTATGCACGGCATCAACCTGATTCTCGTCTGCTTCCTGCCGGCGGCACTTGCTGATGACGAAAATGTTTCCACACTTTCGGGCGCACTTAATTTTATGACTTATGTCGGCAGTGCGGCATCAACCTACGGCTTTGCACTGCTGTCCGAAAACTTCGGTTGGGATGGAACGGTTGCCTCATGGCTGGCTATAACAGTACTAGGCACAACCGCCTGTGTTGTGTGCAACATCGCAACAAAAAAGATTAAATTATAATATTAAGGTATAATAAAACGAGCAATCCTGAGTTACGGATTGCTCGTTAATATTTATTTATCTTGTCTGATTTGCAGGGTTACCGCAGCACTTTTTGTACTTCTTACCGCTGCCGCACGGACAGGGATCATTCGGGCCGGGAGCCTCTTTTTTGCGGACTGTTCTGCCTTTTTCGCTTCCGTCGGAAGCACCGCTTTCGCTTGTAACCTTTGCGGTCTGCTCACGCTTTGTGTCTTCCTCACTGCGGATTCTTACAGTAAGCATCTGACGGACTGTTGACTCACGGATAGAGTTGCTCATCTCATCAAACATATCATAGCTTTCCATTCTGTAAGCAACAACGGGGTCCTGATTACCGTAAGCACGAAGACCGATACCGCGCTTGAGCTCTTCCATAGAGTCAATATGTTCCATCCAGAATGTATCAACATTACGAAGAAGAATCATATGCTCAAGACTGCGCATAACCTCGGGTGTAAGCTCTGCCTCACGTGCCTCATAACGCTCGTGACCTCTTTCAAGAAGCATCTGCTTTGCCTCTTCTCTGTCAAATGAAGCCTCATCTGTGAAGTCTGTCGGCTCTGTGATCCAACCAAGATACTTCTCGCGAAGACCTGCAATGTTCCAGTCGGACTTCTGTAAAGCAGACGAGCAGTAGAAGTCAACTGACTCTTCAACGGATTCGTCAAGCATCTTAAGGATAGAAGCCTTGATGTCCTCACCGTCAAGAACTCTGTTACGCTGACCGTATATAAGCTCACGCTGTCTGTTCATAACATCGTCGTACTTAAGAACGCTCTTACGGATTGCAAAGTTCTGCGATTCCTTCTTCTTCTGAGCGGATTCGATTGACTTTGAAACCATCTTATTGGTAATCGGCATATCCTCGTCAGCGTTAAGAGTTGTCATAACATTCTGAAGTCTGTCGCCGCCGAAAAGACGCATAAGATCATCTTCAAGAGAGAGATAGAAACGGCTTTCACCGGGGTCACCCTGACGGCCTGCACGACCGCGGAGCTGATTGTCAATACGGCGTGAGTCGTGACGCTCTGTACCGATGATGAAGAGACCGCCTGCATTACGTACCTGCTGTGCTTCACCGCTGATTTCTTCCTTGAACTGCTTCTCAAGTGCAGTAAACTCGTTTCTTGCATTGATGATGTCTTCGTTATCTGTCTCTGCAAAGCCTGTTGCTTCAACGATAAGCTCTTCTGTGTAGCCCTTACGGCGCATTGCAGCCTTTGCAAGATATTCAGCATTACCGCCAAGCATAATGTCAGTACCACGGCCTGCCATATTTGTTGCAATTGTAACTGCACCGAGCTTACCTGCCTGTGCAACAATTTCAGCTTCCTTATCGTGATGCTTTGCGTTAAGAACCTCGTGCTTGATGCCGCGGCGCTTAAGGAGCTTTGAAAGCACCTCAGATTTTTCAATTGAAATTGTACCGACAAGCACGGGCTGACCTTTTTCGTGACATTCGATAATCTGCTCGATAAGAGCATTGAATTTTGCAGCCTCTGTCTTGTAAACAACGTCATCGTTGTCCTTACGGATCATCGGACGGTTTGTCGGAATTTCAACAACGTCAAGAGTATAGATTTCCTGGAATTCCTGACTCTCTGTCATAGCAGTACCTGTCATACCCGAGAGCTTTGAGTAAAGACGGAAGTAGTTCTGGAATGTGATTGTAGCAAGAGTCTTGCTTTCGTGCTCAACCTTAACGCCTTCCTTTGCCTCAATAGCCTGATGAAGACCCTCGTTATAACGTCTGCCGAGCATAATACGGCCTGTGAATTCGTCAACGATAAGAACCTGGTTGTCTTTAACAACGTAGTCGATATCGCGACGCATTACGCCGATAGCCTTGATAGCCTGATTGATGTGGTGAAGGAGTGTCATATTGTCGGCATCCATAAGGTTTTCGACATTGAAGTATGACTCAGCCTTTGCAATACCGCTTTTTGTAAGTGATGCGGTACGTGCTTTTTCGTCAACAACATAGTCACCGTCAGCAACGTCTTCAGCATTCTGCTTGGAATCGATTTCCTTAACAACAGCCTTTGTAAGGTTGCGTACGAAGTTGTTGGCAAGTGTGTAAAGCTCTGTTGAACGGTCACCTCGGCCTGAAATGATAAGCGGAGTTCTTGCCTCGTCGATAAGGATTGAGTCAACCTCGTCGACTACCGCAAAGTTGTGGCCGCGCTGCACCTTGTGGTCCTTGTACGGTACCATATTGTCACGAAGGTAGTCGAAGCCCATCTCGTTGTTTGTACCGTATGTGATGTCAGCGTTATATGCTTCCTTACGCTCTTCATTGGTAAGACCGTGAACGATAAGTCCGACGGAAAGACCCATAAAGCGGTAGAGCTTGCCCATCCACTCAGAGTCGCGTCGAGCAAGGTAATCGTTGACTGTAACAATGTGAACACCCTTGCCTGAAAGTGCGTTGAGGTAAGCGGGGAGGGTAGCAACAAGAGTTTTACCTTCACCTGTTTTCATTTCTGCAATTCGTCCCTGATGAAGCACAATACCGCCGATAATCTGCACGGGGAAGTGCTTCATACCGAGAACTCGCCATGATGCCTCACGGCAAGCGGCAAATGCCTCGGGAAGAATATCGTCAAGCGTCTCACCATTTGCAAGACGCTCCTTGAATTCAACTGTTTTGTTCTGTAATTCCTTGTCGGAGAGCTTTGAATACTCCTCCTCAAGTGCAAGAACCTTGTTTTTAATCGGATTGATTCTCTTAACCTCTTTGGTAGAGTAATCACCGAAAATCATTTTTAATAAGCCCATTGGTGTATGTCCTTTCAATTGTTAAATAAGGTTTTCATCAAAGTTGATAATGAGTTTGTCACGAGACATTGTCAACTGCTGATACTCAACACCTGCAGCATCGAACATCTTTTTGGATGCCTTAACACCGTCGGTGTCTTTATATTTATCAGAGATGTAAAGAACTTTCTTTATACCGCTCTGAATAATAGCCTTTGCACATTCGTTGCAGGGGAAAAGTGCAACATAAATTGAGCAACCCTGAAGAGAAGCACCTGCATTGTTGAGGATTGCGTTAAGCTCTGCGTGACACACAAAGGGATATTTGGTGTCGATTTCGCTGTTGCCCGATCTTTCCCAGGGAAAATCGTCATCGCTGCAGCCGTGAGGGAAACCGTTGTAGCCGACAGACATAATTTTTTTGTTTTCATTAACTATACACGCACCGACCTGTGTATTCGGGTCCTTGCTTCGCATAGAAGAAAGCAGGGCAATGCCCATAAAATATTCGTCCCACGAAATGTAGTCATCTCTCTTTGCCATTCGGGTCACGCTCCTTTAAAATTTTATAAATCTGTTATCTGCAGCACCGTTTGCATCGTAAGCGGTGAAAAATACCGTATTGTTGTCGATGAAACAGAAGTTGCAGATGCCGTTGTCAAAAATGTTATCGGTAACGGTTTTGGTTTCGCCGCTTTCTGTGTTATACATAACAGCCGACTGCTGTTCACCGTTACAGAAAATAACGAATTTTGTACCGCTGTCGTTTGCAACAAAGCCTGAAAGCTCAGTGAAGGAAGCTTTTTTCAGAGAAACCTTTTCACCTGAGGTGATGTCAGTAACACCAAAGGAGGATTTGCTCAGAATATAGTTTCCACTGACGGTATAGTCTGAAAAAACGCCGTCAAAGCTAGCAAGCGGATTTTTTTTGTCACCGTTTTTTACAAGATCAAAGCCTTTTTCAGTATTGGCAAAGCAGAAGTAGGCATTGTCTTTTTCCCTTATAACATAGCTCGGTGAGTTAACAAAGGTCGTTGCGGAATTCTTTTTTGCTGCACGGGAATTTGCAACCGTAAGCATATCGTATTTTTCAACAGCGTCCTTTGTGTCATAATTTCTGCGTGAAGCAAACAGGTCGTATTTTTCACCGACATTCAGCATCGAGTCTGTAAAGATTGTCCAGTCCTCACGCATTGTGCCGTCCTCCTGAACAAGTCGGTCACGCTGTGACATCATAAGACTTGCCTTGCCTGATTCAAGGTCAAAGGAATACATATCGGAATATGTTTTTTCTGCCTTGTAGGAATCCTCAGCATCCATATCTGTAAGAAGGATGTGCTTTGTCTTTGCTGAAGAGGCATAAGCCTTGGGGCAGTCCATCATACGGACAAAGATGTATGCAAAATTCTTGGTATCGGTTTTCTGCTGTGAGTTGAACATACCGTATCCGACTGTACCTGCATCGGTTGAAAGATAGTATAATTTTAAATTGACCTTCTGATAACTGCAGGTGATCTGAACATTTTTTGTTTTAACTCCGCTGACCTCAGAAAACTGACCGTCAGCAAATTTATAAAAACGGAACGCTCCGTCGGGATACATTTCATAGAACAAGTCCTTCTGCTGAGTCTGTACAAGAGGATAGCTTGTGCTGAAGGAAACAGGGGAGAGGCTTTCGAGCTTTTCACCCGAAGCGGTATCAATGCTGCCCGTAATTTTGCCAAGGAATGCTTCGCTGTTTGTCAACGCAGTAAATGCAACGGCAATAACAAGCACAACAGCAAGTACACCGAGAACAATTTTATTGCTTTTTGTCATTCTTTTCACCAACTTATTTTATAGTCAACTCAACGGGACAATGGTCCGAGCCAAAAATATCGGAGTGGATTTTGGCACCCTCGAGTCGGTCAGCCATATCATCGGAAACGCAGAAGTAGTCAATACGCCAGCCGACATTCTTTTCCCTTGCCTTAAAGCGGTATGACCACCAGCTGTAGGCATTTTCGAGGTCGGGGTAGAAGTAACGGAAGGTATCGATAAAGCCTGCGTCAAGCAGTTCACCGAACTTGCCTCTTTCCTCGTCAGAAAAACCGGGATTGCCTCGGTTTGTTTTCGGATTTTTAAGGTCAATTTCCTTGTGGGCAACATTCAGGTCGCCGCAGAATACAACACCCTTTGTCTTTTTGAGCTCACACACATAATTGCGGAAAGCATCCTCCCACTTCATACGGTGATCAATGCGCTTGAGACCGTCCTGTGCGTTGGGAACATATTCGGTAATAAAATAAAAATCAGGGAATTCGAGCGTGATAATTCTGCCCTCGGTATCAAGCTCGTCCACACCTATGCCGTATCTGACACTCATCGGCTCTTCCTTTGTGAATATTGCCGTACCCGAATAGCCTTTCTTTTTGGCATAGTGCCAATACTGATGGTAGCCGTCGAGCGTTAACTCAAGTTGCCCCTCCTGCATCTTTGTTTCCTGCAGGCAGAAGATATCCGCATCAAGCATATTAAAGACATCCATAAAGCCCTTTGTCATACAGGCGCGGATACCGTTAACATTCCACGAAATGAATTTTTTGCTCAAATCAGCACACCTCCACATTATACAATTAATATATACAAAGCATTATAACATATTAAATAGCAAAAATCTATTATTATACGAGGTTTTTTTGCTTAGTTTACAAAAAATTAAAAAAGTAGAAAAAATGCTGGATTTTTTAATACGGATGTGTTATTATGCTAATGTCTATAAATGACGAAAAATAAAATTTTAAAAATGTAGGGAGAAGATTCGTATGAAAAACACAATTTTTCAGTGCGTGACAGCAATTATCTGTGTAGTTGCTATCTCTGTAACAGGTATGCTCGGTATCGGCAAGATTGCTGATGCTAAGGTAGAGGCTGCAAAGCTTGCAGCAGAAGCAGCTCCTCAGGCTTCAGTTGGCGGCGACGTTTCAACAGACACACCGTCAGATGTTCCTGCTGACACACCGGCAGACACACCCGCTGACACACCGGCAGATACACCTGCTGACACACCGGCAGATGCTCCGACAGATGCTCCTGCAGACGCTCCGACAGATGCTCCGTCAACAGATAAGCCCGCAGCTGACAACGGTCCTAAGGCTCCGTCAACACCTGCTGAAATCACAGCTTACTATAACAACGCTATCAATAAGGTTGTTACTTCAAAGGCAGGCTTCAAGAAGGTAAGAACAACAGAAATGCACAACCTTGACGGTGGTGCTCTCCTCAAGATTCAGCTTGTTGTTGATATGGTTAATGACTTCCTCGGTGTTGGCTCAGACAATTGGGACAACCAGAAGGGTAAGCAGGATAACCTCAGCAAGGCTTCACTTACAGCAGCTGACATCAAGCAGGCTTCTTGCGCAGAAAAGAACGGTATCTACACAATCACAATGACTCTCAAGGACGGTAGCAGCACAGCTAATGCTTCAGGTAACTCTGACACATCACCGCTTCAGAGAGCAGGCGTATTCGCAGGTAAGGGCGATAAGAAGGCTTACGACTACAAGAACTCTGAGAACATCCACACAGCTATCAACGGTGTTGATGATTGTACAGCAGAGTCAGCACTTGAGAAGGTAACAAACACAAAGATCACAGCTGTTATCGACTCAAAGACAGGCAAGCTTCAGTCACTCACAGCTTCATGGGATTGGTATGTTGAACTTGCAAATGTTAAGTACACAATCGTTGGCATCAAGCAGGCTAAGGGTAACGCTACAACAACAGTTAAGCTTACTAACGTTCAGTGGTAATTAACTTATAAACAGCTTCTCCCGAGGGTAACCTCGGGAGATTTTTCTTTATTGAAAAATACTGATGTATGTGTTAGAATTTATCTATCAATTCATGTCGGGTGGTTTTATGCAGGCTTTTTTAAAATTTATTGCTTCACTTTTATCGTTGGTATTATTTCTTTTCACAGGATTACCGACGGTTATCAGTGAGAACAAAAGCGTAAGAGAAGAGAACATTGCACAACAGATGGAAAGAATAGACGTTCTTGCGGATTTGTATTCCGACGGGAATTACAAAAAAGTCAACGAGTCGGCAGCGACAGGCTTTGATGTTGAAAAGGCGTATGCAGACGGTGTGAAGTTCAACGAGGTTGCATACATTGCCACCCATAACAGCTACCAGCTTCAGAGCGTACCGTCGTACAGAAAGGTTTACCGCGACCTGGAAGCTGTTACCTTCGGACTTATTGACGGTGATGCACCCGAATACTGCAGTGATACGCTGACCGAACAGCTGGATGTCGGAATAAGAAGCATTGAGCTCGATATTGAAACTGTTGTTGACGGTGATGATATCAGCTTTGTCTGCGCACATTCACCGCTTATTGATATGGCTTCCTCGTGCTACAACTTCAGCCTCGCACTCGAAGAAGTCAAGATGTGGTCGGATGCGAATCCGAGACATTTACCGATAACGGTTATTATTGAGCCGAAAAAGTTTTATCTGCTTGATAGCGGAATGAGGTTTTTTAATATGGAGCACGCGAGGGTGCTTGATGATCTTTTGCGTGATGTCTTCGGCGAAAAGCTTCTGACTCCCGCTGATATGATGGGTGATTATCCGTCACTCAAGGCAATGAGAGAGGCGGACGGATGGTTACCGCTTGAAGAATGTGCAGGTAAGGTTGTTGTGCTTCTGCACGACACCACGGTGACAGGTAAGTATATTAAGCAGGACGAGACAATCAAATCTCAGGCAATGTTTCCGATGCTCCGATACAGGGACAGGGATAAGAATTATGCATCGTTCCTTATTGTAAATAAGCCGAAGGATATTGCAAAGTATTCGCAGGAGCTTATTTTTGATAAGAATCTGATTGTCAGAACCCGTGTGGATACTTACGGCAGCTACAACGATGAAGACCGCATACTTACTCTTGAAAGCGGTGCGCAGATACTTTCCACTGACTATCCGACGAAAGCTGATATGACGGATGTTCCGTATTCCGTTACCTTTGAAAACGGTACGGCAAAGATAATCAAATAACTAAAAACGCAGTAAAAGCAATCAAGCCTTTACTGCGTTTTATTATTAAACATTTCGTCTCCAATGGAAAAGATACTGCTGAGCGATTCCCTCAACACCATTGGTGCATTCGGGTAAGCCTTCAGGGTAAAGCTCCGACATAATTCTTCGCACCCACACATCAACGGGGAAGGCGTCAACCCTTCCGCAACCGTAAAGCAGTGTGCATTCGGCTACCTTTGCACCCACACCCTTGATTTTTATAAGCTCCTGTCGGGCCTCGTCGATGTCGCAGGTGTGAAGCTTTTTAAGGTCAACCTCGCCGCTTGCAACCTTTTGTGCCGCATCAATGATGTACTTTGCACGGAAGCCCGAACGAAGCGGTGCAAGATCCTCTACAGTAAGCACGGCGAGCTTTTCAGCACACGGAAAGGAGAAATCACCGTCACCGAGATCGTTGCCGAAGCTGACGCACAGGCGCTCAATTATACCCTTGATACGGGGGATGTTGTTGTTCTGCGAGACAATGAACGAGCAGAGTGCCTCCCACGGCTCCTGCTTAAGAATACGAATACCGGGAAACGCTTCGATTGCAGTTTTCAGGTGGCAGTCAGACTTGAGGTTTTTGCAGATGTTACCGTAATCACGCTCAAGGTCAAAATACTCTACCCACAGCTTTTCGTCACCCTCATCGAAACAACCGTTTATTATCAACTCGTCACCGTTCCGGACAATATCGACTGCTTTTGAATACGCAACACCGTGCCAGATTCCGTCCGATTTTTCGCTCCAACGGAAAGCCTGACCACAATCGAGTGTCAAGGGTACGGACAGAGTATCTACGCCCGAAAAAATTATTGCATTTTTGTTAAATTTAACTTCCATCATATCACCTGTATATTTTGTGAATATTCATTTTGTAACTTTTTGTAACCTTGACTGTCAAGAGCATTTATGACTTTTCTGAATAGAAAAAATAGATAGTTTTTTTATAAAACTTTGTGCAAATTATTACTAAAAAATACTTGACACTCAATATTTGATAAATGTTAAAAAAATAACAAAGTTTTTAAATTTGTCATAAAAAGTGTGGAAAACTTTGATTTATCAAGGCTTTTTAAGTAAGTTATCAACACTTTCAACACGGTTTTCCACAGTTTTTAACCGATTTTTCAAGTTTTCCACACTTCCACAGAAATTTGGTGAAAGACCGAAAAATGTCATTTAATGTCGGTTTTTATTCATTTTTTATGCATATTTTTCAATTGTGAACATTGTACATTTTTTGAATAAAAAAATATGAAAAAGACAACAATACAGATGAATATTTTACAAAGAGGTGTCTGAATTGTTGAAAGGTGTAAACCATCAGATTGTCGAGGTTACAAAACCGTCGTGCGAATACTTTGAAAGAGTTATTTTTTTCGTAAAGCCTGAATTTTCTGCCGTCAGCGAGGGTACTTTGCGTGAAAGAGCAAGCACAATTGCAAGTGAAGCGGGTGCACCGCCTCCGTCAAAGGTGCGTCAGGACAGGCTGTTGCTCGCTTGCCGTCTGTTATGTGCTGCTTTTGTCGGTGCGGCAGTTACAATAATCGTAAACAAGTTATTTTTCAGCTGATTTACAGAAGCTCTGCATACAGCAGTTTGCACAGTCTGGCCGACGTGCAACACAGACCGCTCTGCCGTGAAGCACACATCTGTGGCAGAAGTCGTTGCTTTCCTCGGCAGGAAGAATTTTTTTAAGCTCAAGCTCAACCTTGAGCGGGTCTTTTGTGCTGACAAGACCGAGCAGATTTGTAATGCGGATAAGATGTGTGTCCGCAACAACGGCAGGCTTGCCGTAAACATCACCGCAGATAAGGTTGGCTGTTTTTCTGCCGACTCCGGGAAGTGAAGTCAGGTCCTCAAGGTTGTCGGGCACTTTTCCGTCAAAGCGTTCAAGAATTTCCTGCGCCATTCCGATGATGTCGCGCGCCTTTGTGCGGAAAAATCCGCATGAGCGTACAAGCTCTTCAACATCCTCGATCTTTGCATTGGCATAGTCTTCGAGTGTTTTATATTTTTCAAAAAGGGCAGGGGTGATGATGTTCACTCTTGCGTCCGTGCACTGTGCGGAAAGTCGGGTTGCAACAAGCAGTTCAAAATCGTTACTTGCATTAAGAGAGCATATTGCCTCGGGGTATTCTTTTTTCAGAGCCTCAACGGCAAGCAATGCTCTTTCTTTTTTTGTCATCGTATTCACCTCGCAGAAATTATAACAAAAACCGTACTTTTTTGCAACAAACCAAACTATTACTTTTTCGCTTCAGCTTATTGAAATTTATTTTGAGTATGATATAATCTATTTACTTATATTTTATATAAAGTGAGGCAAAAACAATGAAAGAAAAAATCAATGTAGCTGTCATCGGTCTCGGCGGACGCGGCAGAGGAATGCTCGGTACAATCTGTAAGATGGATGATGTTAATGTTATCGGTGTCTGCGACGCATACGAGGACAGAATGCAGAACGGAATTGAAAGAGTTCAGGAGGAAAAGGGCAACACTCCGTTCGGAACAACAAATTACAAGGAAATTTTTGAGCTTGAAGGTCTTGACAGCGTTTACATCGCAACAGACTGGTCAACTCATGTCAGAATAGCAATCGATGCAATGAAGGCAGGCATTCCTGCTGCTTCAGAGGTCGGCGGCGCATACACTCTTGATGAGTGCTGGGAAATTGTTGATACATACGAGAAGACAGGCGTATGGGCAATGTTTATGGAAAACTGCTGTTACGGTGAGCGAGAGCTTATGATTCACAATATGGTGCGCGAGGGCAAATTCGGCAAGATTATTGCTTGCTCAGGTAAGTATGCTCACGACCTTCGTGAAGAGATTTGCTACGGAACCAGAGACAGACATTACCGTCTTCGCAACTACATCTCCCGTAACTGCGAAAACTATCCCACACACGCACTCGGCCCCATTGCAAAGCTTCTTGATATCAACAGAGGTAACCGATTTGTTTCTCTTACATCAGTATGCTCAGGCTCATACGGTCTTAAGGACTTTGTAAAGAAGCACAAGGACTTGCACGACGAGCTCAAGAAGACAGAGTTTGCACAGGCTGATATCGTTAAGACATTTATCAAAACAGAGCGCGGTGAGGTTATCGACCTTACTCTTGACACCTGTCTTCCGCGTTTTTACAGCAGAGGCTATACAATAAGAGGTCTCAAGGGTCTTTATCAGGAGGACGGCGATATCGTTTATCTTGACAGAGAGCCTCATACAAACCACGAGTGGGATCAGGAATATTTCTGGGGCAACGCAAACCGCTACGAGAAGAAATACAGCCATCCTCTCTGGAAGAACACAACAAAGGAAATGATGGAAGCAGGTCACGGCGGTATGGACTGGCACGTTCTCCGTGCTTGGGTTGAAACCGTTAAGAACGGCACTCTTCCTCCTATTGACGTTTACGATATGGCTGCATGGATGAGCATCACCGCTATTAGCGAACAGTCACTCAAGAACAACAGCGAGGTGATTGAAATTCCCGATTTCACACGCGGCAAGTATAAAAACCGCGAGCCTCAGGACGAAACTCCGTATACAATTAAATAAATTTAAAAGGGGATACGGCTATGTTAAAGTCAATTATCTCGGTATTTATGACAATTGTCACATTTTTCAGTTCCCTGGCTGCGGCAGACATCAATGTTTCCGCGCCTGCTGAAACGAGTGATTTTGTTCCCGTACTCCGTTTTATGGTCGCAAGTGACACGCACGTAGCGACGGCGGGTGACAGGCAGTGCAAGCGCATTCAGAAGGCTCTTAAGATGAGCTATGCAATTGCAGAGGCTGACGGCAACTATAAAAAGCTTGACGGTGTTATTTTTGCAGGTGATACAACGGACGACGGACTTCAGTCATCGTTCTGTGCTTTCAAAGCTGCCGTTGATTCGGTAATAAAGCCTGAAACACAGGTTATGCCGCTTCTTGCACAGGCACACGATGGCGGAACATACGATTATAAATCACTTGATTATTTCAAGCTTCTCCACGGTGTTGATGCAACGGATAATCATTATGTAATCAACGGTTATCATTTTATAACAATGTCCCGTGCTTATGTTGACGGGGTGCGTTATGCAGACTATCAGCGTGAATGGCTCAAGGCGGAGCTTGACAAGGCGGTTGCAGATGACCCGACAAAGCCGGTTTTCTTCGCACAGCACGAGCACGTTGACAATACCGTTTACGGAAGCTCTGATTTCGAGGGTTGGGACGATGAATTCTTCAAAGATATCTTTATGCAGTATCCTCAGCTTGTTCATTTCTCAGGTCATTCACACTATCCGCTCAATGACCCGCGTTCACTGTGGCAGGGCGAATTTACTGCAATCGGCACAGGCTCACTTTACTATGTAGAGCTTACTGTTGAGGATGTACGCACAATGCATCCCGACGGATACAGGGACGAGGTACAGTATTGGGTTGTTGAGGTTGATGCAGACAGCCGTGTTCGCTTAATCGGCATTGACCTTGTTGAGGAAAAGATACTCGTTGAGTACATTCTCGATAACCCTGCAGACCCTGCAAACCGTGACTACACACCCGAGAAGCAGGAAGCAAGGTCAACAGCTCCGGTGTTCGCAAAGGATGCTAAGGTTGAAGCGAAGACCTCGTTCGGAATAACGAGCCTTACATTTGATTCGGCAAAGTCAGCAGACGGTGCGCCCGTTTACCTTTACAGAATAAATGTGGTTGATGAGGACGGCACGGAAGTTTATAATGACTGGCTTCTTCCGAAATATTATTCTGCAACTGTTGATGCAACCAATACGGTGAAGCTTGGTGTAATCGGAAAAGGCGACTACACCGCAACAATTACCGCAGAAACAGTCTACGGAGTTAAGTCCGTAGCAATCACACATACATTTACAAAATAAAATTTGCACAAAAAACCGACGGAGTTAACCGTCGGTTTTTTAACGTTCATCATTTAATCCTAAGATATAGTCGGTAGTAGTATGGTGGTATTTTGCCAAAGCTATGAGTATATAGGTGGGTATATCTCGCTGACCTAATTCATAATTGGAATAAACCTGCTGGGAACAGTTTAGAATTTGCGCCATTTGCTTTTGCGTTAAATCTGAATCTTCTCTTAAATCTCTTATTCTTTGGTGGAAAACGGTAAGTATGACTACTATATGGTTTACTTAAATGAATAAAAACAGCGGCTCGTAATGCGCCGTACTCTTAAGGACACTAACTTAAGAATACGAGCATTGCGATGAGTCGAAGAGTAGAGAGAAGAGTTTAATGCTTTTCTCTCTTTTCTTTTTATATTCAAATCCACACATTCGACTAACCTCCTGTTATAAGG
>JAFWZR010000019.1 GCA_017522225.1 Clostridia bacterium | reverse complement strand
CTCCTTATCAGTGAGAATTGATGTCAGGTGCTCCTCTTTGCCGGCAAGCTCATTGAGGCTCTTTTTAACCTTTGCCGTCAGGTTGGTTGTACACTCCTGCGGTTCAATGTTTCCATAATAAAAATCTTCAATAAAGTCAGACATAGTATCACCCCCTACCGTTCTGATTGGTTGATGATTTTCAGGAGCAGTTCGTCAACATCTTCTGTGGGAATACCGTCCGAGAGAAGCATATTTCGGAACTCGTTCATCCCGTTGATTAAAAGGTTACACTCAAAGTCCGTGAGCTTCAGTTTGGTTTTCTTATTAAACATAAAAAGACCTCCTTGTATTTGGTAATACCATTTTACAAGGAGGTCTGTGTTTTGTCGAATGTGCGGAATAAGACATTTATATCAAAGCATTAACTTGTTTTGGCAAAACGCTCTTGATATTTTAATATCAATGCTATATACTAATATTGTAGTCAATGTTATGTTAAATGCACGGAAGCCCGTATGACAGCCGGACGAGAAAGCTGAAGATGACGAGAGAACTGCAACTTTTGACTGCATGACAAAAAAGTAGATTCCAAGATACTATCAACTGTGATTAAAATTCTCGTTACATTGTTGAGAACCCATGAGTAAGCTCCGGGAGATAACACTCTTTTGAGGTGGGCTCGATTGCTGTATCAAGGCTTTACACCATACTACATTAGGCGATTGCTATTTAGCGATGGTCTTTGTTGTTGTGTGTGTAAAGCATCAATCCGAACCGTTGAAGTCTATACACACATAAGTGTATGGACTTTTTATTTTGGTTCGAGTTGGAGGTGATACAATGAAAATTTGTAGAAAAAATGCACTTCGTTTGTGGGAAGAATATTTTGGAAATTCAGAGTTTGCCGAAGATTTTCACGGGAATTTAATGTGCCGTGATGGATATGGTGATGCAAACTTTAGCATTTATCGTTTTGGTGAGCGTATATATTGTGGTTGGAATATTCATCATATATTACCACTCTCGTGTGGCGGAACAAATGAAAAACATAATTTGATTTGTACAAACATCTATACAAACGATGAGGCGGAAGACAAAATTACCTTTTGGATTGATAGCTGCCTCTATCAAGTGCAACGGGTTTACGGAACACGAGAACATCAAATAATTAAACTAAATTAAGGAGGAAGCGTAAATGTCAAAACCGATTTTTGATTTAGAGGACGGAGATTTCATATTTTCAACATCTGGGAATTTAGGATTTGATTCTGATGGAAATATGATGATGCGCATGTCGGATAATATGGCAATGGATATGGATTCGGGTGATATCCATTTTACTTCATCTTGGGATAATGATGAGGATGATTAAATTCCAATAACCACAAAAACTCCCTCTGTCATTTCTGACAAAGGGAGTTCATTTTAAATATAGAGTTTTACTTCAATGTCTCGCCAGCCTCTTACACGCTTTGTTGGGGATATGGAATAGACATATTCCTGTGCATCCTCAATCGTCAGAGTGAATTCAGCGAACTGAGTGAAGATTACTTCCTGCCATCGGCAATAGCTGCCTGTGTCGCGATTACTAACGTATATACAAAAATCCCCTTGGATTATTCCAAGGGGATTGATTGTTTATTTAGAATGAGTTAAGATCAATCTCTTATTTCATCTCAGCGATTGCTGCCTGAGCTGCTGCGAGACGAGCTACAGGTACGCGGAACGGTGAACATGAAACATAGTTGAGGCCGATCTTGTGGCAGAACTCAACTGATGTCGGGTCGCCGCCGTGCTCACCACAGATACCGTAGTGAAGATTCTTGCCGCTTGCCTTACCCTTAGCAACTGCCATCTCCATAAGAGCGCCAACGCCTGTCTGGTCAAGCTTTGCGAACGGATCGTTCTCAAAGATCTTTGTATCATAGTAAGCTGTAAGGAACTTACCAGCGTCATCACGGCTGAAGCCGAATGTCATCTGTGTAAGGTCGTTTGTACCGAAGCAGAAGAAGTCTGCATCCTTAGCAATCTCATCAGCTGTGAGACATGCTCTCGGAATCTCGATCATTGTACCAACTTCGTACTTAAGCTCTACGCCTGCTGCTGCGATTTCAGCGTCAGCTGTCTCAACAACAACCTTCTTAACGAACTTAAGCTCCTTAACATCGCCAACAAGCGGAATCATAATCTCGGGAACAACATTCCAGTCAGCGTGTGCCTTCTGAACGTTGATAGCTGCACGGATAACAGCCTTTGTCTGCATTGCAGCAATTTCAGGATAAGTTACTGCAAGACGGCATCCACGGTGACCCATCATCGGGTTGAACTCGTGAAGACCTGCGATAAGAGCCTTGATATCTTCAACGCTCTTGCCCTGAGCAGCTGCAAGAGTAGCAATATCAGATTCCTCTGTGGGAACGAACTCGTGAAGCGGCGGGTCAAGGAAACGGATTGTTACCGGGTTGCCCTCAAGTGCTTCGTAAAGTGCCTCAAAGTCGCCCTGCTGATAAGGAAGAATCTTATCAAGAGCAGCCTTTCTCTCTTCTACTGTGTCAGCACAGATCATCTCACGGAATGCTGCGATTCTGTCTGCCTCGAAGAACATATGCTCTGTACGGCAAAGACCGATACCCTCAGCGCCGAGCTCGCGAGCCTTCTTAGCGTCTGCAGGTGTGTCAGCATTTGTACGAACCTTAAGAGTTCTGAACTCATCAGCCCAAGCCATGATTCTGCCGAACTCGCCAGCGATTTCAGCATCAACTGTCGGGATGATACCGTCATAAATATTACCTGTTGAACCGTCGATTGAGATATAGTCACCTTCGTTGTATACCTTACCTGCGAGTTCAAACTTCTTGTTTTCTTCATCCATCTTGATTTCGCCGCAGCCTGATACGCAGCATGTACCCATACCACGAGCAACAACAGCAGCGTGTGATGTCATACCGCCACGAACTGTGAGGATACCCTGAGCAGCCTTCATACCTGTGATGTCTTCCGGTGAAGTCTCAAGACGAACAAGAACAACCTTCTCGCCTCTCTCGTTCCATTCAACAGCGTCTTCAGCTGTGAATACAACCTTACCGCAAGCAGCACCCGGAGAAGCGCCAAGACCCTTACCGGCAGGAGTAGATGCCTTAAGAACCTTAGCATCGAACTGCGGGTGGAGGAGTGTGTCAAGGTTTCTCGGATCGATCATAGCAACTGCCTTCTTAGCATCGATCATACCCTCGTCAACGAGGTCACAAGCAATCTTAAGGGCAGCCTTAGCTGTTCTCTTACCGTTTCTGGTCTGAAGCATATAGAGCTTACCGCCTTCGATAGTGAACTCCATATCCTGCATATCTCTGTAGTGATCTTCAAGAGTAGCACAAACCTTTGTGAACTCTGCGAAAGCCTCGGGGAACTTGTCAGCCATCTGTGCGATAGGCATCGGAGTACGAACACCAGCAACAACGTCTTCACCCTGAGCATTTACAAGAAACTCACCCATAAGGCCCTTTTCACCTGTAGCGGGGTCACGTGTGAAAGCAACACCTGTACCGCAGTCATCACCCATGTTACCGAAAGCCATAGCCTGAACGTTAACTGCTGTACCCCATGAGTACGGAATATCGTTGTCACGACGGTAAACGTTTGCACGGGGGTTGTCCCATGAACGGAAAACAGCCTCAACAGCACCCATGAGCTGCTCTCTGGGGTCTGACGGGAAGTCCTTACCGATCTTTGACTTGTACTCAGCCTTGAACTGCTCAGCGAGTTCCTTAAGATCCTCAGCTGTAAGCTCAACGTCCTGAGAAACGCCTCTGTCTTCCTTCATTTCGTCGATAAGCTGCTCGAAATACTTCTTACCAACTTCCATAACAACGTCGGAATACATCTGGATAAATCTTCTGTAGCAGTCATATGCCCAACGAGCATTGCCTGACTTAGCTGCCATAACTTCAACAACTTCTTCATTAAGACCGAGGTTGAGGATTGTGTCCATCATACCGGGCATTGAAGCACGAGCACCTGAACGAACTGAAACGAGGAGCGGATTCTCCTTGTCACCAAACTTCTTGCCGGTGATCTCTTCCATCTTGTCGATGTACTCCATGATTTCAGCCTGGATGTCTTCATTGATTTTTCTGCCATCCTCATAGTACTGTGTACAAGCTTCTGTTGTAACAGTGAAGCCCTGAGGAACAGGAAGGCCGAGACTTGTCATCTCAGCAAGGTTAGCACCCTTACCGCCGAGGAGCTCACGCATTGAAGCGTTACCCTCTTTGAAAAGGTAAACAAACTTGTGTGCCATTTTTATACCTCCAAAAATAATAATAACTTAATTAGGCTGTTAACGGGCGTAAATATCCCACTAACACTTGTTCTAAATTATAGCATACAATTTATTTTTAATCCATATGTTTTTACGATAAAAACATACAAACACAAAACGAAACTTTTGTTTAAAATGTTGTAAAAAAAACCTGATTTTGCTATTGTAATTAAATCGGTTTTCTGCGATAATAAAAATGTATATTAATAGTATTCCGGATTGGAGGTATGTTTATGAGTAAAAAAAGTGCATTGATTCTGGCAGCCGGTGAAGGCAGACGTATGAAAACATCGAAGCCTAAAGTTCTTGCTGAGGTTCTTTTCAAGCCTATGATCGACTGGGTAACCGACGCAGTACAGGCAGGCGGAGTTGACGAGATCTGCGTTGTTACGGGTCATTGTCACGAGGAACTCGAAAATCACCTCGGTGGGAAGTTTAAAATTGCCGTTCAGAACGAGCTGCTTGGCACAGGTCATGCAGTTATGCAGGCAAAGGAATTTATCAAAGCAAATTCACCCGGTAACATCCTTATTATCAACGGTGATGCTCCGCTTATTGACGCTAAAACAATAAGCACCGCTTTTGAGTATCACGAATCTCACAAAAATGCAGTTACAATTATATCTGCAAAAATTGACAACCCCTTCGGCTACGGAAGAATTATCCGCAACAAGGATAAATGTCTTAAGAGAATCGTTGAAGAAAATGACGCAACCAATGCTGAAAAGATGATCAACGAGGTAAACTCGGGTGCATATTGGTTCAATTGCTCCGTGCTTCTTGACGCTCTTGAGGGTATTGTTGAGATGCACGACAAGAAGGGTCAGGCTGAATATTATCTGACAGATGCAATTGAGGTTATTCTTGCAAAGAATCTTAATGCGGTTGCCTACGAAGCAGGCAATCCCGATGCAGTGCTCAGTGCGAATGACAGAGTTCAGCTTCAGTTGCTTAACGAAATTGCCCGTAAAAAGGTAATGCGTGAGCATCTTCTGGCGGGTGTTTCTATCCCCTGCCCGGACGGTGTTATGATAAGTCCGAGTGTAAAAATCGGTAACGAAACCGAAATTCTTCCCGGTACGATTCTCAAGGGCAACACAGTTATCGGTGAAAACTGCGTTATCGGACCTAACTCTCTTATCGAGGACAGCATTATTGAAGACGGCGTTACTCTCAACAATGTGCAATGCTTCTCCTCTACCGTTAAGAAGAATGCTTCAGTCGGCCCGTTTGCACGTATCCGTCCTGATTGTGTTATCGGCGAGGGTGTCAAGGCAGGAAACTTTGTTGAGTTCAAAAACGCAACCATCGGCGACCGCACCAGCGTTTCTCACCTGACATATATAGGTGATGCTGACTTCGGTTCAGAGGTAAATGTCGGCTGCGGTTGTGCAACTGTTAACTACAACGGTAAGGAAAAGAACCGCACCAGGGTTGACGATCACGCTTTCATCGGATGCAGCACATATCTTGTTGCTCCCGTCAGAGTCGGCAAAAATGCGTACACGGCTGCGGGCTCGGTAATTACCGAAGATGTTCCCGAAAATTCACTTGCCATCGCAAGAGCAAGACAATCGGTCAAAAAAGACTGGATTATAAAGAAAAAACCATATAAATGGCAGAAATAAGAGGTAAATCTATGAACAAAAATATTTTAATCAGAGCAGTTTCCTTACTCCTTGCAGGCGGTGTTATGCTGACCGCTTACGGCTGTAAGGACAACAAAGATAAAGGCGGACTCAACCAGCCGACCATTCAGGATAATACAGCTGTTATTGAGTATCCCAGCACCGACAGTAACGGCAAAGAGGTTGACGCTACAAATGTTATTAACGTCAATGATAAGGCTGTCGGTCAGCTTCACGCAGGCTCATCCTTAAGCGACTCGCTCAAGGACAAAGATGATGAGGATAAATTCGTTTCACGCAACGAAGACTTTGGTATTGATAAGGATAAGGCTGAAGAAATCGTTGAAGAAGCTGAAAAGTGGACTAAATTTTCCTATAACGTGTATGTTGCTAACTCGAATTCCAAGCGTGTTGCTTTCAGCCAGCTCAAAGCAACCAACACTGATGATATTATTATTGACACAAACCTCGGCTGTGAATACGGATTCAATCCCGGCAGAGGCATGTCAATTATAATTGAAGGTCTTGTAAACTCTGCAAAATATGAAACTGAAGAAGAGATTATAGACGCACTCAATGCGATGGATATCGATATTATCTACACTCTCATTGACAGCGACCTTGACAGTGTTGACGACTGGTCAAGCGTTACAACAGCGTATATGCCTGTTACATTCTAAAACAAAAAATTCGGGACGGCTTACCGTCCCGAATTTTATGATAGGAGAACAAAATGTTTTTAAGAAAGAAGTTTACGTCTTCGGCATCGGGATCGCCTGAATTTATGGTTGTCGGTCTCGGAAACCCCGGCAGAGAGTATGAATTCACACGCCATAATGCAGGTTTTCTGACAATCGATCACATTGCCGTTGAAGAAAATGTTGATGTAAAAAAGCTTAAATATAAGGCCCTTATCGGTGATACTATTATTTCGGGACACAGATGTCTGCTCGTCAAGCCGCAGACATTTATGAACAACAGCGGTGAAGCAGTAAGAGAAATCTCTCAGTTTTATAAAATTCCTCCCGAGAAGATTATTGTTATTTTTGATGATATATCCCTCCCCTGCGGCAAACTGAGAATCCGCAGAAAAGGAACAGACGGCGGACATAACGGCATCAAGAGTATTATCTATCATCTGAATTCGGACAACTTTCCACGCATCAAAGTCGGTATCGGTGCAAAGCCTCATCCTGACTACAATCTTGCCGATTGGGTGCTTTCCACCTTTAAAAAGGACGAGATGGAGGAACTGAAGAAAGCGATAACAAAGGCTACGGAGGTTTTACCGTATATACTTGACGGTGACATCGACAAGGCTATGAATAAGGCAAATTAAAAAACACGAAGGATTTTCCTTCGTGTCTTTATTTTTATCTGTAGTTTTCTATACTAACCTTACCTGCTGCGACTGAAATCATAATGAGTGCATCGTATGATGTAACGCTGCCGTCCTTATCGATATCGCCTGCTTTTGCCTGAGACTTTGTAAGCGTTTTTTTACCGACTGTGCTTTCAAGAGCTATAAGAGCATCAACAGAGTTTACCTTGCCATCTTCGTTAATGTCGCCAAGCTCATAAACAAGCTTGTATGTCGGCCAGTATTTAGTCTGTGCATTAGAGCCTCTAGTCTCTGACTTGCTTACCTTATTAGCGGGACGCTCGAAGTAATAGCACCAATCGTAGCCTGCATGATAAGCACCCTCAGCTGTATTTTCTACATTCTTGAGACGGTCAATAATCTTGCCTGTATCTGTCTTGTTTGTGTTGAGCTCGTACTTAAGGAACTGAAGCTGTCCTTCCAGAGTCTTCCATGAGTAGCCGTTCTTATCGCAGAAAGCCTTAAGATTTTCGAATCTGCCGTTGTGCCACTGACAAATACCGTAGCTCGAACCGCTGTCACCATAAAGAGCGGGATTGAAGTTTGATTCTTTTTCAATATTCGCAAGCACGCCGCAAGCAGCTGCTGAATTGAGTCCCATTTCATCTACGAGAAAATCAAAGATAATCGGAATATTTTTGTCATAATTCGCTGCAAAAGCCGTCATACCAAAACCTGAAGCAGCTATCACAAGAGTAAGAATAATTGCAAGAGTTCTTTTTATGTGGTTTTTAAAATGCATAAAAACTAGTCCTTTTTTTCAAATTAGCCAAATGTTCAGCAATAACTTTATAACACACAAATGTTACGAAATTATGACATTTTAAAAATTTTTGTAACTTTTTGTAACTATTTTTTACGTTTTCAAGGCTCTTTATTCTATTTTGATATTAAAACACCACCAAAACACTTGGTTTCGGTGGTGTTTATTGTTATTCAGCTATATTGAATTATAAATTGTATTCTGCTGCGATGTCTGCAATTTTAACAGGCACACCTGTTACGAGAGACTTCTTGGCAGCAAGGCCGATGAGTACGGGCTGGAGACCACAATCAAGACCAACGCTTACTTCCTTATCGTTTACGATGCAATCGATGAACTCTGTGATTTCCTCAACATAAGCACCCATATATCTTTCAAGGAAGAAATTGAGGGGAACTTCACCGCGTACGCCGTTAGCGTCGGAAATAACTGCAGTTGACTCTGAATCGTTGCCGATTGCAACCTGGCCGAGTGAGCCAAATGCCTCAACTCTCTGATCATAACCGTAACTTGCGCGGCGGCAGTTGTCGATAACTGCGATAGCGCCGTTTGCGAGCTTCATTGAGATAACTGCTGTATCGATGTCGCCTGCTTCACCGATTGCGGGGTCAACAAGCACTGCACCGTATGCAAATACTTCCTCAACCTCTGAGCCTGACATAAAGCGTACCATATCGAAATCATGGATTGTCATATCAAGGAAGATACCGCCTGAAACCTTGATGTAGCTTACCGGAGGAGCACCGGGGTCTCTTGAGCAAACCTTAAGAAT
Source organism: Clostridia bacterium (assembly GCA_017522225.1). Taxonomy (GTDB): domain Bacteria; phylum Bacillota; class Clostridia; order Oscillospirales; family Acutalibacteraceae; genus CAG-488. Next base: position 66,445 of record JAFWZR010000019.1, on the reverse strand, counting down.
ATTAAGATCACCGATCTGACCGCCTTCAACAGCCTTTCTTGCTGCCTTGAAGTTGTGGTCAAAACGACGGTTGAAGCCTACCTGATACTTAACATTGCTGTTGTCAAGAGCAGCCTTTACCTCAAGAATCTTGTTTACATCGTGATCAATCGGCTTTTCACAGAAGATGTGCTTACCTGCTGCAATAGCCTCAAGAGAAATTGTGGAATGTGTATCTGTTGAAGAGCAGATAAGAACAGCCTGAATGTCGTCATCCTCAAGGATTTTGTGGTAATCTGTATAGAACTCTTCAATACCGAGACCCTTTGCCCACTCGATTGTTTCGTCATTAAGGAAGGGATCGGCAACAGCCTTGACTGTAGCGTTTTTAACGTATCTCATAATTGATTCGCAGTGAACCTTACCAATTCGGCCTGCACCGATAATACCAACATTAATCATAACTTTTCTCTCCTTTTATATTGTTCCGTCCCATGTGGAAATTTCTGTTTTCTTCATTTCTTCTTCGTCAAACCAACGTGTTGTTACACACTTGCTCTCAGTGTAGAATCTGTAAGCATCCTTACCGAGGCAGTGAAGATCGCCGAAGAATGAATTCTTGTGACCTGCGAACGGGAAGAATCCGATGGGTACGGGAATACCAACATTGATACCGACCATACCGCCGTCTGTATGACGTGCAAACTCTCTTGCATAATAACCGTTCTGTGTGAAGATAACTGAACCGTTTGCATAGGGGTTAGCGTTCATAAGTTTAAGACCTTCTTCGAAGTTCTTGACTCTCTTGATGCAAAGCACGGGTCCGAATACCTCTTCGTCACCGATTGTCATTTCGGGAGTAACCTTATCAAAGATTGTCGGGCCTACATAGAAGCCGTTTTCATAACCCTCAACAACACAGTTTCTGCCGTCAAGCACAAGCTCTGCACCCTCAGCAACACCTTTGTTGATGTCAGCGATAACTTCGTCATAGTGCTTCTTATATGTAATTGGACCAAGCTTTGATGTCTTGTCATAGCCGGGACCTACCTTGATAGCCTTTGCCTGCTTTACAAGCTCAGCAACAAATGCATCAGCGATGCTCTCCTGAACAACACAGCAGGAAAGAGCCATACATCTCTGACCTGCACATCCGAACGCAGAGTTGATAACACCTGCAGCTGTTCTCTCAATCGGAGTATCCTCAAGCACAAGAGCGTGGTTCTTTGCCTGACAGAGAGCCTGTACTCTCTTGCCTGACTTTGCTGCACGCTCGTAGATAAGCTTGCCTACGGGAGTTGAACCGACAAATGTGATACCCTTAACGTCGGGACTGTCAAGAAGAACATTGATTTCGTTTCTTGAGCATGTAACGATGTTGATAACACCGTCGGGAACACCTGCTTCCTTATAAAGACCTGCAATTCTGAGTGCAGTTCTCGGTGTAAGGCTTGCAGCCTTGAGAACCATTGTGTTACCTGTTGCAAGGCAAACGGGAGCCATCCAGCCGAAGGGAATCATAGCAGGGAAGTTAACGGGAACAATGCCTGCAAAAACGCCCATTGACTCGCGGTAAAGAACTGTGTCATAGCCCTTTGAAGCATCCATTGTGCTTTCGCCCATCATAAGTGACGGAACCTGAGTTGCGAGCTCTGTGCCCTCCTTAGCCTTGAGCACGTCACCCTCAGCCTCACCCCAGCACTTGCCGTTTTCTTCAGCAACAAGTCTTGTGAGCTCTTCCATATTTTCCATAAGAAGATCACGTACCTTGTACATAATCTGTGCTCTCTTGATTGCGGGAGTTGCGCTCCATGCGGGATATGCTGCCTTTGCTGCTGCGATTGCTTCTTCAACCTCCTCAGCAGTACAGTTAGGTGCATAGCCTGTGATTTCGCCTGTACTCGGATTTACCAGATCGTAATACTTGTCAGTTTTTGACTCAACATACTGACCGTTGACAAAATACTTAAGTTTTTCAGCCATTTTTTAAGTCTCCTTTTATACACCTGCGTTAGCTTTGATATATTCTCTTGCCATCTTTGCGTACTTGAACGGATTTGCGATTGCGGGATCCTGCTCAGCCTCTACGAGCATCCAACCCTCATAATCAGCCTCATCAAGAACATCAAAAACAGGCTTGAAGTCGATTGTGCCGTCACCGGGAACCGTGAATGCACCAAGACGTACACCCTGAAGGAATGAAAGGTGCTCTGCCTTCACCTTCTCAACGATTTCAGGACGGATATCCTTGAGGTGAACGTGCTTGATTCTCTTTGCATACTTCTTGAGAACTGCCATATAGTCCTCACCGCAGTATGCGAGGTGACCTGTATCAAAGAGGAGGTAAACTGCCTCGGGGTCACACATATCCATCATCTTGTCAATTTCCTCAGATGTCTGAACAACTGTACCCATATGGTGGTGGTAAACAAGAGTGATGCCGTATTCCTTTGCGATGTTACCAAGCTTTGAAAGACCGTCTGTGAACTTCTTCCACTCTTCATCGTTCATAACATACTTCTTTTCAAAAACAGGAGTTTCCATCTGTCCCTGAATGCTGTAGCTCTGCTCAGAAGCACCGATACGCTTTGCACCGCAGCCCTTGAGGAATTCACAGTTTTCTCTGAAATCCTTTTCAACCTCTTCAAAAGGCTTTGTGAGGATGAAGGATGAGAACCAACGGTTAGCAATCTCAAGTCCGCGGATGTCGAGATATTCGTGCATACCTTCAACTGTCTTGGGGTATTTGTTGCCGATTTCGCAGCCCTTGTAGCCTGCAAGTGCCATTTCGCTGACACACTGCTCAAATGTGATTTCACCGCCGAGGTCGGGCATATCGTCGTTTGTCCAGCCGATGGGGGCAATACCGAGTTTAATCTTTTCTGCGTTCATTATGGAATCTCCTTTATCAGTATTTTCTTGCTTCAAGCAAGTGTTCTTGTTTTTCCTTCAATGCTTCCTTACCCTTTTCGGTACGCGGAATATCAGAGCAGCCTACATTCCACCATCCGCCGTAGCCGTCTGTCATTGACTTTGGAAGCACCTTGATGTCGATAAGTGTCGGCTTTGTCTGCTTCATTGAATCAAGCACCGCTGCCTCAAGCTCATCCATTGTCTTTGCTGTATATGTAACATAGCCGTAACCCTTTGCGCAAGCGGCATAGTCTATATTCATAAACTCGCCCTCACGGATAGGCTTATCACCGTCACGGTAACGCGATTCTGTACAAAGAGCCGCAATACCCTGACCCATCTGAAGATTGTTGATACAGCCGAATGATGCATTATCGAAGAGAAGAACATTGATTTTCTTACCCTCCTGCAAGGCCGTAATCATTTCGGAATGGAGCATATTGTAGCTGCCGTCACCCGTGAAAGCATAAACCTCACGGTCGGGATAAGCAAGCTTTGAGCCGAATGCACCTGCAATCTCGTAACCCATACAGGAGTAACCGTATTCCATATTGTAGGAATCAATTGCATCGGTTGTCCACATTCTCTGCATACAACCCGGAAGTGAGCCTGCCGCACCGACTGCGATTGCATCTGACGGCATAAGCTTACGGATAAGCGCAAGAGCAGCTGTCTGTGTGATGACACCGCCCGTTGCCTTAACAAAGCCTGTAACAGCGTCGTCAACATGATTCGTAATTTCAGGCTTGTAATCCTCGGAATAGAAAGCGTTTGAAAGTCTTTCCATTTCCTTGTCCCATTCAGCCTTTGCATCAGCAATTTCTGTTGTGTATTCTGTCTTATAGCCCTCAAGGTATTTACCGAGTGCCTTTACGCCCTCGTTTGCATCCGCAACCATCTTTATACTGTCAAGCTTGCCTGCGTGGAAAGCACTCGCATTGATTGTAACAACCTGCTTATCGGCATACAGCCATTTTGAGGATGTTGTGAAATCGGTAAACTTTGAGCCGATACCGATAATAAGATCAGCATCCTTTGCAAGTACGTTTGCACTTGAGTTACCTGTTACTCCGATACCGCCTACATTAAGATAGTGGCTTGACTCGATAGCCGATTTACCCGCCTGAGTCTCAGCAAACGGAATGTTATGCTTTTCGCAGAAAGCCTTTACTGTTTCGCCTGCGAGTGAATATCTTACACCGCCGCCGACGATAACGAGAGGCTTCTTGCTTTCTTTAATCTTCTGTGCAACCTGCTGTACTTCGTAATCGCAGGGAATCTGTCTGGGAATAAAATGAACTCTTTTTCGGAAGAATTCTTCAGGGTAATCATAACTTTCGCCCTGAACATCCTGTGAAAGTGCAATTGCAACCGCACCGCAGTGAGCGGGATCGGTAAGCACACGCATTGCATTTGTGAGTGCAGACATAATCTGCTCAGGACGAGTGATTCTGTCAAAATATCTTGTAACAGCCTTAAAAGCATCGTTTGTTGTAACAGTGCCGTCGTGAAGCTGTTCAATCTGCTGTAAAACGGGGTCGGGCTGACGGGATGCAAATGTGTCACCCATAAACAGAAGCAGAGGCATATTGTTAACGGTAGCCATTGCTGCTGCGGTAACCATATTTGCGGCACCCGGTCCGATTGAAGACATACAGGGTATAATCTTCATTCTGTTTGTCATTTTACCGTAGGAGGCTGCAGCCTGAGCCATACCCTGCTCGTTTCTGCCCTGCATAACCTTGATTGAATGCTCTGCCTGTGAAAGTGCTTCACCGACACCGAGAACGCAACCGTGACCGAAAACAGCATAGAAGTATTCAACATACTTGCTTTCAATCATTTCACCGTTATGCTCAATTGTAACATACTGATTGTCGAGGTATCTGACGATAGCCTCACCGAGAGTGAGTCTTACTGTTGACATAAAACTGACCTCCTTATGCTCTTGCGACCATTTCGCCGTATTTTTCTTTTTCTTCTTTTATAAATGCCTTGATTTCGTCAACCGTGGGCATAAAGAGTGAACAGCCGTGAGCAGCAACAAGCATCGAAGCTGATGCAGAGCCGAGCTCGAGACAGTCCATAATATCCCACTCTTCAAGAAGACCGTAAATGAATGCTGAGCCGTAACCGTCACCGCCACCGAAGGACTTGAATGCCTTAACGGGGAACGGCTTGATTGAATACTCGCCGTCTGCAGTGTGTGCAGTTGAGCCTTCCTTACCGTGCTTGATGATAACAATCTTGTTGCCCATACTCATCCAGTGAGCTGCAGTTTCCTTATCTGTTCTGCCGGGTGCTGAGATTGCTTCGGTAAGGTCAAACTCTTCACGCGAACCCATAACCATATCACTGTTTGATGCAACAACTGAATAATAAATAGCAATTTCGTCTGCATTCTTCCAGTTGTACGGACGGTAGTCAATATCAAAAATAACCTTTGTGCCTACCTTCTTTGCAAGGTACATAGCCTTTAGGCAAGCCTCTCTTGAAGGGCTCTGTGAAAGTGCAGTACCGCTGATGAGAATTGCCTTTGCACTCTTGATATAATCCTCGTCAACATCATCGGGATGAAGCATAAGGTCTGCAATACCGTCACGGTACATAAGAATGCTGCTTTCGTGCTCTGACTTGATTTCGGTAAAGGTAAGGCCGAGCTTCTCGCCGCCTGTGGTGCGTGTGATGTGAGAAATATCGATACCCTCGTCTTTAAAGAAGTTCTCAACATAAGTGCCGAACTGATCGTCGGAAACCTTACCGATAAAGCCGACCTTCTTGCCGAGTCTTGCAAGACCGACAGCGATATTGGCAGGTGAACCGCCTACATACTTTTTGTAGTTCTCGCACTTGTCGAGTGTGTTGTAATAATCCGTGGGGTTGAAGTCAATAGCCACTCGTCCGATGGGGATGAGGTCGAGCTCTCTTGACTCATCAAAATTGATATATTTCATAAAATCAGCCTCCAAAACCAATTTTTAAATCATTCGTAATATTTTAACATATAAAAGCATCTGTATTCAAGAGAAAAACACTCATTTATGTTAAAAAATCAACCGTACTTTTTGTCAAAAAACATAAGAAGCCGCCTTTTGCCCACAGCAAAAAACAGCTTCCTGCTATTTGATTCTGAAACGAAGGTGAATTCCCCCGAAGGATATTTCATCTCCGTCATTGATGACAACATTTTTTTCGACCTGTGTTGAGCCGACGTATGTACCTGCACTTGAATTTGTGTCGGTAAGCACCCAGCCCTTTTTATGCTTGGAAATAACTGCGTGAAAACGAGAAACCGTTGAATAATTAAGCACTATATCGCAGGCATTGCTTCTGCCCACGGAGGTTTCCCAGTTTGTGATAAGATACTCCTCACCCGTCATTTCGTCAATAAGGCACGCAGGTGTAACCTTTGGTGCTTTGCTTTGCAGAAGATGCTTAACGCAATATGCAACGATAATAAAGCACAGCGCAGGAATAAGATATCTAAAAACAGACATCATTTCTTCCATAAGTCACACCTCCTGACAAAAAATCTTACAAAAAGATTATATAGTTATCACAAATAATTGTCAATAAAATTCCATTAAGGTTTTGTTAAAAAGCAGTGTTGCAAATAGCCTTCTTTTAATATATACTTGAAATATGAAAGGTGGGATTTTTATGGTAAAGAAAGCTCTGAAAGGTTTTTTGTGTGTCCTTCTCGCCCTTGTGCTTGCTGTCGGCGGATATGTTGTTTATGTTCTCGCAAGCTATTCGAGGCTCGATGACAACATTGAAATCGAGCCGATAAAATCAGGCTCCGACGAGAAGCTTGAGCTTGGTAAGGAATATACCGCTCTGATTCAGAATCTCGGCTTCGGTGCTTACACTCAGGATTTCACATTCTTTATGGACGGCGGTACGCAATCCTGGGCTGAAAGTGAAGAAAGCGTCAAAAACTGTATCAATAACGCTGCTTTTGAGGCTGAAAAGCACGACCCCGATTTTATTCTTTTTCAGGAAGTGGACTTTGATTCGACAAGAAGCTACCATATAAATCAGCGTGAAATTCTCGAAAAGAGATTTGCTTTCTACAGCAGTGCTTTTGCCGTGAATTATCACTCATCCTTCCTCGCCTACCCGTTTACTCAACCTCACGGGGCATCCAACAGCGGTATTCTGACGCTGAGCAGATACAACATAACCGCTTCACTCAGAAGAAGTCTTCCGATTTCGGAAAGCTTCAGCAAGTTTCTCGACCTTGACCGTTGCTATTCAATCTCAAGAGTTCCCGTTGACGGCGGAAAAGAGCTTGTTATTTTCAACGTTCATCTTTCTGCTTACGGCGGAAGTGACGAGATAAGAACGGCACAGATGACAATGCTTTTTGAGGATATGAAAAAGGAATATGACAAGGGCAACTACTGTGTCTGTGGCGGTGACTTCAACCACGATTTCACAGGCGATTCTACCCAGAAGCTGAACGGCGGTCAGGAGGTTGATTTCGGTTGGGCACAGCCATTCCCGATAGTGCTTTTGCCCGATTGCATCATCCGTTGCGACGGTTACACTCAGCTTGTGCCGACCTGCAGGAACTGTGACATCCCGTATAAGCCGGGCAACTTTACAATCATTGTTGACGGATTTCTTGTCACAGACAATGTTGAGGTCGTAAGCACAGAAAATATCAGCACGGAATTTGTATACTCCGACCATAATCCCGTTGTGCTGAAATTTAAACTGAAATAAGGTGACGATTATGAATATCATACCAAAAATTTTACTCGGTACCGTTTGCGGCATTGCAGGCTACCTCGGTGTGACTGCAGGTGCGTATCTGCCGTTTGTTGTAAGAGATGCAAGAAAGGGCTACCGCGACGACTGCGATTATCTGCTTGTTCTGGGCGGTCTGGTTATAGGTGAAGAAACTCCGAGTGAGCATCTGCTTGAAAGAATAAATGCGGCAGCGCAATACCTTAAAGAAAATACACACTGCTTTGTTATGCCCTGCGGAGGCTGCTTCCGTGACGGACAGAAAAAGAGCGAGGCACTTATAATCAAGGAGCATCTTGTAGGCCTCGGTATTGAAGAAAGCAGATTTGTACTTGAGGACAAATCGACAACCACATTTGAAAATTTTGAAAATGCATTTAAAATTGTAGAAGAGCATTCGGGCAAAAATCCTAATGAACTGAAAATTGCTTTTCTTTCGTCCGACTACCATCTTCACAGGGCAGGGATAATTGCAAAGCGTTGCGGTTTTACAAGCATAGGCAAGGTCAGCTGTCCGAATAAAAGCAACATTCTCAAAAACTATACAAGAGAATATTTTGTTGCCTACGAGCTTCTGAAAAAAGACAAAAGATAAATTGGAGGTAAGTCCTATGGGAGCAATGCTTGTGGGATTGATAACCGGTATTCCTGCAATGATAATTGTATATTCCTGCCTGGCAATATCCATAGTAATGGTTGTGTCAACAGCTTTTGTTACCCATAAGCTCAAAATGAGTGTTCTGTGGTGGACAATTGCAGCATATGTGCTGAATATCGTAGTGCTGATACCGTTCATCTATGCACTTAAACAAATCTCAAAAGAAAAAATATGCCCTGCCTGCGGCTCAAGATCAAGAAACAAAGCGGGCTTCTGCCCTGCTTGCGGTGCAAACTCCAAGGTTTTTAACGAAAAGAAGTTTATACAGAAAATTCTTCTGATAATCGGTATATTAACCGTAATCGCATATGTTTTCTCTTTTTTATCAAAATTTGCAGTATAACAAAACGGATGACAGGCTTTCTGTCATCCGTTGTTCTTTGTAAATATACTTTTCTGAAGCTTCGCAAGTCTCTGCCTGCGTTCTTCGGTTTCGTCAGCAAGTATTGTATATCCGTCATCCGTCTTCAGCAGAATATCCCCTTCTCTGACGTTTTCGGGTAAAGCTGCAAGTCCGATATTTTCAAAGGCGCCGTTCTCGTCCTCACAGACTGCAAAAGCTTCCTCAATTCTGTCTACAGAATATTTCACAAAATCAACCCCTGTCTTTTTCAACAAAGCTCTTGATTGCTTCGACTGAATCGTCGCTGATAACATGCTCCATTTTGCAGGCATCTTCCGAAGCAACATCCCTGCTGACACCGAGACTGATAAGAAACTCGGTAATTACGGTGTGCCGTTCATAAATCTTTTCCGCAACCTCTTTACCCTCAGCGGTAAGTGAAAGATGACCCTCACCGTCTACTGTAACATATCCGCCGTTTTTAAGAAGACCGATTGCTCTGCTGACACTCGGCTTTGAATAACCCATATGCTCACAGACATCAATTGAACGGACAGCGTCGCTGTTTTTTGTTAACACATATATTGTTTCGAGATACATCTCGCCTGATTCCTGTAAAAACATAATTACACCTCACTGATACAATAACATAAATCAGACAAGATTGCAAGTTTTAAAAATTTTTGTTGAATACGCAGACTCAGCATTCGGATTTTACACAATAAGACAAGAATCCTGATTTTTTGCAAAAGATTATCTTAATAATAAGCAAAAAGGTGCATTTTTATATTGACTTTATCAGTGTATCGGTGTATGATACTATAAAAGGTGAAAAAAATTCACACTCATTGATTCAGGTGCGCTTATGACGATTGAATACAAACTTACAAACGATATTCTGCTGCTGGATGACGGTTTTATTCCGACATACGGCATACAGGCTTCCGATACAGAAAGCGGGGATATTCTCTCTTGTTTCAACGATGTTTCCGTCAATAAGGATTTTACTCAGCAAATCGTAGATTTACTTAACCTGTGCAAGGTGGATTTGTGTCACTTTTACGATGTAGTGGTTGATGAATTAAACAGATAGATACAAAAAAGGTTGGCATTTGCCAACCTTTTGCTTTTATTTATCAGTACCAGATCCAGCCGAAAAGAAATATAACCAGCAGCCATTGACCGAAGCTGTAATTCACTTCAATGTTGCTTACATCTTCAACAACATTTCCGTACTCATCGGTTACGGTGCAGGTGATTGCAGCACTGCCCTTGCCTGACGCATAGATATTTCCGTTTTCGTCCACCTGAGCAACGGTCGGATCTGATGAAGAATACTCAACCGTGTAATCAACACCCTTATCCGCATTGACTTTTGCTTCAAGCTTTCCTGATTCCTTGTATTTCAAAGAAATATCATTTACGGCTACAGATTTAACCATACCCAATGCGGGAATTATTTCAGTCTCCTTTGCTTTACACACAGAACATATACGAACTTTGGAGCCGTCCTTTGTGCAGGTGGGTTCTTTTATTATAACCCAATCACCAAAGGTGTGCCCCGTTGCTTTGAACACGTCTGTATGTGTCTGACCGCAACGGCAAAAGTAATTTTTGTATCCGTCAGTTGTGCAGGTTTCCTTCTTTTCATCTGTCAGTCTGAATTCGTGGTCGTCATCACCGTGCACAACAAGGAAGATTATTTCCGGTGCAGGCTCTGACCAGTCTTTGTATCCGAGCTGATTCCACTCATACTCAGTTCCGTTGAAATACACCTTTTCGAGTGCCGTACTGTATCTGAATGCTGCTTTTCCGATATCAATAACATTCACCGATAAGGAGAAGGTTTTTAAATTACCGCATTTATAAAACGCGTAGCTTCCGATTGACTTTACCGAATCGGGAAGTGCAATATCCTGCGGACCCGAGCAGTTATAAAAAGCATAGTTATCAATCGCTTTTACACTGTCGGGAATTGAGATATCTGAAAGTGTTGAGCAATAAGCAAATGCGTACTCACCGATGTTGTCTACGCCGTCTTCAATTACCACTGTCGGGCATTTGCTGACATACCACGGCGTGCATTTGTAATAGACCTTATCTGCGTCAGCATCTGCATCCGTACCGAAATCACGCATCGTACCGTTACCTTTGGTTATGGTGATTTTTTCAAGACCTGTGCAGTTTGCAAAAACATACGGACTGTTATACATTCCTATCGAAGCAGGAATAAACAGCTCAGTTGCCTGCGAGCAATCCTCAAATGCCGATTTTCCGATACTGCCTACCGTATCCTTTATTGTTATCTTACTGATTGTATCCTTGTACTTTTTCCACGGTGCGGGATGCTTTGAGGAATAATTATCCATTTTACCCGAGCCGAAAATCACAAGCTCGGTATTGTCATACAATGCCCAGTATAAGCCGTCACCGCATCGTCCGCCGTCAACTGCCGATTCAGGAATTTCCACATTTCCCGAATCCTGCCAGAGTGCATATAAAGTTATGCTCTGATCCAAAGTATATAATGCGCCCGATGAATATTTATCACCGCTTCCGTCAGCCTTGGTATTCCAGCCTATAAACTCAAATCCGTCTCTCGTCGGTATAGATTCGGAAAGATAAACATCGGCTGTTTCTATTTTTTTATGCTGTTCAGGAGCCTTGCTGCCGCCGTTTGCATCATATGAAATTATATAGATTTCAAGCTCAGGCTCAGGTGCGCCGGGAAGATTGTTTTTAGCACTGCAGCCGACGGTTACCGCATCTGATGTTGCGCAGTTTTCCGGTATTAATTCAAAATCTTTACAGTTGATTTTATCCGCGGAAAGCTTTCGGAAGGTATAAGTTGCAACGATGCATATATTGTTTATTCCGTTATCGGAGTTTGCCGCAACCATACCGTTTTCGATATTCTGAACGGACATATCAAAAAGGCCCTTGTTGATTTCGATTTTTGTGCAGCCACCGATTTTTTCTGTTTTTGCCCTGACCGTAAATTCGATGGCACCTACACTTATACCGTCAGGAGACAGAATAACCGCAATAACCACTTCGGAGTTTGTTTCTTCAATCAGATTAAGATGAATTTCCGCTTCCCCTGCAGCCGACGCCGTAATACCGACAGCAGGTATCGCCGTAAACAGCATCACCGTTACCATAAAGGCCGCAAGAATTTTTTTGAGCATTTTGTACATATTTTTCCCTCCTTCAGTTATTTTATAATACAATTATGTCATTTTATCATTAAAAAGTCAATGTTTTTCACTTTCATATTGTTATTATATTTTTCATATTTATACTTTTATTTTCGCTTATAATGTGATATACTAAATTAAATATAGCAAATTTTATTTAAGGTTGTGTATTTATGCATTTTGAAAACATAGCGGAAGGTGTGCGTCTGTGTGCACAAAGCACCGATAAATTCAAAACCTGCCATATCAATATCAGTATGGCTATGCCCCTTGACTCCAATGCAGCTGCAAGGGCAATTCTGCCGTTTATTCTTCAGAGAAGATGCGCAAAATATCCCGATTATATCACACTCAACCGTGTGCTTGATGAGCTCTACGGCGCAACTGTTTCTGCAGGCGTGTTAAAACGCGGTGAGTCACAGATTCTTTCCTTCAACCTTACCGCAATCGATGACCGCTTTGCACTTGGCGGAGATACCGTCGCTCTCGAATGCGTTCAGCTTCTTTGCGATATGATTTTTGATCCGCTTAAGGACGGCAACTCCTTCCCTGCTGATATCATCGAGCAGGAAAAGAGACTTCTTATCGAGGCAATCGAAAATGAGATGAACGACAAGCGCCGTTATGCTCTTATGCGTTGCGAGGAGTTAATGTTCAGAGATGAAGCATATTCAATCAACCGCCTCGGCACTGTTGAGGATGTAAAAAGGCTTACTCCCGATGATATATATTATGCCTGGGAAGAAGAACTCCGTGAGGCAGTTGTTCAAATCACTATGGTCGGCAGTATGGATGTAAAACCCGTTGTCGATATGCTTAAAGAAAGATTTTCTGCCATTGACAGAAAGCCTGCAACAATCAAAACTCAGTTCATCACCGCAGAGCCGAAGCCCGATTACATCTGCGAAGAGATGCCCATCAAGCAAGGTAAGCTTGTTATGGGATTCCGTACGGGTATGCGTGACGAAGACGATAATTCCGTTGCAATGCGTATTGCCACAGATATTTTCGGCGGCGGAACTTATTCAAAGCTTTTCTCCGTTGTGCGTGAAAAAATGAGTCTTTGTTATTACTGCTCAGCTGCACTTTTCTCTTCAAAGGGTATTGTTATGGTGCAGAGCGGTATTGAGGATGCTAACGAAGAAAAAGCAAAGACAGAAATCATCAACCAGCTTTCACTCGTTGCAGACGGTGAATTCTCCGATGACGATTTTTCATCATCAATCAAGAGCATCACGGATTCGATAATCAGCAACAACGATACTCCCGAGAGCATCTGTGCATGGTATTCAACTCAGCTTTTCAGAGACAGTCTCAAGACTCCCGAGGAGTATGTTGAAGAGATTAAGACAGTTGACCGTCAGCAGGTTATCGCTGCAGCAAAAACAATCAGACTTGATACAGTCTTTATGTTAAAATCCAACGGGGAGGTTGCCGAAGATGAAGATTAATGAAATCCGCAATGAGTTGCTCGGCGAGATGTATTATGACATCGATCACCCGTCGGGACTTAAGATTCTTATTATGCCCAAGGCAGGATACGCAAGCACCTACGCTATTTTTGCAACAAAGTACGGCTCAATCGATACAATGATTGAAATGAAGGACGGTACCTTCAGAGAAATTCCCGAGGGTACGGCTCATTTCCTTGAGCACAAGCTTTTTGAGAGCGAGGACCTTGACGCTTTTGAGCGCTTTGCAAAAACAGGTGCTTCCGCTAACGCTTATACAAGCTTTGACAGAACAGGTTATCTTTTCTCCTGCTCAGACAACTTTAAAGAAAATCTTGAAATTCTGCTCGACTTTGTTCAGAATCCTTATTTCACTCAGGCAACTGTTGAAAAAGAGCAGGGCATCATCGGTCAGGAAATTGATATGTACAAGGATATTCCCGACTGGGAGGTTATGTTCAACTGTCTGCGTAATATGTACCACAATCTGCCCGTAAGAATCGATATAGCAGGTACACAGGAGTCGATTGCACAGATTACGGCGGATATGCTTTACGATTGCTATCACAACTTCTACAACCTTAACAATATGGTGCTTGCTGTTGCAGGTAACACAACCGTTGAAGAAGTGCTTGAGGTTGCTGACAGAGTGCTTAAGCCTGTCGAGGGTAAGATGGCACAGCGCAAGATTATAGATGAGCCGCGTGAGGTGCGTTCGGATTACTGCGAGAAAAAGCTTTCTGTTGCGACACCGCAGTTTATGCTCGGCTTCAAAGAAGAGTGGGACACTCCAAAAAGAACTGCAAAGGAAGAAATCACAATGGAGATTCTTCTAGATATGATTTCAGGCCCATCAACCGATCTTTACAAGAGACTTTTTGACGCGGACCTTATCAACGGAAACTTCGGCTTTGAATATTTCACGGGCTTCGGCTATTCGTGCGTACTGTTCGCAGGTGAAAGCAATGACCCGAAGAAGGTAAGCGAGGAAGTAAAGAAAGAAATTAAGCGTTTCAGAGAAAACGGTTTTGATGAAAAGGTTTTTGAACGCACAAAGAAAAAGCTTTACGGCAGAATGATTATGGGTATGAATGACGTTGACGGTCTTGCAAACAATATGGCTGTTTCATATTTTGCCGGTGAGGATGTTTTCACCGACTTTGAAACCTATAAGACGGTTACCGTTGAGGATATCAAGGAAATGCTTGATAAGACACTCGACGAAAGATACAGCACACTTTCAGTAATTATGCCGAATTGAGGTGATACCGATGAGCGATACAGTAGCAGTATATTTTAACGGTCTTGACGGCAGTATCAATGTTTCGTCGATTCTTGCACAGTTCAGCGTTTTCGGCCACGAAATCACAATACGCTGGTACGGTGCGATTATAGCATTCGGCTTTTTGCTTGCCGTCCTTTTTGGCGGTCGAATGGCTTACAAGTGGAAAATCAGCCTTGACAAAATGCTCGATGTTCTTATTTACGGCACAATTTTTGCAATCATAGGTGCAAGACTTTACTATTGCATCTTCAAATGGGATGTTTATAAGGACAATCCGCTTGACATCTTTGCAATATGGGAGGGCGGACTTGCAATTTACGGCGGTATCATAGGCGGCATCGCGGCAGCTTATGTTGTGTGCAAGGTGCGTAAGCTCAACTTCTGGAATCTGCTTGATATGGTGGGTATGAGCCTTCTTATCGGTCAGGGCATCGGACGTTGGGGCAATTTTGCCAACCAGGAGGCATTCGGAACAAATACCGATCTTCCCTGGGGTATGTGGAGCAGTAAGGTCTCCACTTACATAACAGCACATATGGACGAATTTGCCGAAAACGGCATTATAATGGATCCGAACAAGGCAGTTCATCCAACTTTTCTCTACGAATCAATCTGGTGTATTTTAGGCTTTTTTGTGCTTTTTGCAATCTGTCAGAAGGCAAGAAAGTTCAGCGGTCAGATTTTCCTTTGTTACGGCTTATGGTACGGCATTGAGCGTGCCGTGGTTGAGGGACTGCGCACAGACAGCCTCTACATTGCAGGTACACCGTTCAGAGTGTCTCAGGTGCTCTCAGCCGCACTCGCGATTGTGTGCCTTGTGCTTCTGATTGTTCTGACAGTAAGGTATACCAAAAATCCGAAGCCGATTGACGGTGTGGACTACTTCCTTGAGGAGGAGCTCAAGAAAAAGGAGGCTGAAAGCAATGTATAAAATCATAAGCGGCAAAGAGGTTTCTCAGGCTGTAAAATGTCGCGTAGCAGACGAAATAAAGGCACTTCAGTCCGAAGGCATCGAATCCTGCCTTGCAGTAATTCTTGTCGGTGACGACCCCGCATCAAGGGTTTATGTCAACAATAAGAAGAAGGCCTGTGAATTCTGCGGTATACGCTCACTCGAGTATGTTTTACCCGCAGAAACAACTCAGGATGAGCTTATTGAGCTTATTGAAAAATTGAACAAGGATAAAAGTGTCAACGGCATTCTCTGTCAGCTTCCCCTGCCGAAGCATCTTGACGAGAAGGCAGTGCTTAACCTTATCAGACCTGAAAAGGATGTTGATGCTTTTCATCCCGAAAATGTAGGACACATTATGATCGGAGATTTCAATTTCCTCCCCTGCACCCCTGCAGGAATTATGGAAATGCTCCGCTACGAAAACATCAGCCTTGACGGCAAAAACTGTGTTGTAATCGGCAGAAGCAACATCGTAGGCAAGCCTATGGCAATGCTTATGCTCAAGGAAAATGCAACCGTTACAATCTGCCATTCAAGAACAAAGAACCTTAAGGAAATTGTTGCAGGTGCAGATGTTGTTGTTGCTGCAGTCGGCAGACCGAATTTTGTTACGGCAGATATGATTAAAGAAGGTGCGGTCATTATCGATGTCGGCATCAACAGAATGGACGACGGTAAGCTTTGCGGTGACGTCGATTTTGAAGCTTGCAAGGACAAGGCAAGCTACATAACCCCCGTACCGGGCGGAGTTGGTCCGATGACCATAGCAACCCTTATGCATAACACGGTTACTGCAACAAAAATCCAGAACACAAAGGAGTAATGAAAATGAAAAAGAAGCTTTACAGAAGTTCAACAGATCAGAAAATCAGCGGCGTCTGTGCCGGTGTGGCGAATTATTTCGGATGGGATCCGACACTTGTAAGAGTAGTTTATGCTCTTCTTGCGGTATGTACGTCCGGTTTCCCGTTTGTAGTGCTTTATATCATTCTTGCATTCGTTATGGATGAGGATAAGGGCTACGTAGATACAGATGCAGACGACATTACAAAAGAATAAAATAATAGTTGACAACTGTTGACTATTGTGTTATAATTCGAAATACCGCATATTACGGGCGTCACATTTGTGACATAAGTGATTTTATCCGCCCCAGGTAGCGAGTCCATAATAAAGGAAGGTTAGTTAGAATGTACGCAATCATCGTTACAGGCGGCAAGCAGTACAAGGTTGAAGCAGGAGATACTCTCTTCATCGAGAAGCTTGACGTTGAGGCTGACAGCGAAGTTGTTTTTGACAAGGTAGTAGCTGTTGGTAAGGAAGATGGCATTGTTGTAGGCGCTCCTTATGTTGACGGCGCAACAGTAACAGCAAAGGCTATCAAGAATGGTAAGGCTAAGAAGGTAACAGTATTTACTTACAAGCCGAAGAAGAACGAGAAGCGCAAGATGGGCCACAGACAGCCCTACACTAAGGTTGAAATTTCTGCAATCAACGCATAATTGCTATGATTAAAGCAAGATTTTTCACTGAGGATGACAAAATCTGCGGCTATGAAATCAGCGGACATTCAGGCTCGGCAGAAGCGGGACAGGACATTATATGTGCCTTTGTTTCGTCGGCAGCTTATATGGCAGCCAATACGCTGAGTGAAATTGTCGGTTCGACGATTGAAGCAGAAGTATCTGACGGCTTTATGAAAATTAAAGTGGTTTCAGATTTATCCGAAGCGCAGCAAATTCTTGAAGGCCTGAGACTTCATCTCGGAAGTCTGGCTGGGGATTATCCCGACAACATTAAAGTTATTTAACTACGGAGGTGTCAAAATGCTTAAGTTAAACATTCAGCTTTTCGCTCATAAGAAAGGTATGGGTTCTACACGTAACGGCCGTGACTCTGAGTCAAAGAGACTTGGTGCAAAGCGTGCTGACGGACAGTTTGTTCTTGCAGGCAACATCCTTTACAAGCAGCGTGGAACACACATCCATCCGGGCAACAACGTTGGCAGAGGCAAGGACGATTCTCTCTTCGCTCTTATTGACGGTACAGTTAAGTTCGAGCGTATGGGTAAGGACCGCAAAAAGGTCAGCGTATATCCCGTTGAGCAGTAATCTTTATTAAAAAAAGAAACCGTGAGGAGCAATCCTCACGGTTTTTCTTTTTGCTTTAAACTCAGATTTTATCAATTTTACCTACCGAATATCTAAGAATCATCAAAGCATCAACAGAATTGATCTCATTATCCTTAGTAACATCAGCCTGTATTGCTGCCTCACCTGTCAAAAGTGTTTTTTCAACCGTATGATGCAAAACCATAAGTGCATCGGTGGAGTTAACCTCATTGTCACCATTTATATCACCGCGTTCGTGTGTCGGTGCTGTTACAAAATGAATTGTTGCATTAAGTAAAGGTTCGTTGTCAACACCTATCGTAATTGCATTCCACTGTTCCTGAGTACCATTAAAGTAAACATCTGTAAGCTGATTGTCCAATGCAAAGGCAGAATAACCGATACTTTTAAGAGTTGACGGTAATGTAACACTTTTTAATTCGTTGCACTGTGCTAAAGCTAAATCACATATTTCAGTTACACCCTCTTCAAATACTATTGCTTCAAGCACTCTGCAGCCGTAAAAAGAATGACGGCCTACAATTTTAATATTTGACGGAACAGTAATATTTGTTAAAGAACTGCATGAAGAAAAAGCAGCGTCAAGACGTTCCGGTCCTTTCGGGATGCTGATTGATTTGAGATTTCTGCACGAATTAAAAGCACCGAAACCAATAAAGGTCAATTTATCACCGAGACTGATTTCTTCAATTAAAACACATTCATCAAATGCACTTTTACCAATTGAAGTTATGTTTTCGCTCATCCTGACTTCAGTCAAACTGTAACAGCTCTGAAATGCTCTGTCACCTATCTTAGTAACACTGTCAGGAATATCTATTGATTTAAGTGCCTGGCAATGATGAAACGCATAAAACGGAATCTCTGTCAAACCGTCCGGAAGATTTATTGTTTCAAGCGTACGACAGTAATAAAATGCACTCGCTCCGATTGTCTGCACACTTTCTGGGATAACAATTTCAGTAATTGACATACACATACTGAAAGCATCCTGTGCTACTGCAGTAACCTGACAAGAATCTATTTCTTTTGGAATCTCAATTTTTCCGCTTGCGGTGTCATCACAATCCGTGATAACAACCCCTCCGTCGATAATTTCGTAAGAGAAAACACCATATTTCAGACCGTCTGTTGCTAAACTTGAAAGAGGAACGATCATCAGCAACATAACTGCCGATAGAATTATTGCACACAGTTTTTTCGTAGCTTTCATTCAAATCACCTTTACTTTTTGTTTAACTGAGCCGATTTTAGCACATCACGCCCATAATGTAAATAAAATCGGCTTAATTAATGAATATTTACTCTTCCCTACGCTAATTATATGACAAGTTGTCATATTTGTCAACACAAAATATGACACAATGTCATAGGGGTGATTGTATGCAGACCAGATTAAGAGAAATAAGAAAAAGTAAAGGTGTAACGCAGATTGCATTACAGATGCAGACAGGAATAGAACAATCATTGATTTCAAAATTTGAAAGTGGTGAACGCATACCGCCGACAGAAACACTGCTTATACTTGCCGACTTTTACAATGTGAGCATTGACTATATCCTCTGCCGCACGGATAATCCCGAGATAAACCGATAAAAACAATAATATATTATAAAAGGATGGCGAATCCGCCATCCTTAATTTGTTTATATCATCTTTTTCTTAAATTTCATCAATACCAGATCCAACCGAAGAGAACGATAACAATAATCCACTGCCAGAAGGTGTACTTAACTTCAACATTGCAGGTATCCGTTACAGTATTTCCGTATTCATCAGTAACCGTGCAGGTGATTTCAGCACTACCCTTGCCTGTTGCAGTTACTTTTCCTTTTTCATCAACCTGTGCAACACCCGTGTCTGACGAGCTATAAGAAACTGTATATCCGACACCTTCATCAGCATTGATTGTCGGCGTTATAGTTGTTGAATCCTTGTAGCTCATTGAAATGTTGTCGATTGAAACTGAGTTGACTTTGCTAAGCTCTTCAACAACTGCATAATAGCTGAAATGGTCTGTTTCAAACTCTACATAACCGTTAACAACTGTTGAAGGAATTTTTGTAACCGTACCGTTTACTGAATCGATATAATTAACCCATACTGAATTCTTGCCGAAACCGTTTGGGAGAGGTATTCTTACCTTTACCTTGCCGTCAGGCTGAACTTTTATTCCGTCTTTGATTGTTGAAATATCAAAAACTTTTGATTTTACCCCACCGTAAGCCTTTTCAAGAAGTTCAAACGAGCTACCGTCAAATACTTCTTCAACTTTTATTTCGACATCTGAATTGTACTCGTTATCAAATTCGATTTCAATACCTGTTTTCTCATCTTCAATAACATTGAGCTTAGGGATTGAATCTGTTTCTTCCTTTCCGCAGACTGTACAAGTTCTGTATTTTTCACCATAGGCAGAGCCAGTAGCTTCTGTTCGGGTCATCCACTTGCTCCAACTATGAGCCGCAAGCGGAAGTGTAACGATATTGAAGCTCTCACCGCACTCCAAGCATATATCATATTCCATACCTGCAACCGTGCAAGTGGATGCAACTGTTCGGTGAGCGAGATCATGCTTGTGTTCTGATTCGCCAAGGAAATGGATTGTAGCATTAATAATAGCGTCATTTTTTCTGTCGATAAAAATATTATTCCATGTTTCTTGAGTGCCAAAGAAATAAATGCTTTTTATATTACAAGCATTAAACGCGGATTCACCTATAGTATTCAACTTGCTATAGAAAGATAATTCAACTAAACTTGAGCAACCTTCAAATGCCCAAGCATATATATACGATAAGCCTTTACCGAACTCTAGACTTTTCAAGCTCTCGCAGCTATAAAAAGCAGCCATACCTATTTCTGTAACACTATCTGGAATATTTACGCTTTCAAGATTAACACATTCCTCGAAAGCGTTGCTACCTATATATGTAACACACTCACCAATAGAAACAGATTCTAACTGATCACAAAACCGGAAAGTTGCAAAAGCTATCGATTCAACGCTATCAGGTATAACAATTATAGTAAGACTATCACAATCATAAAAAGCAGCCGATCCAATTTCAATTACACTTTCAGGAATTACAACATTAGTCAGGCTATCGCAATCCATAAAAGACCAATCACCTAAACGACTTACCCCATCATTAACCACTATACTATTTATTTTTAACCGATTTTCGAACCATGGTGTTTCTTCGGAAGAATAATCATACATCTCACCCTCACCACTGATAACAAGTTCACCGGTTTCGGTGTCAAGAGTCCAAGTGAGATTATCTCCGCAAGTGCCGCTATAGACTTCTGATGCCATTGACATTGGCATGCAGATTATTGCAATCGTAAGAACCATTACAATTGAAATAATCGTTTTAATACTTTGTTTCATAATTTTCATCCTTTCTGTTACAAAAACTATTTTGTAAACCAAATTATAGGTCAATTTCACCCTAATGTCAATAGGTCAATTCGACATAATATTACTGAGGTGATTATTATGGCAGACTCGCGATTAAAGCAACTACGAAAGGAAAAAGGATACACACAGGTTAAAATGCAATTGTTAACTGGTATTGATCAAAGCGATTACTCTAAAATTGAAAATGGTAAAAGATATTATACTTTTGAGCAATGCAAGAAAATTGCAACCGCTTTGGGAACAAGCATGGACTACCTAGCAGAGCTGACAGATGTTGTCGAGCCATACCCAAGAAAAAACACATAAAAAAGAGCTGACCCTTGCGGATCAGCTCTTCATTTTTATTAACCTTGCGGTTGATTACATCATACTTGCAATTTCTGCTGCGAAGTTGTCAACTTTCTTCTCAATGCCTTCGCCCTTTGCAAAACGAACAAAGCTCTTAAGCTTGATGTCTGCGCCGATAGCCTTAGATACTGAGTTAATGTAGCCGTTAACGTCGCCCTCGAAGAGGTCTGAACGAACAAATGCCTGCTCAAGGAGACAAACTTCCTTGATCTGCTTTGAAAGACGACCCTGAACAAGGCCTGTGAAGATCTTGTTCTCAGAAATTTCAGCCTTGCGTGAAACTGCGATTTCTGCAAGAGTAGCCATTGCTTCCTTTGAAATGAAGTTCGGGAAGTTCTTTCTCTGCTTCTGATCAAGACCCTTGTAGATTTCTGCGTCCTCATCGCTCCACTTCTTGTCATTGATTGCTTCTTCAATGATGCTGTTGAGGATGGGTACGGGAAGTGATTCGGGCTTATTGAGAGCACTGTCAACTGTGATTGACTGCATCTTTGCAAGCTCTTCAGCTGAAATGTCAGCCTTGCCAAGGTACTCAGGGCTCATAGCTGCAATCTGCATTGCAACGTTCTTACCCATTGCTACGAACTCGTCATTAGCTGCTGTTGCATCATCAACATCAAATGCAACAAGAACGCCGACTGAACCGCCTGCATGGATGTAAGATACGGTGTGGCCTTCAACAAGAGCAAATCTGCGGACCTTCATATTCTCACGAAGAGCAAGGAATACCTCCTGAACCTCTTCGTCAACTGTCTTGTCTGAATCAACTGCCTTTGTAGCAAGGAGAGCCTCAACATCAGCAGGCTTTGCAGCAACAACAGTCTTAACAACCTTAGCAGCAAGCTCTACAAACGGAGCACCCTTAGCAACGAAGTCTGTTTCACAGTTGATCTCAACGAGAGCACCTGCATTAGCATCGTTATATGCTGCAACAACACCTTCAGCTGCAACACGGCTTGCCTTCTTAGCTGCAGAAGCAAGACCCTTTTCTCTAAGAATATCAATAGCCTTGTCGATGTCGCCATCTGTCTCAACAAGAGCCTTCTTACAATCCATCATACCAACGCCTGTCTTCTCACGAAGAGCCTGAACGTCTTTAGCTGTAAATGCCATTTTAATTTCCTCCAATCGAAATTTTTAATTTAATTTGGAATAAGTCCGCACATTTTGCACGGACTTATTAAGTGTATAGATTAATTATTCAGCAACTGCTTCTTCAGCTTCAGCAGGAGCAGTTTCTGTCTGCTCGCCCTGACGGCCTTCGATGATAGCGTCTGCCATTGCACCTGCGATAAGACGAACAGCACGGATAGCGTCATCGTTACCGGGGATAACGTAGTCGATTTCATCGGGGTCACAGTTTGTGTCAACAACTGCTACAAGGGGAATACCAAGCTTCTTTGCTTCCTGAACAGCGATTCTTTCCTTGCGGGGGTCAACGATGAACATAGCAGCGGGCTGCTTCTTCATGTTAACGATACCGCCCATGAACTTCTCAAGCTTCTCGATTTCGAGGTTAAGCTTGATAACTTCCTTCTTCGGAAGAAGGTCGAATGTTCCGTCAGCTTCCATCTTCTTGAGCTGCTCAAGTCTCTTGATTCTCTTCTTGATTGTGTTGAAGTTTGTGAGCATACCGCCGAGCCAACGTGCGTTAACGTAAGGCATACCGCAACGGATTGCTTCTTCCTTAACAGAATCCTGAGCCTGCTTCTTTGTACCTACGAAGAGAACTTCGTCTCCGTTTGCAGCAACCTCACGGATGAACATGTAAGCTTCTTCAAGCTTACCTACTGTCTTCTGAAGGTCGATGATGTAGATACCGTTACGCTCTGTGAAAATGTACTGAGCCATTTTCGGGTTCCATCTTCTTGTCTGGTGTCCGAAGTGAACACCTGCTTCGAGTAATTGCTTCATTGATACTACTGGCATAAATTTTCCTCCTTAGTTTTTGCCTCCGCAGAGCTTAATAAGCGGACATTTTTTGTAATGCACTTCGCTCAAAACACTCTACGTGTGTAATGATTGCCGATAGATTATAGCACAAGGCTTTTTCTAAATCAAGCATTTTTTTCATATTTTATGAAATTTTTTCGATATCCGTAATTTTGTCTGCTATCCTTTTGAATATAGGTGCACAATCAGTCGCACCCGACCCTCCGTCTTCCTTAAAAACAATGACGGTATACCTCGGATTATCAGCAGGGAAAAATCCTGCAAACCATGTGTTATAAAGCTCCCTGCCGTTTCTGAAGGTGCCCGTCTGTGCCGTTGCGGTTTTACCTGCTGCCGTAATTTCATTTTTTAGCCGTGCCTTTTGTGCATTGCCGTTTTCAACAACGCTCATCAGCATTCCCGTAATTCTTGCTGCAGTTTTTTTGCTGAGTGCATTTACGGGATAGCTTTTATCTTTCTGACTGATAATACTGCCGTCCGCATCCGTCACCCGTTCAACAAGGTAAGGTGTTACATAGCTTCCCTCCCCTGCAACAGCAGACATCATTGTCGCAAGTTGCAGCATCGTTGCAGTAAATTCACCCTGTCCGAAAGAAAAATTAGCAAGTGCCCCCGAGGATGACAGACGGTCTGTCGAAGGCAATACACCTGACCGCGCGACAATACCTTCTGCGAGAACTGTCTCCTGACCGAAGCCGAGAAGCGATGCAGTTTCCAGGATTTTATCGGCACCTGTTTTTTTTGCAAGCTCGATAAAGAACGTATTGCACGAGCATTCAAGCGCTGTTGTCATATTCAGTTCACCGTGTGCAGTGCGGTTATTACAGCTGAATGTCACACCGTCAATCTCACAGCTTCCGTTACATTTATAATAGAACTCATTTATCCCGTTTTCGAGAGCCGCGGCAGTCACCGCAACCTTGAAAACAGAGCCGACCGCATAAGCACCGAGTGTTCTGTTTAACAGCGGAGAATCAGCGTCATCAAGGCATCCGGCAACATCACGCGGATCAAAAACAGGTCTTGACGCAATTGCACGGATTGCTCCGTTTCGGACATCAATAACAACCGCACCGCCGCAGATAACATCGCTGATATCAAGAGCATTCTCAACCGCCTGCTGAATCCGCAGATCGATAGTGAGTGTAACCGACGGCATTTTAAGGGTACTGTTTTTTATTTTAATCTGTGTACCGCTGAGTATTCTGCCGTAAACATCGGCATCAAAGCCTGCAGTCAGGCTTTTGCCCGTATAAAGCATACTGTCAAAGCTTTTTTCAATCCCCGATACTCCTCGCCCCTCACCGTTAAGATAGCCTGTTATGTGACAGGCGAGCTGTTTATCGGTATAACGGCTGTATTTTTTAAGCATTACGGCATCTGAATTCTGTGTTATTTCAAGCTTTCCTATATTAACCGAGATTGCGCTGCCATTCTGCATACGCTTTTCGATATCGGCAAAAAGCTGAGAATCAACAACCTTTCTGATTTCTTCGAGTGCCTTATAGGTAGGCTTTGCTATCACAATATTTTCATAGTCAGCCGAAACAAGCTTTTCACCGTTTATATCAAGAATGTCCCCTCGCAGCCTGTCCGCCTCAATCGTGAAGTCGTGGTTACCGACCGATACCATATCTGCTCCGCCTGTAGCAAGAACATATAGTCGAAGACAGATGCATCCGAATGCAAGGCAAAAAGCAGTAAAAACCGCAATTAAACGAGTATTCAAAACTATCACCCCTTCTTATTCTTTGCAAATTAACATAAATATGTAAAAACATACAATACAGAGCTTTAATTTTTGTCAAAAGGTGCATTGACCTTTTGACGGAAAAGGATTATTATATACAATAGTATATTTATAATCGGAGGTTATAATAATGAAAAAGATATTTAAAAGCTCTCTTTCTCTTCTTCTTTCTGCTCTTATGATCTTCTCTGTAGCTCCCGCTTTCGCTTTTGCTGCAGATGAGGTTGTTGAGGGTGAAGTTGCGGTTGAGGGTGCCCCCGCTCCTTCCTTCGTGTTTGAGAAGGTCAGCGAAACTGAAACAGAAGTAGTTATGGCTCTCAATCTTAAGGAAAATTCTTTTAATTGTTTTGAGCTTCAGATCACTACAAAAGACGAGCTCGTATTGAAGGCAATCGATGTTGATTCTTCTTTCTCTTCAAAAACAAGCAACTGTGACAACGGTATGATTGCTATCGCAACTCTCGAAGCTTGCACAGCTCCCTTCACCGTTGCTACATATACCTATGATAAGCTCAACAAAATCAGCGTTCTTTCCGGTGATTTCAACCTCAGTGTTGCTACCTGCTATGTAGGTGAAGAGGACAACGAAACAGATGTTACTGAAGGAGTTACCATTACAGTGGATCTTCCCGCAGAGCACATTCATGTTCCCGGCGGCAGTTGGGTTATGACAGTTCAGCCGACCTGCGGTGCTGAAGGCACAGTTGTACGCTATTGCACAGAGTGCGGTGAAGTCGCTGAGACCGAGCCTGTAGACAAAACAGAACACAAGAACATCGTAAAGGATCACAAGGACGCTACTTGTACAGAGGCAGGCTTCGACAAGGAAACCTGTAACGATTGCGGTGCAGTTGTTTCTGATGTAGAGATCCCTGCAACAAATCACAAAAACACAACTAAAGAAGACGTACCTCCTACATGTACAGAAAAAGGTTACCATAAGGAAACCTGTAATGACTGCGGCGTGGTTGTTTCATATTCAGAAACAGCAGAAACAGGTCACCGCAACCAAAAGAATGAGCATAAGGATCCTACTTGTGCAGAGCCCGGTTACGACAGAATAGTATGTGAAGACTGCGGTGCAGTTATTTCTTCAGATGAAATTCCTGTGACTGAGCACAAAAACAAGGATGTTGAACGCAAAGAACCTACTTGTACAGAAGCAGGCTATGTAAAGACTTTCTGTACTGATTGTAAAACTGTTCTTTCCACTGATGTTCTTCCCGCAACAAACCACAAGAATACAAAAACAGAGCACAAGGATCCCACTTGTACAGAAGCAGGTTATGATAAGGTTATCTGTAACGATTGCGGTGCTGAAGTATCAAAGCAGGATATTCCTGTTCTCCCCCATAAGGCTGTTGATACAGTAATCAAGGATGCAGAGTGTCTTGAAGATGGTTATGTACGTACAGTTTGCTCTTGCGGACATATTATTACAGAAAAAGTTCTTGAAGCAACAGGACATAACTACTATGACGATATCCATCCTGCAACATGTACAGAGGATGGCTACAGAAGAAAGGTTTGCCGTTACTGTCAGGATATTCAGCCCGGCACAACTTCTCCTGCAACAGGTCACAAGTGGCTTGCATGGACAACAATCAAAGAGCCCACAGTAAGTGCCGAAGGTATCAAGAGAAGAATTTGTGACAATTGCGGTGCTGATGAAGAAAAGTCAATTCCGAAGCTTGTTGTTAACGCTAAGGAAGTTGTTCTTACAACAGAAGAAGTTTCAATGAACTATGACCAGACATTGAGACTCTTTGCAAACGTTCTTCCCGAAGATGCTGCTTATTCAACAGTTATCTATTGGGAATCATCAAATCCCGACGTTGCTACTGTTGACGAAGAAGGTCAGGTACACGCTACAGGTGTTGGTACTGCAACAATTACAGCAAAAACTGCAAACGGCAAGTCAGACACTTGTACTGTTACTGTTAAGTATTCAATCATCCAGTGGATCATCGTTTACGTCCTCTTCGGTTGGATCTGGTATCTTTAATTCTTAAACTTAATACAACTCAAAAAAACCTGTTTTCGAACAGGTTTTTTTCTGTTTGTTAAAGATTTTTCATTCTTTGTTAATTTTTTAATTAGTGGTTTTGCTATTGAATTAAAGCTGATTTCAGTATATAATTATTGAGAATAGACAATTATGTGCAGAAATAGGTGTAGTGCGTTGAGAAACACAAATAACGGAAATAAACTGAATACAAAAGCTCTTATTGCCGTTACTGTCTGTGCCGTACTGTTAATATGTATCGTGCTCACCGATCTTGTGCAAAGCCGCTCCGAATACAGCTCAACAACTATAGCAATGGGTACGGTTGTCAATTTCCGTCTTTTCGGCTCTGACGGTGAACAGACTGAGCTCGGTTTAAAAGAAAACCTTACTGAAACTGAGGAGGCTCTTCTTTCTCACAGAAAAGAAAACTCAGACATTTACAGAGTAAACGCTGCATCAGGAAGTGCGGTTTCCGTTTCAAAGGAGACTGTTGACTTTATTGCTACGGCGCTTGAGGTTTCAAAAAAATGCGGCGGTGTATTTGACATTACCGTCGGCAACCTTACAAAGCTCTGGGACTTCGGCGGTGACAATCAGCGTATTCCCGATGAGGAAGAAATTGCCAAAGCAATTGAAACCGTCAGCCACTCTTCCGTTAAAATTACCGATACCACGGTTATAACCGCTAACGGCCAGAGCCTTGATCTCGGTGCAGTCGGTAAGGGCGCGGCTTGCGACAGAATCAGAAATTACCTCTCTGCTACCCGTACGGATTCTGCAGTTATTTCCGTTGGAGGAAGTCTGCTTCTTTACGGTAACAGAAGCTTTAATATAGGTATAGTTAATCCTGAAAATGACACAGAGTCGATGGGTACACTTAAGCTCTCCGACACCTGTGTTTCCACCTCAGGCGATTATGAAAGATTCTTTGTTGAAGGCGATAAAACCTATCATCATATTTTAAATGCCCGGACAGGTTATCCTGCCGAAAGCAATCTTTCAAGCGTAACGGTGGTCTGCGGATCAGGTACACTCAGTGACGCACTTTCAACTGCGTGTTTTATACTCGGCTACAACGACAGCCTTGTGCTGCTTAAGGAATTCGATGCAGAAGCTGTGTTTGTATTCAAAGATAAAACAGTCCGCGTGACTGACGGTTTAGAAAAGAAATTCACACTTACGGATGAAAGTTTTGTGATGGCAGAATGAAAAAACTCTTTGGTAAAGCGGATATTTTCATTATAATATCCGTTCTGGTTTTAAGTCTTTTGCTTTTTATTCCCGGCATTTTTAATAACAATAATCTGATTGCAACCGTCTACTCTGACGGTGAAATAATTGAAGAAATCAATCTGAATGAGGTCGAAGTCCCGCGCACTTTTTCTCCGAAGGACGGCACTGAAATTACAGTAGAAAAGGATCGGATACGGTTTTCGGCTGCGTGCTGCAAGGATGAGCTGTGTATCGGAAGCGGCTGGCTTTCCAAGAAAGGGCAGACGGCCGCCTGCCTGCCCGAAAGAATTGTTATAACAATCAAGGGCACAGACAAAACAGATATGATGACATATTAAAAACGGAATGTTTGATATGAAAAACAATAAATACACAAAACGGGTTGCACTGCTCGGAATTATGGGTGCATTGGCACTGGCGCTTTCCTTTCTGGAATCGCTCATCCCTGCCCTTCCCGGTCTCCCGCCCGGTGCAAAGCCCGGACTTTCAAATATAGTAACAATGTTTATGGCATCCTCTTATTCGGTTGCCGATGCGTTTTTTATTACAATATTAAAGGCTCTGTTTGCAGGAATCACACGAGGCTCAACAGCAATGCTTATGAGTGCCTCGGGCGGACTGTTAAGCACAGCGGTTGCGTGTATTCTTCTGCGCAGCAAAAAATTCAATTCAGGATACATCGGTATAGGTATTATCTGTGCCGTTTGTCACAATATCGGTCAGCTTGTAAGTGCGTGTCTTATTTCAGGCACCTGGTCGCTTGTTTTCGGCTACGGACCGCTGTTGTTATTATTTGCCATAGTAACAGGCTGTGTTACAGGCACTGTTCTTAAGCTGGTGCTTCCTGCTCTGAACAGAATTATTAACAGGTTATAAATTTGTATATTATTGAAAGGGGTTGAATAAATGGGTAAAATTCACATCCCCGGCGTAATTAAAGCAGTAAAGAAAGTCAGAGGCGGAGTTAAGGTGGCTCACCACAAAAACACCGCCGAGCTTGAAGTAGTGCGTATGCCGGAACCCAAACAGGTTATTTTACCTATGCAGCAACACATCGGCGCACCCTGTACACCGACAGTGAAGGTCGGTGACACAGTAAAGGTCGGCCAGGTAATCGGTGACAGCGAGGCTTTCGTAAGTGCACCGATTCACGCTTCGGTTTCAGGTACAGTTACCGCTATCGGTAATGTCAAGCTCCCCGGCGGTGCAATGGCACAGGGAGTTACCATTGAATCTGACGGCGAAATGCAGTTGTACGAGGGCATTGAGGCTCCTCACGTCGAGACAAAGGAAGACTTTATCAAGGCAATACGCGCTTCGGGTCTTGTGGGTCTTGGCGGTGCAGGCTTTCCGACACACGTCAAGCTCAATGTTCCGCCCGATAAGCACATCGACACGCTCGTTATCAATGCGGCAGAGTGTGAGCCTTACATTACCGTAGACTACCGTGAATGTATCGAAAATTCATGGGATATTTACTCAGGTATCAGAACAATTATGGAATTCCTTGAAATTCCCAATGTTGTTATAGCTGTTGAAGACAACAAGCCTGAGGCTTTCAAAATCCTTGAACAGATTGTTGACGGTGACTCAAGTGCAGGCGGCGCAATCAAGATTATGCAGCTTGAATCACGCTACCCGCAGGGTGCTGAGAAGATGATGGTACAGTCAGCAACAGGCAGACAGGTGCCTCCGGGCAAGCTTCCTGCTGATGTAGGCTGTATGGTTATGAACGTTGCATCCGTTGCATTTATTTCACGCTATCTTAAGACGGGTAAGCCTCTTGTCAGCCGTTCACTTACTGTTGACGGTATGGCAATCAAAGAGCCGAAGAATATCCGTGTACCTATCGGTACAAGCATCAGCGATATCATCGACTTCTGTGGCGGATTCAGAGAAGATCCCGTTAAGATTATCACAGGCGGTCCTATGATGGGTGCCGCTATCACCAGCCTTGATCATCCTCTTTCAAAGAGCAACAATGCCTTGCTTGCCTTCTCAAAGGATGATGCAAAGGTATTTACGGAAACAGACTGTATCCGTTGCGGTAAGTGTGCAAGTGCTTGTCCTATGAGCCTTGTGCCCACAAGAATTGTCCGCAACACAAAGGCAGGCGATGCTGACGCTCTGCTCAAGGACGGCGTTATGGTTTGTATGGAATGCGGCAGCTGTGCTTACTCCTGCCCCGCAAAGAAACCGCTCGTTCAGCACATGCGCCTTGCAAAGGCAGTCATCAGAGAGGCAGGTGCTAAGAAATGACATTAAACAATAAACTTGTGGTCAGTGCTTCTCCGCACGACCGTTCACACAAAACAGTGCGCAGCATTATGCTTGATGTTATCATCGCTATGGTACCCGCACTTGTTGCTTCTGTAATCTTCTTCGGTCCCCGTGCGCTGCTTGTTGAATGTGTTTCAGTCGGCACTTGCGTTATTGCAGAATTTATCAGCCGTGTTGTTATGAAGCGCAGTCAGACAATCGGTGACCTGAGCGCAGTTATCACAGGTCTTCTTCTTGCATTCAATCTTCCTGTTAATGTTCCTCTCTGGATGGTTATGATCGGTGCAGTTATTGCTATCGTCGTTGCTAAGCAGTTCTTCGGCGGTATCGGTCAGAACTTCGTTAACCCTGCACTTGCAGGACGAATTGTTCTTCTTACATCGTTCCCCGTTGCAATGTCAACATGGACCGCTCCGCTTACATGGAGTATGAGTAACCTTGACGGACTTACATCCGCTTCTCCCCTTGCTTCAATTCACACAATGGTTTCTCAGGGTACCACACCTGATGCAACTCTTGTTGAGATGCTCATCGGCTGGCGTGCAGGATGTCTCGGTGAAACTTGCGCAATCGCAATTATCCTCGGCGGTATCTACCTTGTTGCAAGAAAGGTTATCTCCCCCACTATTCCGCTTATTTACATAGGCACTGTAGCAGCAATTATGCTGTTTGTAGGCAAGGGCAACCTTGAATTTGTTGCCTATGAGCTTCTTGGCGGCGGTCTTCTTCTCGGTGCTGTATTTATGGCAACTGACTATACAACATCACCGATTACATTCAAGGGTAAGATCATCTTCGCAGTAGGCTGCGGTGTTATAACATCACTTATCCGTATTTTCGGTAACCTTCCCGAGGGTGTTTCATACTCAATCCTTATTATGAACATTCTTGTTCCGCTTATTGAGAACATAACTCTTCCCAAGCCCTTCGGTACTCCTAAAAAAGAAAAGGAGGCTAAGGCAAAATGAAAAAGAACATTTTAGTTCCTACAATCGCTCTTTTTGTTATCTGCCTTGTCGCAACAACACTTCTTGCTTTTGCCAACAGTGTAACGGCTCCGATTATTGATGAGCTTGCTGTCAAGACAGAAATGGAATCAAGAAAAAAAGTCTGTATTCTTGCAGAAGAATTCGTTGACAAAAAAGAAAACGGAATTTCATACGCTGTCGGTGTTGATAAAGACGGCAAAGAGCTCGGTATGGTTTTCACAACAACAGCAAAGAGCTACGGCGGTGAAATCCTCGTTATGACAGGCGTTGATATGGACGGCAAGGTTTCAGGTGTTGAGCTTCTGAGCATCAATGATACTGCGGGTCTTGGTATGAACGCTACAAAGGATGATTTCAGAATGCAGTTCCACGGACTTGTGAACGGCATCAAGGTTATGAAGAATTCTTCTAACCCCGACAATAACGAAATCACGGCACTTACAGGTGCTACAATCACATCACAGGCTGTTACAGATGCAGTTAACGCTGCACTTGCAGACTTTGAAGCAGTTACAGGAAAGGCAGGTGCAAACTGATGGCAGAGAAAAAATCTCTCGGTAAAGAGCTTACCAAAGGTATTATCGCTGAAAACCCTGTCTTAAGACTTGTTCTCGGTACTTGCCCGACGCTTGCTACCACAACTTCCGTTACAAGTGCTATCGGCATGGGCATCTCCGCTTCGATAGTTCTTATCTGTTCAAACATTGTTATTTCAGCACTCCGTAAGGTTATTCCGAACAAAGTCCGTATTCCTGCTTACGTTGTTGTTATCGCATCATTCGTTACAATTGTTCAGATGCTTGTCAAGGCATTTGTTCCCGTGCTTGACGAACAGCTTGGTGTTTACCTTCCGCTTATCGTTGTTAACTGTATCATCCTCGGCAGAGCAGAAGCTTTTGCAGGCAAAAACGGTGTTCTCGCATCTGCGGTTGACGGTCTAGGAATGGGTATCGGCTTCACCGTTGCATTGTTCGTAATGGCTACAATACGTGAAATCCTCGGTGCAGGTACATTTATGGCGGGTATCAGCGGTCTTATCGGCGGTCATTTTGACGGCTTCAAAATCCCGTTTCTTAACGAAAATCCGATGCTCATTTTCATACTCGCACCCGGCGGCTTCTTTGTTTTCGGTCTTGTTATGGCTCTTGCCAACAAGCTTTCCGAGTCAAAGGGCAAGCCCAAAGCAGAGCTTCAAGGCTGTGAGAAGTGTCCGATGGCTAAATCCTGTTCAATCAGAACAACAGACGCAGCCTGTGACAAAAAGGAGGTTGAAGCATAATGGAACTTACCAAAGGTTTATTAAGCATCCTTCTTACAATGATTCTTACGCAGAACTTTATTCTTTCTAAATTCCTCGGTATCTGTCCCTTCCTCGGTGTTTCAAAGAAGGTTAATACTGCTTTCGGCATGTCGCTTGCAGTTATCTTCGTTATGGCACTTTCCACGGCAGTTACCTACCCAATCAACAAGTATCTTCTTGTTGCAAACGGTCTCGAATATCTGCAGACAATCGTGTTTATCCTCGTTATTGCTGCACTTGTTCAGATGGTTGAAATCGTTCTTAAGAAATATATACCTGCACTTTACAATTCACTTGGAATTTATCTTCCGCTTATTACAACAAACTGCGCAGTTCTCGGTGTTGTAACACTCAACATTGACAACGGATATAACTTTGTTGAATCAATGGTTTGCTCTATCGGCGGCGGTATCGGCTTCCTCGTTGCTATGATTATGTTTGCAGGTGTACGCTCAAGACTTGAATCCTGCGACATTCCGAAATTCCTCAAGGGACTTCCGATAACGCTTGTTGCAGCTTCACTCGTTTCGCTTTCCTTCCTCGGATTTGCGGGACTTGTTGAAAACATCTTTGCATAAGGGAGGGCTGAAAAATGAATCCTATTATTTTAGCGGTATTAATTGTTGCCGTAATTGGTCTCGTTCTCGGTCTTGCCCTTGCTGTGGCATCAATCGTAATGGCTGTTCCCGTGGATAAAAAGGCTGAGGCAATCCGTGAATGTCTTCCCGGTGCAAACTGCGGTGCGTGCGGTTTTTCAGGCTGTGACGGTTATGCTTCTGCACTTTCAAAGGGTATTACAAAAAACACTGCTCTCTGTGCCCCCGGCGGTAACGATGTTTCTGCACAGATCGCTGAAATTGCAGGCCTTGCAGCAGGCAGCGTTAAACCCTCAGCGGCGGTTGTAATGTGTCAGGGCTTCTGTGAAAAGGCAAACACCAAAATGATTTACAACGGTGTTGAATCCTGCCAGATGGCAAAACAGCTTTTCGGCGGCCCGAAGGAGTGTATTTACGGCTGTATCGGTCTTGGTGACTGCGTAAAGGCTTGTCCGTACGAAGCTATTCACATCTGTGACGGTGTTGCCCGTGTTAACCCCGCAATGTGTAAGGCTTGTAAGATGTGTGTCAAGACCTGTCCCAACAGCCTTATCAAGATGATGCCTCTTCACGAAGCTAAGGCGGCTGTTCTTTGTGTCAACAAGGACAAGGGTGCTGTTACAAAGAAGGAGTGTCAGCTCGGCTGTATCGGCTGTATGAAATGCGTCAAGGCTTGTGAATTTGATGCAGTTAAGGTTGAGAACTTCTGTGCTAAGGTTGATTTCAACAAGTGCACAGGCTGCGGCAAATGTACAGATGTCTGCCCGGTTAAATGTATTAACCTTATTACACTTGAAGATTAAACAAAAAAGGCTTACGGTAAATCCGTAAGCTTTTTCGTTTACCAAATTGTATTGTCTGTGATATTATAAAAACAAGTAGGAGATATGATGAATAAAAAGCTTAAATCCCGTCTTATGTTTCTGTCAGCCTTTATATTGCTTTTTGCAGTTGAAGCACTTATTGCAATTTATATTCACGATGATTTTGTCAGACCGTATGTCGGTGATATGATTGTCACTGCCGTTGTATGGTGCTTTGCGAGAATTGTCTTCCCCGACAGATTCAGGCTGATGAGTCTTTATGTTATGATTTTTGCTATACTCGTTGAGATAGGTCAGTATTTTCATTACACTGAGCTTCTCGGTATCACCAATCCGATTCTTGTCACGATGATGGGCACATCGTTTGCGTGGGCAGACATTGCGTGCTACGCTGTCGGATGCATAATCACGGCTGTTATAGATTACATTTTATTCAGAAGCAAAGCATAAAAACAACCCCACAGAGAAATCTGTGGGGTTTAGTGTTTATAGAACGATATTCTTTATCTCTTCGCAATTCTTTGCGACATAGGTTGCACCTGCAACAATCATCTCGTCAACGCTGCCGAAGCCAAATGTTACAGCAACACTCGGTACACCTGCATCAACCGCACCGAGGATATCATACTTTGTGTCACCGACCATAAGCGGTTTTTGACAGCCGTGAGGTCCGAGAAGCTCCATAGCCTTTTCGATAATCTGCTTTTTGCCACCGTGAAGCACGTCAGTTTCTGCACCCACAACAACATCAAACAAATGTGAAAGGTCACAGGTCTTTACAATATGGTCAATGAAAACCTGCGGCTTTGAGGTTGCAACGCCTGTTTTGATTCCGTTTTCACGAAGAGTCAGAAGCAAATCCTCCATACCGTCATAGAGTCTGAATTTATAATAACCGTCAACGGAATATCTTGCACGGTAGTGAATTATGAGCTGTTCAACCTGCTCGTCGCTGATATCGGGAAAATGATTGCGGAAGCCGACATTAAGAGGAGGTCCGATGAATGTACGCATTTCGTCGGGATGCGGCATCGGCAGTCCCTCCATCCTTATACCGTATCGGATACCTTCAAAGATGCCCTCGCTTGTATCGGCAACAGTGCCGTCAAAATCGAATAAAACACAGTCAAACTTTGCCAAAATTATCACTCCAATCATAAAAAGTATTGTATCACAAATATTTATGATTTACAATCCCGTTTAAATGTGTTAGAATAGTCTGCAGTTACACATCGGAGGTATCATTATGGAAAACACAGAAAAGAAAGCAAGAGTTCTCAGCGCAATTCAGCCGACAAGTGTTCCCACGCTCGGCAACTACCTCGGAGCGCTCAAGAACTGGGCATCAATGAGTAAGGATAACGACTGTATTTATGCCGTTGCAGACCTTCACGCAATCACAGTGCGTCAGGAGCCCGCAAAGCTTCGCAAGCAGACACTTGAGATGTATGCTCTGCTTCTTGCTATCGGTCTTGACCCCGAAGAGAATATAATTTTTGTTCAGTCTCACGTACCTCAGCACGCTGAGCTTGCATGGGTGCTTAACTGCTACACACAGTTTGGCGAAGCTGCAAGAATGACACAGTTCAAGGATAAGTCTGCCAAGCATGCAGACAACATCAATGTCGGTCTTTTCTCTTACCCGACACTTATGGCTGCTGATATTCTTCTTTATCAGGCAGACTATGTGCCTATCGGTGCTGACCAGAAGCAGCATCTTGAGCTTGCAAGAGACATCGCAGAACGCTTTAACGGTATCTACTCCCCCACCTTCACCATTCCGCAGCCGTTCATCGGCAAGGCAGGTGCAAGGATTATGTCTCTTCAGGATCCGACAAAGAAGATGTCAAAGTCTGATCCGAATCCGAAGGCATCTGTTTCTTTGCTCGACACTCCCGACGATATCCGCAAGAAGTTCAAGTCTGCTGTTACAGACTCCGAAGCAAAGGTACGCTATGCTGACGGCAAGGACGGAATCAATAACCTTATGGGTATTTATTCCTGCTGCACAGGTCTTGATTACGATGCAATCGAAAAGGAATTTGACGGCAAGGGCTACGGTGATTTCAAGCTTGCTGTTGCTGAAAGCGTTATTGAAAGCATCAGACCCGTACAGGAAAAATACTATGAGCTTATGGACGACAAGGCCTACATTGAAAAGTGTGCTGCGGAAGGTGCAATGAAGGCTTCTTACGTTGCTAACAAAACACTCTCAAAGGTTATGAAGAAGGTCGGCTTTTGGCAGATTAAGAAGTAAACTGTATTAACAAACAAATTCATAAGCTACTGAAATATATAGGCAAAAATGGGACGGATTTTAATCCGCCCCATTTTTTTATTCAACTGTATATTTCATTGTGCCGACAATCTTCCAGACGTTGTCACGACGTATGTATACGCGAATTTCATTGAGTCCGTCTTTATTCATCCAAGCCTTGCCTGCGAATATCTTATAAGCAATCAGAGTGGCTCGAAAGCCACTCTTTTTATATATTCAAATACACAATTTTTCTCACAGCCTTCCACCTTGTCCTTTAATATATAAATAAGGTCACAATTATGTATACCAATGAAGTGCTGTACACGATAATGGGTACAAATTATAAAACAATAAGTTGTCCAACAAGATATAAACTGATTATCTTTCGAACATAATTAACATTTTATTACTTTTTAACATTTTTTAGCTATGTTTATATAAATTTATGTAGATTTTTACCTTGTTGTATGTTATAATGTAATGTAATAATTCTCATGGAGGGTTAAAAATGACGGTAAAAGAAATTATTGAAATTCTGGACGGCACTATCGTTTACGGTGAAGAATTTCTCAACCGCGAGGTTTACAAGGCTTGCGGCAGCGATATGATGAGTGACGTTCTTGCTTATGTAAAAGAGCAGGCGGTTCTTCTGACAGGACTTGTTAATCCTCAGGTTGTCCGTACCGCTGAAATGATGGATATGAAATGTATCGTTTTCGTGCGCGGTAAGTCACCTGATATAGGTATGATTAACCTTGCCGAGGAGCGCGAAATTGTTCTGATTAAAACTGACCTTGAAATGTTTACCTCTTGCGGTAAGCTTTACGCTCACGGTCTCAGAGGAGGCAGCGGAAAGTAATGGAAGAGGTAAAACTGCATTATGATGTCAATGCCTATGATTTCACTTGTGCGGGTGAAGCATCGGGCAAGCTTAAGCGTTCTCTCAAGGATCTCGGCTTTGACGCCTCACTTGTGAGGAATGTTGCCATTGCCGTTTATGAGGCAGAAATCAATATGGTTATTCACGCTGAGGGCGGTATTATTGATGCTACAATTACTCCCGAGTGCATCACAGTTGTGCTTGCCGATAAGGGACCCGGTATCCCCGACGTTGAGCTTGCAATGAAAGAGGGATACTCGACGGCTCCCGAAAATGTACGTTCTCTCGGTTTCGGAGCCGGTATGGGTCTTCCGAATATCAAAAAGTACACAGACGAAATGACAATCGATACCGAAATCGGTGTCGGTACTACAATCACACTTAAAATCTACAATAAATAATCTTAAAGGAGGAGCAACATGAATACTGTTTTTCATTCAGTTAGCCTTGATAAAGACAAGTGTCTCGGCTGTATGAACTGTATCAAACGTTGTCCTACTCAGGCAATCCGAGTACGTCGCGGCAAAGCAACCATCATATCTGAGCGTTGCATCGACTGCGGTGAATGTATCCGCATCTGTCCGCACCACGCAAAATCTGCAATGAGCGACCCTCTGTCGGTAATCGAGGGCTATAAATATAAAATCGCTTTGCCTGCACCGTCACTTTACGGTCAGTTCAACAACCTTGACGATGTAAACTATGTGCTGACGGCACTGCTTGAAATCGGATTTGACAGTGTTTTTGAGGTTGCGAAGGGTGCAGAAATTGTTTCTGACGCAACAAGAAAGATGCTTAAAACTCAGGATCTTATTAAACCCGTTATTTCAACAGCTTGTCCTGCCGTTATAAGACTTATCCGTGTCCGCTATCCTGAGCTTATTGACAACCTTATAACTCTGAAAACTCCGATGGATGAGTCTGCAAGACTTGCACGAATTGAAGCAAAAGAAAAGACAGGACTTTCCGATGAGGAAATCGGTGTATTCTTTATCACACCCTGCCCCGCTAAAATTACGGCAATCAAGTCTCCGCTTGCCGCTGATCATACTGATGTTAACGGTGCAATTGCAATAAGTGAGGTTTACCCGTTGCTTGTGCAAAAGATGGATAAGCTTGAACCTGAAAGACTGCTTTCACTTGAGCAGTCAGGCAAAATCGGTGTAGGCTGGGCAGCAAGCGGCGGTGAAGCTTCGGCTTCTCTTACCGAAAAATACATAGCTGCAGACGGAATTGAAAACGTTATCAAAATCCTTGAAGAGGTTGAGGATGAGAAGCTCAGCGACATTGAGTTTATCGAGCTTAATGCGTGTACGGGCGGTTGCGTCGGCGGCTGTCTGACGGTTGCAAATAATTTTGTTGCCAAGACACGACTCAGCGCACTCAAAAAGTATCTGCCCATTTCGTGCAATCATATAGAAGCTGACATCCCTAAAGAGCTCGGATGGGATTATCCTCTTGAGCCGCTTTCCGTACTTAAGCTTGCTGACAATGTTAC
This sequence comes from Clostridia bacterium, assembly GCA_017522225.1. GTDB lineage: Bacteria > Bacillota > Clostridia > Oscillospirales > Acutalibacteraceae > CAG-488. The sequence continues at coordinate 27,437 of JAFWZR010000019.1, read as the reverse complement.
GGATTCGATGAAGCTTATGAATCAGGTTTCTGAAATGGTCAAGAGCTTCCCCGGTCTCGACTGCGGTACCTGCGGTGCCCCGACCTGCCGTGCTCTTGCTGAGGATATTGTCCGCGGTTATGCAAGTGTTGATGACTGTATTTTCCGTATTAAAAATGAAATGGCGGCTTCCACCGAACTCAAGGATAACGATATTGATAAACTTATACCTGTACCCTTCAGAGGTATTGACGAGGAGAAACTGAAATGGACGTAAAAGAACTTGTCGAAAAGCTCGGGCTTAAAGTACTTTGTGGTGAAAATCTTGATAAGAAAATAAGCGGTTGCTACTGCGGTGATCTGCTGAGTTGGGTTATGTCCCGTGCTCAGGAGGGCGATGCGTGGCTGACGGTTATGGGTAACATCAACTCCGTCGGAGTTGCCGTTCTTGCGGATGTTGCCTGTATAATTCTGACAGAAAACGCTGCACTTGACGGTGACGCTCTCAACCGTGCAAAGCAGAACGATGTTATCATTCTGCAGACCGAGAAAAATTCATATCAGATGGCTGTTGCCATTTCACAAATGATTTAAAATGGAGCTTTATTACGATTTTCATACACACTCGTGTCTTTCTCCCTGCGGTGACAAGGATATGACACCGTATAATCTTGTCAATATGTCAAAGCTCCTCGGACTTGACATCATTGCACTGACCGACCACAACACCTGCAGAAACTGTGAATCGGCAATAAAGGTCGGCAAGGAAGCAGGACTGACGGTTATCCCCGGAATGGAGCTGTGCACGGCAGAGGAGGTTCACGTTGTCTGCCTTTTCCCCGACACAGAAAGTGCAATGCGTTTTTCCGATTACATTCATTCAACAATGCCGCCCGTTAAAAACAGGCCCGACATTTTTGGTGAGCAGCTCGTTATGGACGAGCGTGACAATGTTATCGGAACAGAAGATATTCTTCTGACTCTTGCAAGCTCGGTAAGCATAAGTAATGTGTGCAGTCTTGTTGAAGACTATGGCGGGGTGTGCTACCCCGCTCACATCGACCGCAGCTCGTACAGTGTTCTTTCAAATCTCGGTATGATTACGGAGGATATGGGCTTTTCTGCAGTTGAAATGACTGCAGATGCCGACAAAGACGCACTTATAAAGGGTCATCCGATACTTGACGGTGTAACGGTTTTTGTGGATTCTGATGCTCATTATCTCGAAAACATCAAAGACGCTCAGAATAAAATAAGCCTGCCTGAAAACAGCGCCAAAGCGGTTATCGAATATATTAAAAGTTTGCCTAAAATGAAAAAACTGATATAAGCCGAGGTTTATATCAGTTTTTTTCTTGTTTTAATCTGTTTTTTCTGCTATTATATAAACGGAAAGGATGATTTGTATGAAAAGATTTTTAGCATTACTTTTATGTCTTATTTTTATATGTACGCCGCTCACGGTTTGTGCCTCAGCAAATAATAACGAAAGCAGGACTCTCGGTATGTTCGACAGCTGGAACGTAAAATCAAGTGAAATTCATCCTGAAATAAGAACAGTCGGAAATATTATACGAATTATAATGCCGAATTTTACTGTCGGATTCTTTAAAATCGCAAATCTGTTCCTCGATAACATCGGTCTTCCCGACCTTACAAGAGGAATAAACAGGGAGGAAATATATATCCCCCGTGAGGACGGCAGTCAGCTGAGGTTATGCGTTTATTCGCCAAAGGAAGCGAAAGAAAATGTTCCCGGACTTCTGTGGATTCACGGCGGCGGCTACGGTCTCGGCTGTCCTGAGCAGGATTTCAGCTTTATCCAGAGCTTTATTGATGCATCAGGCTGTGTTATTGTCGCACCCGACTACACAAACTCTCCCACAGCGCCCTACCCTGCCGCTCTTGACGATTGTTATTCTGCACTTTTATGGCTTAAGGAAAACGGAAAAGACTACGGTATGAACGACAGTCAGATTTTTGTCGGAGGTAACAGCGCAGGCGGAGGACTGTGTGCAGCAGTGACGCTGAAAGCCAGAGATACGGGCGATGTTAATATTGCTTTTCAGATGCCTCTGTATCCGATGATTGATGACAGAATGATTACCGAATCGTCACAAAACAACGATGCACCTATCTGGAACACAAAGTCAAACGAAATTGCGTGGGAACTTTATCTTAGCGACGCATACCGTACGGATAATGTGTCAAAATATGCCGCTCCTGCCCGTGAGACGGATTATTCGGACCTTCCGCCCACTCTCACCTATGTCGGAACAATTGAGCCTTTTACGGACGAAACCATTGAATATGTAAACAACTTAGAAGCCGCGGGCGTTGAGGTGCACTTTAAAACCTTTGAGGGTTGCTTCCACGGATTCGACCTGCTGTCGTACTCCACACCCGCAAAGCAAGCAAGACAATTTCTGATTGACGGCTTTAAATATGCCGTTGAAAACTACACAGCAGAGCAAGAAAAAACATCGGTTCATTAACGAACCGATGTTTTTATTCAGAATGAAATTTTCATTATATTTTTGCCGAGTGCGGTGGACTTTGATTCTTTTTCAAACACCGCATAATACTTCTTGATATCATCAACCTCAACGGTTGAAAGAAGAAGTCTGAGTACACGCTCGCGGAAATCCTTAATTTTAAGAAGCTCGAGTGCTTCCTCAAAGTCACAGCGTGTGCTTCGTGTGGTGCCTCTGAGCGAAAGACCGTGTTCAAGAATCATTCTTGTGTTAAGCGGAATATTATCGTTTGCAACACCGCAAAGAATAAGCTTACCGCCTGAATAAAGCTTATCAATTGCCTGATTGGCGGCAATTCCTGATGCACTTCCACCGACTGCCTCAATAGCAACAGTCATACGCGGTAAATCCTCGATATCGTTTGCATAGTAAATGTTTGCAAAATCAAAAGCTTCAAGCTTTTCTTTATTAAGACCGATTACATCAACCTCACACTCAAGACTGTACTTAGCAACAAGGGCAATGATGTAACCCATAATTCCGTCGCCCCAGACAGCAATGTTCTTTGGTGCGTTAGCCTTGGTGAGACCTGCACGGCGAAGAGCACAGCAGCCGACTGAAATAAGCTCAGAGAATACTGCCTCTGCACCGACCTCGTCGGGAATGGGAACAAGATAGTCAGAGCTGATGTCCATAAGCTCCTTACTGAATCCGTCAAAGTTACTTGAGCAGAACTTGGAATCGGGACAGTAGTTATCAAGAAGATGAGGATTATTGCGTACACACTCGTCACACTTTGTACCGTCACAATCATCGGCACGTCTGCACGGAAGCATAACAACACGCTGACCCGGTGCAAAAACTCCGTTCTTATCCTTAACAACAACGCCTGTCGCCTCGTGGATAAGGCTCATCGGGAACTTTCTCTTAAGCACGTTAAGACTGCGGTTGCCGAGATAGTAACGGATATCCGCCTTGCACACAGCAAGATATTCGGGACGGACAAGCACATCGTTATTCTGAATATCCTCAACAAATATTTCAAACCTCTTAGGCTCGGTTATTTTGTAACTTTTTGCGAACAAAACACTTCATCCTTCCTTGGGAGAATTAGCCCGTTTATCTGCCTGTTCTTACGATTGACTTGACAAGAAGCAAATCTTCCATAGTTGTGATTTTCATATTAAGCTTATCGCCCATAGCCATTCCGATTTTAACACCGCTGTGAAGAACAAGTCCGCAGTCATCTGTCATTTCGGGACGCTCGTTTTCAGGCATAGCGAAGTAATCATCATAAGCCTTTCTGACGATTGAATACTTAAATGACTGAGGTGTCTGACCCATGTAAAGCTCCTTACGGGCAGGAATTGAGTCAAGGCTTTCACCGTCAACACTTCTGATGATTGTATCGTGTGCAGGTACAACAGTATCACAAGCACCGAATTCGCGCACCTTTATAATGTTGTCGTTGATAATCTTCTGTGAAATAAGAGGTCTTGCAGCATCGTGGATGATAACATAATCATCATCGCTGCAGACATCCTTGATTGCATCAAGAGCGTTGAGTGAAGATTCCTGTCGCGATGCACCTGCGTCAGCAATCCAACGCACCTTGCGGATATCGTACTCCTTGAGCCAGAGTGCAAGGTCATCCTGCCACTCCTTGACACATACAACGCAGATAGCGTCAATTTTTTCGTTTATTTCAAAAGCTTCAAGTGTATGGATGATTACGGGTTTGCCGTAAATGTCGATAAACTGCTTCGGTCTGTCAACCATACCCATACGGCTGCCTGAACCGCCTGCAAGAACAACAGCTATATTCATAAAACATTACCTCACTTTAAAATTTTACCTACAAAATTATACTATACTGTACACCCTTTGTCAATAAAACTCGGTTATTGATATCTTGTGATTATTGTGCTATAATCCCATTATAGGAGGGATTATATGGTAAAGAATAACTCACAATCAAAGCTTTACAACGCCGTTATAGTTATCCTCGGTGCAATGCTGATGGGTATGTTGTGGCGTGTACGTGGTACTCACGGATGGGGCTCATCTTGGGGACTGCTTAACGCAGGTATTATTTTTGTTCTGTTCCTGACCGTCGCACTCGGTGAAAGAAAGAAGATGAATATCTCCTGGACGGCACTGACAGCACTTTCGTTTATGCTGACAACCCCTGCCTGGGGAACACTTCTGAATCAGATAACGGGCGTTCTTAACTGCAATGACAGATTAGTCAGCATTTCACCGTGGTCGGGTGTTTTTATGATGCTTTGCCTCGGCTTTGGTCTTGCATCGCTCTTTGGCATTATGCTCGGCAGATCGTACAGTGACAAGCAATGGAAATTTCATCATATACTTATTCTTCTCGGTGTTTTCTACGCGGTTAATTATATTACCAAGGCAACCGTTTCACATCTGGTTATTCAGCTTGTACAGCCCGAAGCAATTTCTGCTTTCGCCGATGACCTGAAGGCTGTCGGACTCGGCGATGATGTTTACAAGACATATATGCAGCACTTTGACAACGATGCGTGGGCAAAGAAATTCACTATGGACGTGCTCGGCAGACAGAGCTCTGCAGGCAGAAACTATTTCCAGGAAATTATGACAATCTCTTCAGCGTTCAGCGCTGTTGCAGCACTTATTACAACAAGATTCGTAATCAAGGATAAGGTTGCTGCTCTTACAGGTACAGTTACCTGCGGTGCATTTGCCGTTGCAATTACACTCGCCGATCTCTTCTTCTGGTACGAGGGCAAGGGATACGCTGTGCCTGACACCTACGCAGCGTGGTCACTCTGGGAGTTCTTTACAGGCTTTATCGCAGGCGGAATAATCACTGCTTTTGTTGTATTGTTAAAAAAGAAGGAAAATATTCCCGAAATCACCTTTGACAAGCTGCCTGAGAAAGTAAAAACCGTATTCACCTTCCTGCTCGGATATATCGGTATGATGGGTGTAACTATCGTAAGACCTGTTCTTGAGCGTTTTGATAAAACTGACCTACAGCTTGTATTCACTGCAATTTCCGTAGTTGTTGCGTTGTCAATTGTTGCTGTAACAGCAAAGAAATGCGGTTGTGCTTTACAGAAAACAACATACGAAAAATTCTGCACCGTTGCACTCCCCTGCTTTGTTATTTTCACTTACATTGCATATATGTTTATAGGCAATGCAGAGTATCAGAATTTCAGAAGCATCGGTATGATTCACAACATTTGTGTTACGGTATCTGTTGTATGTGTTATGATTTGGAGCTTTATGCAAATTAAAAAAATGAACAGCAAATAATTAAATAATATTAAATGTGGGGTAAACTAAAATTACCCCACATTTTCTTTATAAATCGTCTGCGTCCTGGACAGGCATTTCGTCCTCTTCGGGATTACCCGTATAGCTGCCTAGCACATCACTTTCGGATGCAGTTTCCCAATCAGCAATTATCGACTCAACAAGCGGTGACAATTTTATCTTTTTCTTTTCGTTTTTGTTTTTCTTATTTTTATTCATTGTCTCACCTCCTGTATTATTGTTTGCAGAAGGTATGATTTATTGACATGGTAATATTTTTAAGGTATCATTATAAAAAGTAATTTTTACAGAGGTATTGTATGAAAAAAACTGTTTCCGCCATAATTTGTTGTATTTTGATAATGCTCAGCCTTTCTGCCTGTGACAAGGGTGAGGGCGTACCCTTTCTGACAACCAAAAGCTCAACCACAACCGTTAAAAATACTGTTACCGTTACTTTCCCTGAGGGTTTTACCATCCTTGAAATTGCTGACAGGCTTGCCGAAAACAATGTCTGCTCGCGCACTGAATTCCTTGAAATCTGCAATCAGCCGTACGAGGGAATTGAAATTAAAAATGCGGACGAGAGAGTTTTTCTTCTTGAAGGCTATATCTTCCCCGATACTTATGAATTCTATTTCAACTCTGACCCTAAGGCTGTTCTTGATAAGTTTATAGATAATTACAACAAGCAGGTAACCGATGAAATCAGAGCCAAGGCAGAAGCACTAGGTTACACAATGGATGAGATGCTCACACTCGCATCAATCATTCAAAAGGAATGTGACGAGGACATTGCAGAATGTGAAACGGTTTCTTCTGTTTTTCATAACAGACTCAGAAGTCCGTCATTCCCGCTTTTACAGAGCGATGTAACAACCTTTTATATCACACAGAAGCTTGGCGACCATCTCGGTTATCAGAAGGATGTCAAGCTCGACAATCAGAACGAGGATATAAAGCGTTATATGGCACTTTACAGCACATATTATTGCAAGGGGCTTTCTGCAGGACCTATCTGCAACCCCGGAATCAAGGCAATCAACGCTGCTGTTAACCCTGCCGATACAGATTATTATTACTTCCTGACTGACCCGACAGGTGAGGACTTCTACTATGCAAGCACACTTTCACAGCATCAGAAAAACGGCAGAGAAGCAGGTCTGTTTTAAGAGGTGATTAAATGACACTTCATTATATGGGCAAATTCAATAAAGAAACCGAAACTCTTCCGCACGGAGAACACAAACCAAATGCGGTTAAATTCAAAGAACCGGAAAACCCTAAAAAGCTAGCACTGATTGCAAATGCAGCCTCCATTGTTATAATGATAGTATTGGCAGTTCCTGCTTTTTTCAGATGCGGAGAACTTATAGCGGATAAGCTTTTAGAATTTTATCTTGGCATCATTCTTTCTCTGCTCACTCTCTTTCCTCACGAATTTATGCACGCAATCTGTTTCAAGAAAGATGTGTATATGTACACCAATCTTTCACAAGGAATGATGTTTGTTGTCGGTCCGGAAACTATGAGTCGTTGTCGTTTCGTATTTATGTCTTTATTGCCGAATCTTATTTTTGGTATTATACCGTACCTTATAGGGATGTTATTCCCTGAAAAAATATTTTTATTGTCACTGGGTATCCTTGCAACAGGAATGGGTGCAGGTGATTATTTAAATATATTTAACGCTTTGACACAGATGCCCAAAGGAGCACGGACATACTTATATCAATTTAATTCATACTGGTACATACCACAAAGCGAAACAGACATATAAGCTGACATTACAGTGATAAAACACGGTAATATTCACGCTTGAAACTTAAAATTTTATTGTTTAAGTGATTGCATTTTTTAATAATACGCGTTATAATAATGTAATTCAAAAAATAAACAAAAAACAGATACAGTTTAGGAGGTTTTTGAAATGACTTTTGATGAGAAATTTGGAAAAGAAGGTCTCACGTTTGACGACGTGCTTCTTATTCCTGCTGAATCGGACATTTTGCCCAAGGATATTGATATTTCGACTAAGCTCACGTCGAAGATTACTCTCAATACCCCTATTATGACTGCTGCAATGGATACTGTTACTGAGGCTCCCATGGCTATCGCTATCGCTCGAGAAGGCGGTATCGGTGTTATTCACAAGAATATGCCTATGGAAGTTCAGGCTCAGGAGGTCGACAAGGTTAAGCGTTCTGAAAACGGTGTTATTTCTTCACCCTTCAGCCTTACTCCCGATCACTATGCTTATGACGCTGAAAATCTTTGCAGAAAATATAAGATTTCAGGTGTGCCCATTTGTGACGAAAAGGGCAGACTTGTAGGTATTCTTACAAACCGCGATATGCGCTTTATGACTGATTTCAATATCAAAATCAGCGAAGTTATGACAAAGGACAACCTTGTTACCGCTCCCGTAGGTACAGACCTTGAGCAGGCTAAGGCTATCCTTATGAAGAACAGAATCGAAAAGCTCCCCTTGGTTGATGACGAAGGCTTCCTCAGAGGTCTTATTACAATCAAGGATATCGAAAAGAGTGTTCAGTATCCGAACTCTGCAAGAGATGCACGTGGCAGACTCCTCTGTGCAGCAGCTCTCGGTGCAACAGCTGACGTTCTTGACAGAGCTGCTTGTCTTGTTGAGTCAGGTGTTGATATGTTCGTTCTCGACTCTGCTCACGGTCACAGCCAGAACATCATTAAATCTGTTGCCAAGGTTAAGGCAGCATATCCCGATATTTCACTTGTTGCAGGTAACGTTGCAACTGCTGAAGCAACTGAAGCTCTTATCGCTGCAGGCGCTGACGCTGTTAAGGTTGGTATCGGCCCCGGCTCAATCTGTACAACACGAGTTGTTGCAGGTATCGGTGTGCCGCAGATTACAGCAATCTTCGACGCTGCTAATGTTGCTGCAAAACACGGCATTTCAGTTATCGCAGACGGCGGTATCAAGTATTCAGGTGAAATCGTTAAGGCTATCGCAGCAGGTGCAAGCGCAATTATGGTCGGCTCACTCGTTGCAGGCTGTAAGGAATCACCGGGTGAAATCGAAATTTATCAGGGCAGAAACTACAAGGTTTACCGTGGTATGGGCAGCCTTGGCGCAATGGCTAACGGCAGCAAGGACAGATACTTCCAGGAGGACAACAAGAAGCTTGTTCCCGAAGGTGTTGAAGGCCGTGTACCTTACAAGGGACCTGTTGCTGATACAATTTATCAGATGCTCGGCGGTCTCCGTGCAGGTATGGGTTACTGCGGATGCCATAACATTGAAGAACTCAAGACAAAGACAAAGTTTGTTCGCATCACAAACGCAGGTCTTATCGAAAGTCATCCCCACGATGTTTTCATCACAAAGGAAGCTCCGAACTATTCAGGTTCAAAATAAGATATCAAAAGCCTTGCCTGACGGCAAGGCTTTACTGTTTGTTTTATGACACAAAAAGGGACTGTTTTCACAGTCCCTTAAATTTTTTGTTTATTTGTCACCCTTTGATTTCTTTGCATTATCGTAGGATTCTGCTTTGAAAACATAGTCGTTACCCGGGAGGATAGCGTTAAGAAGAATACCTGCGAGAGCAGCAACTGCAAGAGCTGTAAGTGTGATGCCAACCTTGCCGATTGTGAAGCTTACGCTGCCAAGACCGAGAGCACAAACAAGGATAACTGCTGCAACGATAAGGTTACGGCTCTTTGAGAAGTCAACCTTATTTTCAACAACGTTTCTTACACCGATACCTGAAATCATACCGTAAAGTATGAATGAGATACCGCCGATGATAGCTGTCGGAATTGAGCTGATGATTGCAGAAACGATCGGGAAGAATGAAATGCCAACTGCAAAAACAGCTGCAATTCTTACAACCTTCGGGTCATAAACTTTTGAAAGAGCAAGAACACCTGTATTCTCACCGTAGGTTGTGTTTGCAGGACCGCCTACAAGAGCTGCAAGAGAAGTTGCAACACCGTCACCGATGAGTGTCTTATGAAGACCGGGATCTGCGATAAAGTTTCTGCCGCATGTTGCACTGATAGCTGAAATGTCACCGATGTGCTCCATCATTGTTGCAAGAGCGATAGGTGCAATAGCAATGATTGAGCTGACAATCTTTGAGGATTCGTTCCAGTCAACAGCAAGAATTGTTGCATCCTTAACAACAGGAATATAGATAAGACCCTGAGGACCGTAAATGTTGCCCTCAGCAATATTATTGATGATAGCCTGAACACCTGAGAAATCAACTGCCATCGGCTCGTATCCGATAATGTTACCAACAACAACTGCAACAAGATATGAACCTACAACACCGAGAAGAATCGGGATAATCTTTGCCATACCCTTACCCCAGATATTGAAAACAATAACGATTGCAAGAGCAACAAGTGCAAGAGGCCAGCAAGCTTTACAGTTGTTAACTGCTGAACCTGCAAGGCTGAGACCGATTGCAATGATGATCGGTCCTGTAACAACAGGCGGGAAGAACTTCATAACCTTTGTTACGCCGACAACCTTGATAAGCAATGCAAAAACAAGATACACAAGACCGGCAACCGCAACACCGAGACCTGCGTACGGAAGCATTTCTTTATTGGGCATACCGTCCTGAAGAGGAGCAACAGCGGCATAACCGCCGAGGAATGCGAATGAAGAACCGAGGAACGCAGGAACCTTACCCTTTGTTACAAGGTGGAAGAACAATGTTCCGAGACCAGCCATAAGAAGTGTTGTTGCAACATTAAGTCCCGTAAGAAGCGGAACGAGAACAGTTGCACCGAACATTGCGAATGTGTGCTGAACACCGAGCACAAGCATTCTTGGTTTACCGAGGACAGAAGCATCATGAATACCCTGATCGCCGATAACAACTTTTTCTTTTTTAGCCATTAAGACCATCCCTTCAATTATTTGATTTTTCCGAAGAAAAAAGCCTTGTCAACTGACGCTGACAAGACAATAATACTGATATAGTCATAATCTTGTCGGCATAATTACACTGCTTTAAGATCCTTCTTAGTCAATTTTATAACACCGACCGACGGTTGTCAACAAGATATAGTGTAAAAGTAGGATTTTCTATCTTTTAAACAAAAAAGCAGCCTTGGATTTTATATCCAAGGCTTATCTGCTTATTCGGCTGTGTTTGCTACTTTGTCGCCGCTTATTATAGAAACGTTTTTCTTCGTTTCCAATCGATCAAAGTACTTTTTGAATCTCACTGCTACACGAACATCGTAATCACACACGGGACAATGGAAGTTTGCACGGAAGAACTGATTACCGTAACGCCAATCGGTAAGCTGTTCGCCTTTTGTTCCGCATTTGTCACAGGTGAAGGAAAGCAACGACTTATCAACCAACGGATGGTTGATATTACCGATTGCATGCGGCTTGAACTGCAGCTTCTGATAAAATGCATCGTCGCACTTAACAACATAATTAAAGAAGTCGTTTTTATCAAAAATCCTGCGCATACATTCAGCCGTCATGATGCTGTCATCCAACGCTCTGTGATGTGCAAAAACCTCAGCATCAATTCCAACAAGCTCTGCTGCAGCAAAAAGACCGATCTGTTTTGATTTCGGAATTTCCTTTTTAAGCTGGAAATAGTGCTGAATATCCATATAATTTGTGAGAAACGGTAAAACCTGTAACCCGTTAAGGTAACGGTAATTTTCAATAAGCACTCTGATGTCCCCGTCTCCCCAGGTGAGAATAACATTCTCCTCGTCGCCGATCCACGCCTTAAATTCACTCATAACCTTAGTGAACGGATCACCGTGACGAACTTCGTCATTAGTGATGTGTGTGAGCTGCTTGACTTTGCCGCGAAGCTTTTTGCCGATCTGAGCACGGACAATGCGCGAAAACTCATCAACATAATTAAGATCATCGTCAAGCATAACTGCACCGACTTCAATAACTTCGTTTATGAAGCCTTTGATGCGTCTGGCATAGGTGTTATTCCACTCGAGGTCCATTATAATGTAGTGCATCGTTTCTCCTTTCCTCAATAAAGGTTACAACTAGTATACATTATAAGGTTCAGGATTTCAACAATATTTTTGTTTTCAGGACACTTTTTCTATCTCTTTTCGGAGCCTTTCTATTATCCTTTTTTCCAGACGGGAAATATAACTTTGCGATATGCCCAAAAGGTCAGCAACCTCCTTTTGAGTGTGCTCTTTTTCGCCGTCAAGACCAAAACGCATAGACATAATCATACGCTCACGCTCGCCCATGGAATTTATAGTTTTTATCAACAGATTCTTCTCATCCTCAAACTCGATATTGCGGTTTACCGTATCCGGCTCACTGCCGAGAATGTCCGATAAGAGAAGCTCATTGCCGTCCCAGTCAACATTCAAAGGCTCATCAATGGAAACCTCATTCCTGAGCTGACTGGACTTACGGAGATACATCAATATTTCATTCTCGATGCACCTTGAGGCATAGGTTGCAAGCTTGATGTTTTTATCTGTTTTGAAGGTGTTGACCGCCTTGATGAGTCCGATTGTTCCGATTGATACGAGATCCTCAATGCCGACACCCGAATTTTCAAATTTTTTAGCTATGTATACAACAAGCCGAAGATTGTGAACTATCAGTTTTTCCCGCACGGATTCATCGCCTGTGCCGAGCATTTCCATAAGTTCGTTTTCCTCTTCCTTACTCAGCGGCGGCGGAAGTGTTTCGGGTCCGTTGACATAATAAACCGTATTCGTCTGAGAGTTTCTGATTTTCAGCAGAAGCTCTTTGATTTTACTGAATAGCTTTAGCATAGTTTTTCTCCTCACTGAGCAGCTCGGGATTGAGTATGACAGAAAACTCTCCCCGTGCAAGATTATTTTTGGTTATGGCCAGGTATACTTTATCCGTCCTGACGGTACGCGAAGCCGTTTTTACTTCTATGTAATCGGGTCTGAAAACAGGCAGGATACCCGTACCCGAAACCGTTTTGTGTGTAACTACCCTGAAATCCGCGGATGGTTCAATTTCCTTTCCGTCAAGGAAGTCCGTAATGGGCGGCGGCAGAACTTTTTGAAAAGCTCCGTATTCCCCCAGAACCACGGGGTATCCGCTAAAGGCTTCGCAAAGTGAATTGCCCGTATCTATCAAGGCGGTTGCTTTTACGGTTTTGTTGCGGTAGGCAATTTCTACAAGTGCAAGACTTTCCTTCGGTGCACGGCGTGAAGTAAAGTGAGAAATCAGGCTGACCGCTGCGAAGCTGAAGACCGTAGAAACTGCAAGCACTGCAAGATCAATATCGAAATAAACAGCACCGTTATTATAAACCATTCCCACAGGCGCAACCGTCACCCAAAGCACAAGCATAATCCCTCCAAAGGCAAAGCTGACTGCAAAAAAAGTAAAAAAGCAACGGAGAAAATATCTGATGTTTTTAAATCCGAAAGTACTGACAACAATCAGACCTGTTACAGCAAGGCGCAAAGCAAGTTCAATTGTTTTAGGAATCTCGGGAAGAAAAATAACCAGTCCGTAAAAAGCTCCGATTGATGCACCCAACAGTATCCGCAGACGCGATGCCGTATTTTTCATTATCATTGACGAGCATAAAAGCAGCGCATAATTTACAAACAGATTAATTACAAGCAGAACATCCGCATACACCGTCACCTTAACCACCTCGAGTATATTATTGCAAAAACAAACGGAAATTTTTGTCACAAATGGGTGGGTAAAAAATAAAACACCGAAGTTTCCTTCGGTGTTTAAATCATTTATAAAGTATATATTTACACATCAGATGTGCGGGAAGGTACATTTTGTTTTTCACAAACCACGTCATTCGCCAGTCAAGAGACTTTGATTTGAACTTCTGAATATCATAATCCCTGAATGAACGTCGCATCATATCGGATTCACCCAGGCGTTTGAGCACCTCAAAGCTTTCCTTGCGCTTATTTTTATACACGTTACCAAGCAGCATAGGGAATATTGCTTTGATTGTGTATTCTCCGATGTCCTCGTAAAATATGGGAGACTGCGTACAGTTTTCTGAATAATGCTTTAATTTAAGCCCCCACTGCATATATAACCACTTATCATAATCAGGAACATATTCCTGCCGCTGAAGACTGTTGTCGCGTATGCGATAGCACAAAACAGGAATATCCACCGCAACAAAGCGTTCCGCCTTGGAAAACGCTTCCATATTAAATGGAGGATCTTCAACTCGCCGCAAATTTTCATCAAGTCGGATATGATTCTTATATAAAAACTCTTTTTTATATAAATTTCTCCACATAAATGTAATCAAACTCTTGCTTGAGGTATAGCACAATTCTTTTTCCATATCCTGATGAAAATAAAGTTTTTCTGTTTCAAAGGCAGGTTTACACCTTATCATTTTTCCGCTTGCTTCATCGAAAGAAAAATATCCGGTGTGTACGATATCTGCATTGTAGCTGACTGCTTTTTCATACAACTCCGCAAGCCTGTCTTCACAAAGGAAATCGTCACCGTCCATAAAGAAAAGATACTCACCTTTAGCGATATCCATACCATAGTTTCTCGCTTTTGATGGACCCTCGTTTTTCTTATGCACAACACGTATCTTCTTAGGATAACGCACCTCATAGCCGACACACATTGCGGGGCAATTGTCGGGTGAACCGTCATTTACAAGAATAATCTCGTAATCGTCAAAGCTCTGATTGAGTATCGATTGCACACATTCATCAAGATATTTTTCAACATTGTAAACAGGAACAATGAAACTGATCTTCACTTTCAGCACCTCACTTGAAAATATTATACTTGAAAATAAGAAAAAAAGCAAATTATATTTGACTTGCAAAAAAGCAGAATGCTGATATAATATAGTAAACAAGGAAAGGAGCGCATATTATGAAAAAAAGCAGAATTATTGCATCGGTTTGCGTTTTTATTTTAATCATATCAACTCTGTGTGCGTGTGAAATTACCTTCGGCGGCGAGTCGACAACCACCACTACCACAACCACTGCAACTACTACCACAACACAAGCTCCTGGTGAAACTACTTCAACAACCACAACAACTACTGAGAAGAAGGTTGAAACAGACAGCCTTGATACAATACTCAACCTTATCAAGGATTTCCCGATGGGCACTGCAGGTTCTTCCGTAAAGGCAGCAAACATTGCAAACAGACTTGTCAACTTCACCGAGCACAGTGGTTTTGACATCAATGAAGTAAAGCACGATTACGAAAACTTCCTCAACACTCTAAGCGATACGCAGAAGCTGATTTATGAAGAAAATCTTGCAGAAATTGATTACATTGCAAGAAAAATCATAAAGGGTGAGGATTCGCACGAGCTTTCACTTTCCGACTATCAGGCAACACCTAAGAAGGATGGTAAGTTCTCGCTTATCAGCTATGAAACACTCTATGAAGTTATTTCAAAATAATCTTTAAACAGACGGCTTCGGTCGTCTGTTTTTTCTTGACTGCAAATATTTATTGTGATATATTTTTATTATCCAAAAAGATTTTCGGAGGGATTTTATGACAACCGCAAAAATTGGTGCAAAAATGATTTTTGATTTTTGCAAAACTATTATCGACAAGCACGGTCCTCGTCTTCCCGGCAGTGCAGAGGAAAAAGCAGCTCAGGCTGACATTGCCAAAATAATGGAAGAGGCTACGGGAGTTAAGCCGACCGTCGAAAAGTTCAAGCTTGCACCCAGAGCAAGTATCGGTGCTATCCCCTACCTTGGCTATGCAGGATTTGTTGCACTTGTTCTTTATTACATTCATCCCATTCCCGCATTCATTGTTTCTTTGTGCACATTGCTTTTTGCAGTTGTTCAGGTTTTCACATACAAGGGCTGGTTTGACAAGTTCTTCAAGCAGGAGGAAAGCTGTAACGTTTACTCCGTAATGGACGGTAAGGGCGAAATCGACCACACAATCGTTTTCAGCGGTCACGCAGACAGCAGCTGGCTGTGGCAGATGGCAGCTAAGAATCCGAAGACGATGATTCTCCGTACAGTGCTCGGTGTTGTTGGTGTTGTTTCGATTATTATCGGCTCACTCCTTCGTCTTATCCTCGGTATGCCGAGCGTTATCAGACCTGAAGATATGGCTACACCGCTTTATCTTTTCCTTCTTATTACTCCCCTTCTTTTCGTATACGGACTTTATTCACTCTGCATCTATCTTTCACACGACAAGAAGAAGGCATCACCCGGCGCTATGGATAACCTTACAGGCGTAGGTGCTTCCATCTTTATGGGTAAGTATTTCAAGGAGAATCCCGACAAGCTTCCCGATAACTGCCGTGTTATCATTGCTTCACTCGGTAGTGAAGAGGCAGGTCTCAAGGGCTCAGAGGCATTTATGAAGGCTCACGCAGGCGATAAGGATCTGCTTATCAACCCGTACTTCTTCAACATTGACAGTCTTCGCGACTATGAGCATTTCAATGCAGTCAAGGGTGACTCCTGGCTTATGTCAAAGTTTGACGACGATATGAAGAATATGCTTGTCAAGGCATTTGAAAATGCAGGTGTTAAGCCGAACATCATCGTTAACCCCGTAGGCGGCTGCGACAGTACACCTATCTGCCGTGCAGGCTACAAGACAATCACCTTTGCCGCACAGAAGCCTGATGTTACTGACTATTACCATACCTACCGTGATACCTGCGACGGACTTGATATGAACACTCTTGAAAAGAGCGTTGACATCATCATCGACGTAACAGAGCAGATTCACGAACATCACAAGAAAAACGGCTATAAGCTTACGAAGTGTAAATAAGGCTAACAAAAAACCTCCCGAGCAATCGGGAGGTTTTTTTGTCTCTTAATATTTAGCAAGGTAGTTGTCGATTTCCCACTGAGAAATTGATGTGCGATAGCCTTCCCACTCCTTGCGCTTTGCTTCGATGAACTTTGTATAAACGTGTTCGCCGAGAGCTTCCTTGATGAAGTCGCTCTTCTCAAACTCATCAACTGCTTCCTCAAGTGAGCCGGGAAGTGATGTGATGCCGTCTGCTTCTCTCTCTTCGGGTGTCATATCAAAGATATTCTTAACGGTTGACTTCGGAGGCATATAGCCCTTTTCGATACCGTCAAGACCTGCAAGAAGACAAAGTGCCATTTCAAGATACGGGTTGCAAGCGGGGTCTGCACTACGAAGCTCAACTCTTGTTCCCTTGCCTCTTGCCTTCGGTACGCGGACAAGTGCAGAACGGTTTGAAGCTGACCAAGCAATATAAACAGGTGCTTCATAACCCGGAACAAGACGCTTATATGAGTTTACAAGCGGATTGTTGATAGCTGTTGTTGCCTTGATGTGCTTCATAATACCTGCGATAAACTGAAGCGCAATTTTTGAAAGTCCGAACTCTCCGTCGGGATCGTAGAAAACATTGTTACCCTCTTTATCAAAGAGTGACATATTTGTATGCATACCTGAGCCTGCGATACCGTAAATCGGCTTCGGAAGGAAAGTAGCATAAAGGCCGTGCATCTGTGCATACTTTTTGACAACATACTTGAATGTCATAACCTTATCGGCAATATCGAGAACATCGCCGTATTTGAAGTCGATTTCGTGCTGACCCTCTGCACACTCGTGGTGAGATGCTTCAATCTCAAAGCCCATTTCCTCAAGTGCGATACACATATCTCTGCGGCAGTTACCGCCGAGGTCAACATTGTCAAGGTCAAAGTAGCCTGCCTTATCGTGTGTCTTGGTTGTGGGTCTGCCCTCGTCATCTGTATGGAAGAGGAAAAATTCGAGTTCGGGACCTACATTGAACTTATAGCCCATCTTGTCTGCTTTTTCAATTGCACGCTTGAGAACATTTCTCGGGTCACCAATGAAGGGTGTTCTGTCGGCATTGTAAACGTCACAGATAAGTCTTGCTGTTGAGCCGTATCTTTCGTGATCCCAGGGAAGCACAACAAAGGAGTCGTAATCGGGATAAAGGTACATATCCGACTCTTCAACACGGACAAAGCCCTCGATTGATGAACCGTCTGCCATACATTCGTTGTTAAGTGCTTTTTCAAGTTGGTTGATGGTAATAGCAACGTTCTTCATACAGCCGAGAATGTCTGTAAACTGAAGTCTTACAAAACGGACGTTCTGTTCTTTTGCAAGTCGGAGAATATCTTCCTTTGTGTACTTACTCATTTCATTACCTCACATTTGCTAAATTTATAAATAGATTATATAGCATTTTGCTCAAAAGTCAACCAATTCTTTATATAATCAGTTCATTTCATCAAGAGTCAGGTTGTAGCTCGCAAGGAAATCTTCCATAAAAGCCTTGACCTCGGGCATATCAATTTCTTCAAGATTCTTAAGGTTCGTTTTTGCTGCCTTGTCAAAGTCACGGTTGCCCGCCTTCGCCTCTTCGAGACATTTTGTATAAGCGCAGATTTTATCCGCAGCCTTAACAAATTTCCAGAGCTGACGGTCCGCATCCTGCTTGATAAAATACGGAGCATACTCTGTCCGAAGGTCCTCGGGAAGCATTTTAAGAAGAGCCTGACAAGCATCATCCTCAACCTGGTCGTATGCCTCTTTTATCTGCTGACTGTAATACTTGACAGGAGTAGGCATATCACCTGTTATAATCTCGGGAGCATCGTGAAAAACACCGAGAACTGCTGCCCTGTCAGCGTTGACATTACCGCCGAAGCGTGTGTTGTGAATAACAGCCAGTGCGTGTGCAACAGTAGCAACCTCAAGCGAATGCTCACTGATATTTTCCGTATGGGTGTTACGCATAAGCGCCCAACGGTTGATATATTTCATTCTTGAAAGCATTGCAAAAAAATGATTCTTCTTTTTTGCCATATCTGAAACATCTCCAATTTAAACTCTAAAAAAATTTTATCATACAGCACCTGTTTTTGCAAGAAAAATCTCTTTTATTTGCAGTATATGTATGATATAATATTTAATATTCTCATAGATTGTGAGGGATTCGGTTTGAATTTTACAGAAATCAATAAAAACGGTGCAGTTGAAGGATTCTGCCTTGTTAAAAGTCTTGAGGTTAAAAAGACTGCAAAGGGTGTCCCCTTCCTCGATCTTATTCTGACGGACAGCTCAGGTGAAATCGGTGCAAAACTCTGGGACTACAAGGAAGAAATTCACTGCGGAATCAAAGTAAATTCACTTATCAAGGTCCGCGGTACTGTTTCCATGTTCAATGATGCATTGCAGTTACGCGTTGAGCGTGTGCGTCCTGCAATGGAGTCTGACGGTGTGCGTATGGAAGATTTTGTTCCGAGTGCAGATTACAGCGGAGAAGATATGTACAACTATCTTTTTGACACGGTAACCCGTTTTGAAAATGCACAGCTTAAAAAACTTACCCTTACAATTCTTGAAAGCAATAAAGACAAGCTTCTCTATTGGCCTGCAGCATTCAAGCTTCACCACGCTATCCGCGGCGGTCTGCTTTATCACACACTTTCAATTCTTAAGCTTGCACAGGCTGTCTGCGATATTTATCCGAGTCTTGAAAAAGAGCTTCTTTTTACAGGTGTTATCCTGCACGACGTAGCTAAGATTCAGGAATTTGAAGTGAGCGAAACAGGTGTTGTTTCGTCATACACGGTAGAGGGTACGCTTATCGGTCACCTTGTAAAGGGTGCTATGAACATTGAAAAAACAGGTGAAGAGCTTGGCATCGACAAGGAGCTGTTGATGCTTGTTGAGCATATGGTGCTTTCTCACCATGGTGAGCCCGAGTTCGGGGCAGCTGTAAGACCGATGTTCCTTGAGGCTGAGATTCTTTCTCAGCTCGACCTTCTGGATGCAAGAATTTATGAGATTTCTCAGGCTGTATCCGAGGTGGAATCAGGTGAATTCACACCCCGTCAGTGGGCACTCGAAAACAGAAAAATCTACAACCACGGTTTAAAAGATATCAAGCCGAAAGCTGATTTATTGTGAGGTTATTAAAATATGGATTGGACAGAAGTTAAAATCAACGTGAGAGCAAAGGACGTTGACAAGGCGGGAGACATTGCACAGATGGTTGTCCCCTACGGTATTTATATTGAAGATTACAGCGACCTTGAAGAGGCGGCGTGGGAGATTGCACACATCGACCTTATAGACGAGGATCTGTTAAAAAAGGACAGAGACAAGGCTGTTGTTCACATTTACATTTCACCCGAGGAAAATCCTGCTGAGGCGGTTGCGTTCCTTTCTGAGCGTTACAACGCAGAAAAAATTGAGCACGAAATTGACCTTTCCATTTGCAGAAATCAGGATTGGGAAAACAACTGGAAGGAATACTTCAAGCCGATGCCTGTCGGTGAAAAGCTTCTTATCCGTCCTGTATGGGAAGATGAATACGATGCTGAGGGAAGAACTGTTCTGAGCATCGAGCCCGGTCTTGCATTCGGCAGCGGCGGTCACGATACAACAAGACTCTGCCTTGAGACTCTTGAAAAGCATATCAATCCCGATATAGAGCTGCTTGACATCGGTTGCGGCAGCGGTATTCTCGGTATCGCAGGTCTTCTGCTCGGTGCTAAGAGTGCAACGGGTGTTGATATTGATGCTCTCGCGGTTAAAACCGCAAGAGAGAACGGAGACATCAACGGTTTTGCAGAGCCGAAGTTCACTGTTTTGGAAGGAAACCTCACGGATAAGGTCAGCGGTAAGTATGACGTTGTTGTAGCAAACATTGTTGCTGACATCATCGTTATGTTCACAAAAAATGTGGGCAAATTCCTCAAGGATGACGGTGTATATATCACATCGGGAATCATCGACACAAGAGAGCAGGATGTTCTTGATGCCTTTGACAAATACGGTTTTGAAGTAATCGGCAGACATGAGAGCTGCGGTTGGTTGTGCTTTGAAACCAAGCTTAAGAAATAAAAAAATGGGTTGCGTAAAGCAACCCGTTTTTATTTGTTGCAGACTATCAGAAGACAGCCTTTTTTAACTTTTATTTTTACAGCTTTTTCTTTGGATTTATTGCTTACTCCAAGCGGGAAGAACGGCGTAAGCTCTGCGTTTTTTACATCATAATGTGAGCCTTCAATCGTTACGCCCTCCGCCTTGCCTGCGTAAGCAAAAACAGAAAAGTTTTTGCCTTCTCCGGACTCAATAACGAGCTCACTGTCACGGATAAGTGTGAAGCATTCACCGTTACCTACCAGGGTTCCCCTGCCACCGTTTTGCGCGATATAAGCAAGAGTTTGGATGTTCGCAACAGTATGGTCTGTGCGTTTACCGCCAAGTCCGCCGTAAATCACAAATTCCGTATACCCTTTTTGCAAGCCGAGCTTTACGGCAAGAATTGTATCCGTATCATCCTTGCGGACAGGATAAACGATAGCTTCCCTGTCCTCGGGTAAATCCATTGAATCGAAATCACCGAGCAAAACATCGGGTTCAATTCCCGATTTTTCAAGATGAAGCAAGCCTGCATCCGCGGCAATTATCATATCATCATCGGTAGTCATCGGCAGCGTGCCATACATATCCCCTGCCGCTACAATATAGCAAATTCCCATTTTAATCTGCCTTTCAATAATTATTAAGCCGCCTTGTTATAAGACGGCTTAATTTTTCATTTTATTTATTCTGACCGATTGTCTGCAGGTACAGACCGCTCATATCGGTATGCTCTGCATCAATCGAGGTAACCTTACCGTCAAAGTTGACATCTGCCGCCTCAAGCACAGCGCTTTCGGCATTTTCCGATGTAAGCAAGCCACCTGCAATTGAGCTGATAAGCACGGAATCCTGACCGTCAATTATATAGTCACAATTAACATCACCGTAAACCACAATCTTAACGGTATCGATCACATTTGAGTTACTGTCACGCAGCTGAATGTAGCAGCCTGTTGTGATTTCAAAAGTGTTTCTTAAAACCTTACCGTTCTTATCGTAGAAACGGATTGAAGACGAGCTGTTTTCAAAATCTGAAATATAATTGCCGACTGTCATATCATCAAGGTCAAAACCTGAAATCAGATCCTTTTCTCTGTCAATCACAAGCCCTGATTTTGCCTTAGGAACAAGCTTGTTAAGACCGAGTGTTCCGTTACTCTGAATGAAATAACCGAACTCTGCCGTTTCAAATGCAGTGTAATATGTTGTGACCTTAGTACCCGTAAGAATAACCGAACCGAGAGTATAAGTTTCAAAATCAAGTGTCATCGGCTTCATTACCATGGTATTTTCCGTCGGAATATTACTTAAGCCCATCAGCTGAATGTCCTGCGAATCTTCGCCTAAGTACATAAGGTTGTTTTTAAGGTAAACCTTGTCACCCTGCCTGATAAACACATCTGTGCTGACTGTTGAGTAAAGGATAGGATCCTTATATGATTCGATAATCTTATCACCTGCACCGTTAAGGACATAATTACCTTCGTCATCTAACTTATAGATAGGCTCACTGTAATAGTAATTATACGTACGGATGTTTCGTGTTACCTTACCCTCAGAGTAAATTGCTTCAGCGCCGTTTTTGTCAGTATTACCGTAAATTACACCGCCCGAAAGACTTACATGTCCTGAAGACTTGACATATATCGCACCGCCGTATGTTGAGATATTGTCGCAGATTGTACCGCCGTACATATACATAGTACCCGATACGGTGATTACACTTGTAGTTGCGTTGTTAAAGTTCTGGATAATAGCATCATCGTAAAAATGCAATTCTGCACCTGACTGAACATTGATTGCCGCTGCACCGATAACCTCGGTATGGCCGTAACCGCCGTCAAGAATCATCTGACCTGTTGTGCGTGTACCTGTAGCATAATCAGACTGTGCCTGCTGTTTAACGTTTTCAACAGTATCACCCAAGCGAAGCTTTGCACCTGACTGAATGTCAAACATAATTCCCGTAAACGCACCGCCGCGCATTGTAACAAAGGTCTCTTCATCGCAGGTAAGAGTAATGTCACCTCTTACGGTGATCGGCTTAGTAACCGAGTTGTTTGCAACAACGGTAATGTTAGCCTCTTCACCCTCGCCTACAGATTCAAAAGCATCATAAAGTGACGTGAACGGAACAGAATATGCGTTATTTTTACTAACCATTGCTACCGTCGTTGTGGCAAGGCTTGTCATCTTACCGTTTGCAAGGATATACCAGTTTGTGTTTGCCAAGCCGAATTTTGCAAAACTTGTACCCATTACCGCACCGTTGAGTACCTGCTGACCCTCGCTGTAAGCCTCAGGAGTTAAGATAGCCGCATATCCTGAACAGCTCAACTGTTCGGTTATTGTGATATAAGCGTTTTTCTTAAGATATACATCGTTTGTGGAATCAATCTGTGCTTCACCCTTCATAATAAAGGTGCCTGCACTGTATATAGCTCCGCCCTGTGTATGATTTGAAACATTTTCAGCGATATAGCACTTTGTGATGGTTACACTTGTTGCCTCGGGAACATAAATAGCACCGCCCGCAGCATAAGCAACGTTGCCTGTGAATGTACCACCGTTGATTTCGATAGCACCGTAGTAGTTAGCACTGATTGCACCGCCGTTTGTGGACTGGTTTGCATTGAACACTGCACTGTCTGAAACAATAATCTTGCCGTAAAGGCCGTATGTTGCACACGCACCGCCTGAATC
Source organism: Clostridia bacterium (assembly GCA_017522225.1). Taxonomy (GTDB): domain Bacteria; phylum Bacillota; class Clostridia; order Oscillospirales; family Acutalibacteraceae; genus CAG-488. Next base: position 4,075 of record JAFWZR010000019.1, on the reverse strand, counting down.
TCTTGCAATATTGCCTGTAAATGTACCGCCTGTAATATTAACAGTACCGTCATTGTTATATATTGCCGAGCCCTGGGTAGCTTCGTTGTTCTTGAAGATACCACCCTTGATATTGACTTCACCGTCTTCGTTATAAATCGCACCGCCAACGGTTTTTGAAACATTACCGTTGAAGATACCTCCGTTAACATTGATCTTACCGCCTACTGTGCTGATAACAGCACCTCTTACGGTAGCGGTTGCAAGTGAAACTGTGTTGAAGCCTACAATCTCAACACCTGATTCAATGTTAAGTGTTGCACCCTTCTGCACCGTAACGCCTGACGCAACGCCCTCAATCTGATTACCGTCAAAACGGAAGCCCGGAGCATCATCATCGCCGTATACAGACGAGCCGAGTGTAAGGTTGCCTGTAACATTAATCATCGTTCCTGTAAATCCTGCCGCTCTTTTAAGCGAAGCGCCGTTATCGGCAAAAATACCGATTTGTGATGAAACAACAAGAGTCTGTGAAAGCTCGGCATCGCGTACAAGATAAACAGTAGGCAAAACTGATGACTCTGTTGTTGATGCATAATCAAGTGCAGCGGAAAGGGTTTCATAGTATGTATCAATTCGTCCGTCAATCTCAACTCTTGCAACATACTGTGACTGAACTCGCTTTACGCTCTCCTTCGATGTTGTACGGATTGTTCTGGACGCAGAGTAAGCCATTGTATTAATCTGCGGATAGTAATAGAAATAGTCGTCATCGTTAAGGAATCTCCACTCACCCGTGGAAAGTCCCATACCTGAAATTGCTCGTGTACCGGACATTTCTTCAGTTGTTTTTGCTGTTGCACCAGCAATTGTATTGGCAATAGTCAGATATGCAGAATCGTAGTAACACTCCGAAACATTTGCACCTGAAGTCTGACCGAATGCGATACCTGACTGTGAAAATGCAGTTATTTTACCTGCTGTGTAGCACTTCTGTACTGTGCCGTTATTATTGTTACCCACAATACCACCGCAAAGCGTGTTACCGACAACAGTTGATGTACTATAGCTATTCTTGATTGTTCCGACACCGTTATTACCTACAATACCGCCGACATTTCGTGCATCGGGGGCATTGATATTTGCATAGCAGAAGCTTCTTTCAATAGTTGAACGGTTGTTGTAGCCTACAACACCACCGACATTCATAAGGAATGAAAGCTCATCTGTAACATTTGTTCCGTTAATTGAACCGATCATACCGCAGGAGTGAACGGTTGCTCCGCCAAGGATGTTACCTGCAACACCGCCGACAGCCTTGTCACCGCGAACCTCACTTGCACATACAGCATTAACAATCTTACCGCCATTGACAAAGCCTGCAACACCGCCGACATTCTCTACACCGCAGATAAGACCGTCAATAACAAGGAAATTATCTATTTCAGCGCCCTTTCCGACATATCCGAAAAAACCGACGTTATTACCGTTGTCACCTGCTGTTGCAGTTGTATAAATACCCGCAATATTAAATCCGTTACCTATAAATTTACCTGTATAGGGATGCTCGAGATTTCCGATAGGAGTCCATTCTCTGAGACCGAATGAATCGTCATAAACATTGATGTTGAAAAGAAGATCATTCTTAACCTCTGCGCTTGCAGCAGGGTTAGCGTCTATTCCCGGGACAGTTCCGTTTACAAGAGCCGCAAACCACGCAAGCTCTGCCGGTGTATAAATAAGATAAATACCAGAATCATTCTGTGAAGGAATTTCCATTTCACCTGTCCATACATCTGTTTCAAGCATCCAGACAAGCACGGGATAACCATTGTTTATGTTTGTATAGTCAAAGGAGAAATAAACCATTGCCTTGTTAAGCTCTCTTACAAAGCCTGAGGTCTGCATTTCTTCAACCGTTCTTGCAATACCGAGAGGTCCGTCACAGTGAGCTGTTTCGTAGCAGTAGAAAATACTTGTGTAATCACCGCCGAAAACCTTACCGACAGCACCGCCCTTTTGTGTGCCTGCACTTGTAATAATCGGAATTGCATAAACGCCGCGGATAAGACTAACAGTAGTGTAACCTACTATTCCGCCGACAGCATTATCTGCAGTAACTTCACCGAGAAAGAAGCAACCCACAAGGTTGCTGCCCGCCAGAGTGCCGACAATACCGCCGACATTCTGCGTACCCTTTATAGAAGCATCGCTGTAACACTTTGATACAACAGTATTACTGCTGCAGTATCCGACAATACCGCCTGTACGCTGCTTACCTGTAACTGTACCTGTGGTCTGACATCTTGCAACAACAGTCTGGGAGCTACCCCAACCAAGCACACCGCCGACGCTGTTAAAGGTGCCTGTTACGGAACCTGAGAAATAACAATCCTTGATGCCGCCGCCGATACTGTAACCGACAATACCGCCGACATTCTGATTACCTGTTACGTTGGCATCAGTAACCTTAAGATTCTTGACACGAACAGTTCTCGACTGTTCGATAAACTCAGGAGTTACGCTGATTGTGTCAGAATCCGTTGTATCGTTAACCACTCCGAAAAGACCGATGTAGTTTTCTGTTGAGTTTATGTAAAGTCCGCTGACCGTATAACCTGCACCGTCAAAAATACCCTCAAAAGGATTGTCAATCGTACCGATAGGAGTCCACTCGTGATCGGCTGCACCTGTTTCATTGAGTTGTATATCTGCAGTAAGAATAGCGTTAATTCCCGTATTACCCGAGTTTACCGCGTTTGCAAACCACGCAAGATTCTCCGCAGTAGCAATCTGATATACATCTCCCAAAAGCGACGGGATTACTGCTGTACCTCCCCATATTGCAGCATTAGTGGCGACCGTTAAAGCCGGATAAACCACTCCCATAGTCAACATTAAAGTAACAATAATTGAAAGTATTCTGCGTTTCACAGTCAACAACTCCTTCTGAAAAGCCTATATAAAAAGATACTATTCTCCAAGTATAATTTAACTATTATATTATAATGTATTTACAAAAAAAGTGCAAGTAAATCTGCAATAAACAAATAAACAAGATTCGATAAAAAAATTTGTAAATAATGATAAAGTTTTTTCAAAAAAGACTTGATTTTACAAAAGATATAGTATATAATTATTCAGCAATCAACGGGGTGTAGCGCAGATGGTAGCGTGCTTGGTTCGGGACCAAGAGGCCGTGGGTTCAAATCCCGCCACTCCGACCACTGAAACGGACAGGACTTCAAGTTCTGTCCGTTTCTGTTTTTGATAAGTGCGAGATTTGAACCCTAAGAGGGTGAGTTGCTAAAAACAGTCCGGTGGACTGTTTTTAGCAACGAAGTCTGAGGCGGGTACTGTTGCGAAGCAACGGTCGCCGAGGACGCAGGTTTTGCGAAGCAAAGCCGTGTCCCGCCACTCCGACCACCTAAGTACAACTTAGGTAATACAGCCGAAATCCCTTGAAACATAGGGGTTTCGGTCTTTTTTATGCCCAAAATCACTCTGAAAATGAGTGTTTTTTGTGTTTTTAAGACCACCGGTGGAATTGTAATAGTTTTACGGAGTGTGTAATCGTTTAACGGAGTATAAATAAAAGGTGTACGGCGTATGGGTAAAGGTGTACGGCGTATGGGTAAAAGTGTACGGAGTATAAAAATCACCACCCCTGACAACTTGCAACAGCACTAAAAACTATTGCACTTCTCTTGGTATGGATGGTATAATTATTTGTACAAATAAGAATTTGGAGAAATATTTATTATGGCTGTGTGGAATCCATGGCGAGGTTGTAAAAAATGCAGTGAAGGATGTCTGCATTGCTATATTCATAAAGGTGATGCCGAACGTGGTATTAATACAAACGACATTGTAAAAACAAAAGATTTTTACAAACCTATTGAGCGGTTAAAAAACGGAAACTACAAAATGAAAGCAGGGATAGTTTATCTTTGCTTTTCAACAGATTTTTTAATAGAAGAAGCAGATGAATGGCGAAATGAATGTTGGTCTATGATAAAAGAGCGACAGGACTGTACCTTTCTTTTTCTCACAAAACGCATTGAAAGATTTGCTGATTGCATTCCCGATGATTGGG
>JAFWZR010000018.1 GCA_017522225.1 Clostridia bacterium | reverse complement strand
AATAACCCAACGAATAGAAAGGTTGGGGAGGTGTTGAATATTGAAATTAAGAAAGGAACGGAAAGTATTCCGAAAGCAGTATATTCAGAATTAGCAAGATGCTTTTTCTCTGAAATAACAGAATTTTATAATAATCAAAGAAAGGATTGATAGAATGAACAACTCAATCAAAATAAATTATTCAAAAAGTAAAGCTTACGGCCTTTACAAAAGCGCTGTTGCGCGCTATATTAAATCCGGAATGGAGGAATGAAAATGAACGCAGTTATATATGCAAGATACTCAAGCAGTAACCAACGCGAGGAATCTATTGAAGGTCAGGTTCGTGAATGCAAGGCTTATGCAGAAAAGAACGGACAAACCATTGTAGGTATATACATAGACAGAGCTCGTTCTGCAAGAACAGATAACCGACCCGATTTCCAAAGAATGGTTAAAGACAGTTCAAAAAACAAATTCGATACAATTATTGTTGTGGAAGTTTGACCGTTTCGCCCGAAATCGTTATGATAGTGCGAAATACAAAGCAACACTTAAAAAGAATGGGGTTAAGGTTATTTCTATAACTGAGCATATCTCTGATGACCCCAATGGAATAATTTTAGAATCAATGCTTGAAGGTATGGCTGAGTATTACTCTAAAGAACTTTCGGTAAAAGTCATTCGCGGCAGAACCGAAAATGCTTTGAAATGCAAGTCGATAGGCTGCAATATCCCAATCGGATATGTGATTGATAAAAATCAATTTTATCAGATTAACCCGTTAACAGCTCCTGCTGTTCTTGAAGCGTTTCAAAGCTATGCAGAAGGAAAGACAATGAAAGAAATAGCAGAAGAACTGAACGGCAAAGGTATCAGAACAACCAAAGGCAAAAAAGTCAGCGACAATGTTGTTTCCCGAATGTTACATAACCGAAAGTATATCGGTGAATACAGATACAAGGATATTGTACACCCGAACGGAATACCTGCAATTGTACCGCAGGAATTGTTCGATAAGGTTCAACGCAGGATTGAAGAAACGAAAAAAGCACCTGCAACACATAAGGCAGATGAAGATTATCTTCTGACAACAAAGCTGTTCTGCGGCAAATGTAACAGACTTATGGTAGGGGAGAGCGGTACAAGTCATACAGACAAAAAGTATTACTATTACAAATGTGTCGGAGTAAAAAAGAAGCACGATTGCGACAAGAAAACTGTTCAGAAGGATTGGATTGAAGAAATTGTTTTAAAACAGATTGAAACGATTTTACATAACAATGAACTGCTTGATAAAGTCGCAGACGAGATATTGAAGCTGCAGAAAAAAGAAAACACAACACTTCCGATGCTGAAAAAACAATATGCTGATATTCAACGAGGAATTGACAATATGCTCGATGCAATTCAGCAGGGAATACTTACTTCATCGACAAAGGACAGGCTCGAAGAATTAGAAAAGCAGAAGGCTGAATTATCTGCACAGATAATAAGGGAAGAAATCGAACAGCCGATGCTGACAAAAGAAATGATACTTGAATGGTTCGGAGAGCTGAAAAAGTACGGAGTGAAAAGAAAAGACCACAAACGAAGACTGATAGATTTGTTTCTGAATTCAGTTCATTTGTTTGAGGACAGATTAGTGATTAACTTCAACTACAAGGACGGCACTGAAGCCGTCCGGTTGGTTGAAGTTGAAAATTTACCGTTAAGTTCGGATTCAACAACCGTTGCTGCGCCAAAGGACAGAAATCCGAACTTTCGGGTTTCTGTCTTTTTCTTTTGTGTATCAAATGGCTCTCATATGCAACACCTCGTTAGTTAATACCGCGGCTGTTAACTGACGAGATGACTTGACCGTCCGGTGGACGAATAGTCAAGTCATCGAGTAGGAAGAAATAGGGAGAATTGCGAAGCGCCGCTGACGGCGGCCGTCCCCTCTGTCTGCTTCGCAGACATCTCCCCACACTGTGGGGAGTCACCAAGCGAGCAAGGCGACCTTATTTCTGACCGTAAATGTCACAGGTTCACACCCTTTTGTCACTTCGTGACACTTTCCCTGTCAGGGGAATCTCCTGTTTGAGGCGCCAAACAACATAAATCCGAACCCATCTATAACCAACGATGTGTTCGGATTTGTTGTTTTTATTTAGAGAAAGTCATAGTTATTATAAAAGTAATCAAATTTTATAAAATTAAATTTGAACAGTGTTTTTATTCGTACCCAATTTTAAACGATTCGTACCGTTTGACGAAAAAACTCGAAATTTTATGTTACTATATAAATAATGTACGATATTCAATGGGTTTTTATTAACTTGTTGAAATATTATTTTATTTATATTATAATTATGTACGATGGGTGTGAGCATTAACAATGAGAATTGCTGTGTGTGATGATGACAAAAATACATTAAATGTTATAGCCGGTGTTTTGGAAGATTATATCCAAATGAAGGATATACAAATATCGTACGATGTATTTTTGAACTTTGATGAATTGATCGACAGAATTTCTGATTATGATTTGTTTTTTCTTGACTGCAAAATGCCTGACGGCATAGACGGTCTTGAGTTTGCGAGAATCATACGCAGGGATTATGGTGAAGAAAAAGGCATTGTTTTTATAACAGCGTATTCGGATTTTGTTTACGAAGCCTTTGAGGTAAGAACACATCGCTATTTATTAAAGCCGATTCAATCGGAGAAAGTTTTTGAGGCACTTGATAATTTTGTTGCTACAAATTATGCCGGAAGAAAGCTCTTGGTTAAGATTGACGGAAGAAATGACATTATAAGCTTGAAAGATGTATACTATATGGAAGTGTCCCGAAAGGATGTTTACATTTATCTTAATAAAGGTTATGTCGTTTGCCACAGGACGATTTCTTCCCTCGAAAAGGAACTTAATCCTTTAGGCTTTTTCAGAATTCATCGCTCATATCTGGTTAATGTTGATAAAGTCAAGAGCTTTGACAAGAGAATAGTTCAGCTCGATAACGGTGAAAAAATTTTTATGAGTCCGCAGAAGTATAACGATTTCTGCGAGCACTATTTAAAATGGATTAACAAAAGAAATGACTGAGGGATATAAATGACTGTAAATTTTTTCGCAAGTCTTTTGCAGATTCTTCTCGGAATAACAACTGAAAGTTACGTTTTGAATAGTTTTTTAAATTATGAAAGCAGAAAGGGGAAGTGGAGATTGTCCGCTGTCCTCATTTCTGCTTTTTTTCTTGTTACGGGATCGTATCTGTGTTTTGATTTTGAAACCTTTGACCTAATGGTTGAAGCAATAATACTGCTTAGCTTTACGTTGTCGCCGTATATTTTGTTCCGCTGCGGGAAAAAACTGACATTTGCTTTGTTTGGTTTGACTTTCTGCGGACTGATGGATTTTGTAGTGTTCAGTATAACATCAGTTTTTGTTAAGCTTTCGGCGGTACAGTCCACTCTGGTATATTGCGGTTTGTATGCGGTGGTTCTTTTTTTGTGCTATATAATAATCAGGAAAAAAAGTATTATTATTCCTGATAAATTTTTGGAACAGATTCCGTTGCCGGTATACGGTGTCATTTATATTGCCAGCCTTGCGACTTTTTACAGCATTACGGAAAACAGCGACCCGGAATATTACAGCGATGTCGGAAATGCATTGATGCTGATTTCTGTTGTACTTGTTGTTGTGTGTATTTCTTATGCATTTTACAAGTTTTCTTCTCTTGTGCGCGAGCAGAAGGAAACTGAAAAAAGTCTTGAACTGCAGCTGAAACACTATGAGGATATGGTAATAAAGAACAGAGATATCCGTGGCTTCCGACACGATTATAAAAACAACCTGATTTCGTTAAGATCGCTTATTGATGCAGGAAAAACAGCTGAGGCTATTGAATATATAGACGGTTTGCACGACAATCTTATGGTAGCTCAAAGCAGATTTTCAACGGGAAACTATCTTGCGGATGCAATACTTAATGATAAAGCGGCTAAGGCAGAAAAATCAGGAATAGAAGTTGATTTCAGTGGGTCAATTCCGCAATCGGGAATAACCAACAACGACCTTTGTACGGTTTTATCCAACACATTGGATAATGCAATACGGGGCAGTGAAGGCGTAGAAAAAGCAAGAATTAAAGTTGTCGGAAACGAAACATCAACCGGTTTTGTTCTCAATGTTTCAAATCCGGTTATCGACAATATCAGAATAAAAAACAACGAAGTAAAAACTTCGAAGGCAGATAAAGAAAACCACGGCTTTGGCATTGCGCTTGTAAAAAAGACGGCAAAGGATTATAATGGATTTGTTGAGCTGAGCTGTGAAAATAATGTGTTTAAAATTCAGGTAGGGTTTATTCTGAAAGGAGAAGAGAATGAAAAAGATTAAAGCAACTTTATCTTTGTGTTTGGCATGTGCAGTTATTTTATCAACAATAGCCTCGATTGAAGCTTTTGCGGCGGATACTTTAACTGATCCCGGTGGAATTACGTACAAAGTTGTAGATGGATCTGTGATTATCACCGGTTATGATCACACGAAAGAAATAGTTGAGATTCCGGCAGAAATTAACGGATATCCTGTAAGTGGATATGAATCGCGGGCATTTTGGACAAAAGCATACAAAGTAAAGGAATTTGTCGTAGAAGAAAGCAATGAATATTTTTGTGCAGATGAGTTCGGTGTGCTGTTCGACAAGGACAAAACTAAGGTGATTAAATATCCGGCGGCGAGTGAAATGACAGAATACGTCGTGCCGGATACCGTGACGATTGTAGGATATTGTGCTTTTAATCATTGTGATAACTTGCGAACGGTTGTTTTGGGGAACAGTGTTTCTGAAATAAGCCAGGAAGCTTTTTATATGTGCGATAATCTGGAAAGCATTAATTTTCCTGAAGGGCTCGAACGTATTAGTAAGGAAGCTTTTTCGTCGTGCGAAAAACTATCAAATGCGGATCTTCCGATGAGTTTAACTGAAATAGGGCAGAGAGCATTTACTAATACCGCAATTAAATCTTTTTATATATCTAAAAATGTTAAAACGATTTATGAGGCGGGACAAGCTTTATTGTCAAAAGCACTTGTTTCCATTGAAGTCAGTGAAGAGAATTTGTATTTTAGCTCAGATGACAATGGTGTACTGTACAATAAAGATAAAACAACTTTGCTGAAATATCCGGATTGCCTTGAAAACGAAAAGTTTGTTGTTCCGGATGGCGTTAAGTCTATTGGTGTTTATGCCTTATCATCTGATTATTTGAAAGAAGTAATCTTACCGGAAAGTGTGCTTTCTTTTTATAGTGACGCATTTACCGGTTGCGGAATTAACCGTATAGAAATACCTGCGGGAGTTAAGTCAATTTCTGATTCAGCTTTTTTGTATTGTGATAATTTGAAAGAGGTTTTTTTGCCTGTCTCTGTTCAAACAATAAAATATGGTGCGTTCAGATCTTGCGAAGCAATAACAGATGTGTTTTATTCAGGAACGCAAGAAGAATGGGAAGCTATCACATTTGCGAATGAAAATGATTGTCTTTTGAACGCTACCATCCACTACAACTATGGCAAATCTTTCGGCAACTGCGGCGAAACGCTTACATGGTCGTTTGATGAGGACAGCAAAGTTTTATCAATTACGGGCAGCGGAGAAATGGACAGCCTTGCTTCGTTTGAGGAATACGGTTGGTCTTATTTTAAAGATCAGATCGAAGTTGTTGAGTTTGGTAATGCCGCTGTGTCGGTAGGAAGCAATGCGTTTTACGGATGCCCGAATCTTAAAGAGGTTTACCTCAGCGAGTCAATAGGAACGATCGGAGCAAATGCCTTTGCGGATTGTCCGTTGCTGTCGCTCGTTACTGTAAGCGGTGCGAGGTTCACGGCAGATGAAACCTCGTTCGCAGGTAACGATGAAAGACTTGTTTTTCTCTGCAACCCTGCAAACACTCAGGCGGCAGACTATGCGGAAGAAAAGTTGATCAAGAGCATTACTTTCTCGTATGATCATACAAAAAAAGTAATGAACTTCAACGGAGAGCTGACGGTTTATTCTGATTTGCCGTATACTTTCCTGTCAAAGTTTGTAAAGCAGAATCCGGGAATGGAATATCTTTACTTTGAAAAGCTTGTTTTTCACGGGGTTGTGCCGGAGACGATTGATATCAACGATCTTAACAATGAGGCAGGTGCACAATACCTTACGTTCAACAAGCTTTATGTCAGCCTGAAAAAAGTTAAGGGTGGATCAACTGAGGGCGTAACATTTGAAGCTTTCCTGACGTTGCTTGAAAACGGAGATTATGATTCATTTATGTTCGAGCTTGTTTCTCAGGAGGGTAAACAGCAACTGACGTTTGAAGAACTGTGGGAAAAAGTGACCGACCACTTCATAACAAGTGCATTGAGAATAACCTCTAAAATTATCAACTTCTTCAGAAAAATATTCAGATAAAATTATATTGAAACACCTCTGAAATCTTACGGTTTCGGAGGTGATTTATTTTTCGTACCGTATTTTAAACGATTCGTACCCTTTGGCGAAATTTTTTAAAAATTTGTGATATAGTGGTTTAAACAAATAAAGCGGAGGGGTTTTTTATGAAAGATAAAAAGAAAATCATAATCTGCGCAGCAGTAGCTGTTGTGATTGTTGCAGGTATCATCGCGGGAATTTTTATCGGAAAGAGGAATACTGATAAGAATGAAGAAACTGAAAGCAGCACAATATCTACGACAACAACGACAGAAGCTTCTACAACGACAGAAGTTTCCACAACCACAACAGAGATGCCGACAAGCACTGAAAAAGCAGTCAGTGTAACGGTTGTTGACGGAATCATAAGCAATACGGACAGAAAAAACTTTTCTGATATTCTAGGTCATATTCTTTGGTTTAATTTTGATTCAGAAAGTGTTTCTTACGAGGACTTTAAGGAGCATGAATTGAAAAATTTTAAGCCTTATGATTACAAAGCTGCATCAGCAAAGCGATTTGCATACAGCAGTCTTATGACGGGATACTATACTCTTGCCGAAGAGATAAGTGACATTTATAACTGGTGGGATTTTTGTATTAACGACGGAGCCGGTTATAACGAAAGCACAGACGCTGTTGATCCTGATCCCAAAGGGGTGTTAGGAGAATACTATTGCATAGTTGATGCAGAGTACATCGATATGGCACTGAAGACCGTTTTCAATATAACTCCTGACCATAACTACGTTCTTAAGTCAAAAGACGGCCAAGTACATGCATACTACTATGATGGTGATTATTACTATCGCGGTGATGAAGGTGGCGACGGCGCAGGTCCGGAAATTGATATAAATGATATTGACGTTATGAATGACGGAAAGTATTCAATCAAAGCTACTTATTATGTAAATTGGGGTGATGACCGAGAAAAAATCTTAGACCTCAATGTTGTTGCTGAAATGAAAACTGTTGAAGGAAAGAGTCTGTGGAGTTTCTACAAAATCGAAAAAGCGTAAAAGTATTTTTGTCTTATTAAAAATGATTTGATGAAATTTGAAAAGAGGGAGCACATTGAAAGATAAAAAGAAAATCATAATTTGCGCAGCAGTAGCGGTTGTGATTGTTGCAGGTATCATCGCGGGAGTTTTCATAGGAAAGAGAAATGCTGATAAAAAGACAGATGTTGAGAACTCAACATCAACTACAACATCTGCAACAGAGATAGACTCATTGACTTCTGTTTTGAATACAGATTCAGATAAAACACCGATAAAAGAAGCAAACAAGAAAATGATCAGAGAAATTATAGTGCCGAGCGAATTACGGCATCGTGGTGTTATGACGTTTGATAATTACGGAATTGTTTATGATGATTTGGGATTAAGAATTATTGATGAAAAAACAGAAAAGGTAGTAAAGACCTTTTCAACAGAATACGAGCCGCGTGCTTTTGATGGAAACACACTCTATATTGAGAAGATCGTTTTAGATCCCAATGTTAAGGTTAATCCTAAATATAAATATGGACCTGATGGTGAATACATTGACGGCTGGGATGATTATTACATTGGAGAATTAATGAAATATACTCTCTCTGACGATAAACTTGAGTCTGTAGTAAAAACAAATTGTGCACTTAACGACGTGGTTTATTTTGATGAAAGCTGTTTGTATTACAGTGATATTCCTGAAAGTCAGATCGGTTATTACGGCGATTTTGATTCATACGGTAATAATTGTATTTTAATCAGATATGATTTAAAAACAAAAACTTCAAAAGTTGTCTGCGATTGGAGCAAAGGTTTTGATTATAATGTTTTTATAACTGAAACTGATACATACATTATTGCTGATGCATACCCGACCAAAGTTGTAGATGTTAAAAATGAAAAGATATATACGCTGGAAGACGGCGCTCGATTCAGCTATGTTAAGGATGATAAAATCATTTATCGAATTATTGATGAAGAATCATCCGATTTGATCAACGAGGATTTTTATGAGTATGAATATCCGATGACGATCAAGGAATGTAATTTTGACGGTAGTGGAGCTAAAGTGTTGAAAACGCTTAAAATCAATGAACTGAGTGATTTTATAAGCGGAGCTTATCCGGACAGATTTATTTATTGTGGCCGCGGAAAGGCTTATTCAGATGTTACAGATAAGACATATGTTGAGAAAACAGAAAGTCACAGGTTTTATGATGCTGAAACCGGTGAAATGATATCAATTCCTTATGATAGATCTGAATATTTTGATTTCAATGGCGAGTGGTTCTCTTACAGGGAGTTGCCGCAATATAACACAAAATATATCGACAAGGTTAATGCTGACGGTTCTGCGGATGGCGTGTGTGAAGTACCGAATGAGTTTTGTGTTGAACGTGACAGCAAAAATCTTTCGGCAAACGGTTTCTATTATTTTGAATATACAGATGAAGAATCTGATAAAGGTCAATGGAAATTTGTTAAGCAACAGCTCGATCTTAATTGATTGCTTATAATAGCTGTTGAATTAAATTTTTTATTAATCTGTGCTTGGAAGGTGATATAATATTTGAATTTTGCTTTTTATAAAAAAACTTAGGAGGAAATTTTATGAAAACATTTATTAAAAGAACATTGGCGGCAGTTATTGTTGCTGTAATGCTATTGAGTGTAGCTCCATCAGGTGGATTTGCCGACTTGTTAGATTTTTCGGTTGAAGCAAATGCGGTCGATTCGAATGCAGGGAAAGCTACAAACTCAAACAATTATTTCAGTAAGATTTGGGTCAGCTCGGTTACCAAGACCGACGCAAGGATTCACGGCGATCTCGCAAGACCCACAACTGTTAAAGAAGCAGGTTTCTATATTGGAACAAGTGAATCTAATATGAAGAAAAATGCAAAGAAGGACGGTTATTTTACCGGTTGCGAAAACATTGCTTACACAATGAGCGAATATTATGGGACACTCAAATCCGGCACAAAATATTACTATAAGTTGTATTATATCACAACCGGCGGAGTAGAACGTTGCAGTCCGGTAGGTTGGTTTGCTACAGAAGCGGGTAATGTTGCAGGTGATTTTACACAGAAAACAAACTCGTATTTCAGTAAAGTTACAACTGTTTCACTCGGCAAGACCGACGCAAGGATTTCCGGTGATTTAGCAAAAGCTACAACCGTTAAAGAGGCAGGTTTTTACATCGGAACAAGTGAATCTAATTTGAAGAAAAATTCAAAGAAAGATGGTTATTTCACCGGTTGTGAAAATATAGCTTACACAATGAGCGAGTATTATGGGAAACTTACACCGGGTACAAAATATTTTTATAAACTTTATTACATTACCACTAATGGTACTGAACGATGCAGTCCCGTTAACTATTTTGTAACTGAAGGAACAGAAACTGATTTTGTTTTAACATTATATTTCAACGCAAACGGCGGAACAACTGACAGCGAGAAGTATATAGTTAAAAACGATATGGTTTATCATCGCGACACTTTAAAAGATGCTACACAAAAATGGGCTTATGACAGTACAAAAGAAAACGGATTAGTAAACGGTGTAGATACATTAGGATTATACAAAAAAGGTTATACTTTTGTCGGTTGGGGAACTTCTGCATCAGGTGGAACTGTTTTCCATGATGATGACAGTTCACTGAAGCCTTCAAAGATTAATCCCAATCTTACCTATGGCAGTTGCACAACAACATTATATGCCCAATGGAAAAAAACAAATGACATATACAATTTGGGCGAGGAAACATATAAATTTGCCAATTTTAAAAAACCCTGTAAAGGTTATCATTGCTTCGGTATGAGCATGACGAGTGCGGCTTATTATCTGGGTCTTTTAGAAGGTTCATACGTAGGAATTACTGCAACCAAAGATTTGAATTCACTTACACTTTCGGAAAAACTCAGAAAACCAATCTGTTTTTATCAGGATAGACAGGGCAAGGAAGCCGATAATGCGATTGTTGCAGGTGGTCGTTGGTATTTAGAAAAGCCTAATAATATTCAGGAGGACTGGAAGGAAGCAATTAATTATGTTAAAGACCATAAATATGATGGGACAGGCTTGCTACAAATATCTTTTCGTTATGTTTCAGGTAAAGGTGAAGATAAAAAAGTACGTGGACATGCAGTAAACTTTTTACGCTATGAAGTTGTAAACGGACAAGAAAGAATATATATATATGATAATGAAAGTCCAACCAAAGAATCTTATATCTATAAAACTTCTAATGGCAAGATTGCAATAGTTGGCGAACCAAGCTATAGCGAACTGACATGTATAGCTTTAAGAGATGTAAAAAAATATTTCTCTTTAGCAGCAAAGTTTAAGTTCTCACAGGCTATTTATGCAAAAAAAGATACAATTAATGTCGTTGGAGCAAAACAGAGTGTTATGGACACGGGAGATTCTGATGTTGAGGAAGTAATGTTCGAAATTCCCGACACAATGACAGAAGTTGAGATTATACCTTTAGTAGAAAACGCTGAGTTTGAGTATCTTGACGAATCATATACTTTTGGTGACAAGATAAAAGATGCTGTAGGTGTACTTAAGCTGGCTTCCTTGAACGATGAGGGAATTAAAGAGAAAGAGTCTAATTTTGTAATTAAATCAGCACCTAAAAAAGTCAATTCAGTGAATGTAGAGGAAAGTTTAAATTTGACGTACAAGTCAAGTGGAACTTTAGTTCCTCAGATTTCAGCGGATTCAGGTGCAAGGTATACAGTTGCTTACTCATCTTCAAATACGAGTGTTGCTTCAGTTGATGCAAACGGTAAAATTACAACAAATGATACAGGTAGTGCAACAATTACTTGTACAGTTACCGATGAACACGGAAATGTGGTAACCGATACCTGCGAAGTTAATGTTTCGTATTCCTGGTGGCAGTGGATTATTGTTATTGTCCTGTTCGGTTGGATATGGTACTGATTATTTTAAGGGGAAAGATGATATAAAACTTTTAAGGATGGCAGAGAAATCTGTCATCCTTTTTCTCTACCTGAAGCTTTACGGCTTCAGGTTTTTCTTTTTTATTAAATTTCTTTTTATCTAACATATTATAACTGAAGACACAGGCTATAGGAATTTCTCACACAGGGACAGATTCTTGTTGCTTGTGGGTGGATGAGCAATACGGATATGCATATGTTGTCGCTGATCAATAGTAGATATCAGTGGTGCGCAAAGAACTTGAATTCTAACAACGGACTTGATATAATCATTATATTATAAGTAACCAAGGAGAAAACTTTGGTCAGGATTGTTTCATTTATATTATCAATAGTATTTGCGATTGATATGTTTTTTGTTGGATTATTCCCTGAAAAGCAGCTTGTTGTCACGCAGACGTGATTGCTTATGCAACAGTTATCCGTTTTTTAGGCAATGCGGATTTTATCGAAAACATTTCAAATGAAAAAAATCTTATAATTGACGCATACTCCGCAAACTCAAGGAAAATTGAAGTGTATTACAGCCTTGGTGAAAAAAGCAGAATTGCTGCACCCGAAGGTGATTATAAGGCATACGATATGTACGGTAACGAAATTGAAATAGGCAGAAGAATGACCGTCGGAAACTCGCCGATATATGTTGTTTATTGATGTAATTCGGTCTTATGTAAATCCTAAAATAATATTTTAGCTTTTGAGGGTGATATTATGAAATACCGTGAGGATAAATACGGCAACAGCTTGTCTGTTCTTGGCTTCGGCTGTATGCGTTTTAAAAAGAAAATGGGCAGAATCAATATGGCGGATGCAGAACGTCAGATTATGAACGCTTACAGGAATGGTGTAAATTATTTTGACACGGCATTTATATATCCGGGCAGTGAAGCGGCAATAGGCGAGATTTTTGAAAAAAACAATATCCGCGATAAGGTGTACATTGCAACAAAGCTTCCGCCTCAGCTGATGCGAAGCACTGAGATTCTCGACAAACTTTTTAACGAGCAGCTAAAGCGGCTCCGCACAGATCATATTGATTTTTATCTGATGCATATGATGGCGGACATCAAGGTGTGGGAAAGACTTAAGAGTATCGGTATTGAAAAGTGGATTAAAGACAAAAAAGCAAGCGGAGCTATCCGTCAGGTGGGCTTTTCGTACCACGGTAAATCGGATATGTTCTGCAAGATTATAGATGCTTATGACTGGGATATGTGCCTTATTCAGTACAACTATATGGATGAGCACACTCAGG
This sequence comes from Clostridia bacterium, assembly GCA_017522225.1. Classification (GTDB taxonomy): domain Bacteria; phylum Bacillota; class Clostridia; order Oscillospirales; family Acutalibacteraceae; genus CAG-488. Next base: position 29,954 of record JAFWZR010000018.1, on the reverse strand, counting down.
CAGGCCGCAAGGGGCTGAATCACGCTCACGAAAAGGGAATACCCGTTATGATTATGGAGCCGCTTCGCGGAGGCAGACTTGTAAACAATCTTCCGCAGGAGGTAAAGGATATTTTCAGTGCCCATCCTGTTCAGCACACTCCCGCACAGTGGGCTTTCCGTTGGCTGTGGAATCAACCTGAGGTTACGGTTGTGCTTTCGGGTATGAATTCTGACGAGATGGTAGCGGACAATATCAGAACGGCATCCGAGACACAAATCGGCGAGTTAACTGCAGAGGATGAAGGTATGCTCAGACAGGTTGTCGGTGCTATCAACTCAAAGATGAAGGTTGGCTGTACAGGCTGCGAATACTGTATGCCCTGTCCGCAGAATATCAATATCAGCGGAACCTTTTCTGCATACAACCGTTATTATTCGGACGGCAGCTTTTCGGGCATCAGGGATTATGTGAAATGCACAGCCAAATATGCACCTGCATCGGAATGTATCGGGTGCGGAAAGTGTGAGAAGCATTGTCCGCAGTCCATTGAAATACGCAAACAGTTAAAGGAAGCGGAAAAAGTGCTGGAGGTACCTGTCTACAAAACTGTTCACAAGGTCACTTCCGTGTTTAAAAAGAAAAAGTAAAAGAATAATGTGCTGAATCAAACGGATATCATTGTGTTACATAAATGCTCAGAGAGGGATATTAATGGAATTTTTGAGTCTTAACGGTTGCTGGCAGGGCGAATGCTTTGATGCAGACATTTATCTCAACAATACTCTTGTCGGCTCCGTTGACAATATGTTTATATCCTATTCTTTTGATGTTGCAGGTATTCTTAATAAAGGGGAACACAATCTCGTTTTGATTGTGTTCACCTATCCGCGAGGTTGAAGGTCTGGAGGACCGTGAGGGTGCCTTCACCACAGAGTGACTGCACACAAGGCGTGTGCAGTGCACCTACGATTGAAGTTACAGGATATACGGTTGGCTGACAAAACAAAACGCACTTGCATTTGCAAGTGCGTTTTCTGTATAGATCAAGGGTTAATTTGTCTGAAGGCTTCTTTTATTCTTCAAGAAGCTTTTCGTATGCGTCAAACATTACGGTTGCTTCCTTTTCACCGAGTGAAAGAAGCTCCTGATAATGACCGAATGCAAGTGCCATACAGTAGTCGTTCTCGGGAACGATGTATCCGACAGCATCGTTTGCAAGGCCGAAGATTATAACATCATCGCCGAAAATTTCGCAAAGTGTCTTGCCTTCGTATGCTTCATTTTTTACAGAGCCTTCGGCTGTAAGCTGATTGCCGCCGTAGATAAGGTCTGTACAGATTTCACCGGGTACGAATGCAACCTTGACATCCTTACCGATTTCCATATAGCCGATCTCTGTTGTTACATAGTAGTTGCGGTCTGATTTCTTGATAAGGTAGTTAACAACGCCGAGCTTACCTGCAGCCTTGATAACGGGATTGGTAACGTGAACCTCAACCTGTGCGATTTTGATGTTAAGGATAGGATCAACCTTAGTTTCCTCAGCGGGAACCCAATCCTCGTACCACGGTGTGTAATGGTAGCCTTCGATATCTTCAGCTTTCCAATTGAGGCTCATAAGGTAATCGTCAGCAAGAATTTCGTTTTTGCTCATTGTCATACCGAGAACTATTTTGCCGATTTCACGGCCGTAGTTTGCTGCGATATCAACACGCTTTTCTGCAGGTGCGCTGATTCTGCCGATGTAGATGCCTGCGATTGAGCCGTTGAAGAACATAAAGTTGTAGCCTGCATTGTTGATTGTTTCGCCGATGTAGTAGATATAGTCACCTGAAACACCGTGACCCTTTGTGGGATCATCTTCCGTAGCAAGACCTACAACGTCGGGGTGTGCGGACATATTAAGGATGATTGTCGGTGTAACCGAAGCATCGTCGGGTGTGAAAACAAAACGCTTGAGCTCAGTATCCATAGATGATGCCGAGGGTCTGTTCTTGTTGCTGAAATATCTTGCACCGATGTCTTTTCTTGCGAAAGTCATTGTGCCTTCTTCCATTGACTCAACAGCCTCGGTGATAGCATCGCAAACCTTGCCGTAGAAGAATTCCATATATTCGGGGTCAGTGCCCTGCTCTGTTTCAATAATGCCTGTGAATGCGCTGAAAATATTCTTGGGCCATTTTCTGAAAATGTCTGTCCACAGACCCTGTGTATCAATACCTGAATGAGTGTGAGTTGCAAAAAGGTTGATAGAATTAAGGTTGTTTTCAGCGGCAAAATCCTTAAGCAGACCGCGGATGTGTCTGATGTCACCGTTTGAAACACCGATTGAGTCGATTGTTGCAAAAACTGCAGTGCCTCTGCCTGAACCGTCATTGAGAGCGATAACACGAACCTTCATATCGTCAAGCACTTCGCGAACGTCGTTTGTGAAGAAGTTCTGCTCACTGATAAAACCGCCGAGGAAGAGGTCATAGTCCTCGTAATTCTCAGGCACAAGACTTGCGCTGCTCTGACCGAGAGACCATTTTGCGCCTGCTTTTGCCTCGTCGATAAAATCTGCCGTGCCTTCATAGAAGTTGTCGTATACATATTCTTCTTCGTCTACGAACTTATCGTTTTCTCTGAGGAAAATGTTAAGAACGCTGACGAGGTCTTCAAAAACTGTGCCGATAACTCTTGCAAGTGTTTTTGTAACCGGATCTGAAGATGATTCAAAGTCGATTGCAGAAACAGGAGTGACGGTAAACGAGAAAACCATCACGAGTGCAAGTGCCAATGATAATGCTTTTTTCTTCATAATTTTTCCTCCTGACAAATTATGTTATATAAGAAAAATATCATAGAAGCCGTTTGTTGTCAAGAGCTTACGCCGTGCTGATCAGGGTGTTCTGAATGACAGAATGTTGTATTTTATAATTAAAATATGCTATAATCTTTTTGTTAAAGCTTATCTGAAAGGAAGATTTTTATGTTTCTTAGAATAGCTTCGATCATTGCGTCAATATTGGTGCTGTTTATGTCGGCACCTGCAATGCCTGAGAGTCCGCGTATGCTGGTTGAAACACTTGAAGGCTTAAGCGAGTACAGAACTGCAGACGAGATAAACGGTGTAGGGGAGACACGCTTTTACATTCAGCGTCCCGACGGCGACAAGCTCAACGAAGTGAACGCTTCAGTCTTCGGTCTTTCTGAAAGCAATGAGGATAATTTTGATGCTTTTCAGGCTGCGCTTGACTATTGCGCACTGTATCCGCAGACAAAGCTTGTAATTGATAACGGCACATATTATTTCAGAAGTGAAAAAGGTCTTGATGCAAACAACTGCACTGACCTTCTCATTGAGGGAAACGATGCAACTTTCATTTTTTCTTCAACGGGATATAAGTTTTTTATAAGAAACAGCGACTGTGTTGAAATTCGGAATCTTAACTTTGATTGGAACTGGGCAGAAAGTCCGCTGGCATCGGTTGTGACTGTTCAGAACAGCAATACAGACACACATACACTGGAGCTTGTATTTAAGAATGCGGAGTATTGTGACGAAAGCCTCCGCATGAGGGCAATCACTCAATGCGATCCCGAGACATACACCTTCGGAACAAAATACTCAAGCAAGGAGAATTATCTTTATCAGGATACGGCGGCAATCAAGGGTGTTGAAAAGATTTCCGATAATACCCTGCGTGTAACACACAGCGGTTGCCTCGATAGCTTCGAAGACGGAGAGGTGTACATTCTCAGACACTATGTCTATGACGGAACGGTTTTCAATATCAGGGATTACAGCAAAAACACAACCTTTGATGATGTGAATATTTACGGCAGCTCAGGTATGGCTTATATCTGCGAGGGTAATTGCTCACACTTCCAGATTATCAACAGCTTTATCGGTGTCAATCCCGAGGATAAAGACAAGCGGTGCGTTTCGCTTACGGCAGATGCTATCCATATTGTAAATACGGACGGCTGCTTCAATGTTTCGGGCTGCGATATAAGCGGAATGGGTGACGATGCAATCAATGTTCACGACGGCCTCGGTTATGTTTCGTCAGTCAACGGCAACACTCTTACACTTATTGCTTCTGCTATGCGATTGAGTGTGGGCGATGTGCTTGCGTTCAAAAACACTAAATTCGAAAACACGGATCTGACGGCAAAAATTATTTCTGTCAGACCGCTTGAGGGAATAATACAGGAGGTTGTGGTTGAAGCTCTGCCCGAAGGTGTTACGGAAGGCTTTACTGCTTACAGCATGGAATGTGACAGCAGCAATTATGTTATCAGAAACAACTATTTCCACGAAAACAGAGCAAGAGGCCTGTTGCTTCAGTCTTCAAACGGACTTTGCGAAAACAACCGTTTTTATAAAACGATGGCACAGGCGATAAAGGTTGTTATGGATATTGAACCCACACTGTGGCAGGAGGGAACGGGTGTTGACAATCTTGTTATACGCAACAATTCCTTTGAAAAATGCAATTACAGCGATTGGGGCTCGGTAATTGAAATCGGCACGAATGTAGCGGGTAAGAGTGCGGAAACTGCAGTCTTTACTAATATTGAAATTATTTCAAACACCTTTACGGATATCCCGTCAACACTTCTCAGAACGAACAATGTCAACGGCCTTGCTTTCCGTGACAACACAATTCAGGCGGGCGAATTCTTCGACAGCAATATGCAGCAGGGCAGGACAGAGTTCGGTGAGTTCTGTTCAAACGTGACCTACACGGACAATGATTTTGCAGACAGCGGGTTTTTGAGAATCAGAGAAATTGTAAAGTCAGAAAATATCAGAGTATGGGCACAGATTAATTCACAGAACTGAATACAAAAAATTAAGCCTCCGACAGTTAAGTCGGAGGCTTTTACTGTTCAATTATTCTGCAACCTTAACGCCGAGAGTTACCTTCTCACCGTTGATGTTCCATTCTGCTGTGTGGCCGAGTGCTTCGCCTGTTACAATCTTATCTGCTACAACTGTTGTGAAGATCATTTCCTCATTCTTTGTGATGAGTTCAGCAATCTTGTCGTTACCTGCAACAGAAATGATGATATGGTCTGTTACGTTGAAGTCAGCGTCCTTACGCATTGTCTGGATCTTGCTGATGATCTCACGCACAAAGCCCTCTTCGATAAGCTCAGGTGTAAGCTCTGTGTCAATTGCAACGGTTACGCCGAAGTCTGAAACTGAGAACAGACCGCTCTTCTGGATTGCTTCGATAAGAAGATCGTCTGCGGTAAGCTCGATTTCACCGATGCTTATGTTAAGCTTGATGCATCCGTTTGCGTCGAGCTCCTTCTTTGCTGCAGTGCCGTCAAGCTCTGCAAGAAGATTACGGATTTCGCCGAGCTGCTTACCGTACTTCGGTCCGAGTGTCTTGAGCTGCGGCTTGAAGTTGTAGCTCATAAGCTCGTCTGCTTCATCAACAAATGTGATTTCCTTAACGTTGAGCTCTTCCTTGATGATGTCTGCAAAGTAGCCGTCAAGCTTGACGCCTGCACCTGCATTTACGAGCATTGAGCCGAGAGGCTGACGGTTCTTGATGTTAGCGCCGTTACGTGCTGTACGGCCGAGACCGACGATATTAAGAACGATGTCCATATTCTTCTCGAGCTCTGCATCAACAAAGTCCTTATTGACTTCGGGGAATGAGCAAAGGTGGATGCTTTCGGGAGCAGCTGTGTCTACTGAGCATACAAGATTCTGGTAAATGTCCTCAGCCATAAACGGAATCATCGGAGCGGCTGTCTTTGCAACCGTAACAAGAGCGTTATAAAGTGTGAGGTAAGCGTTGATCTTATCCTCGTCAAGCTCCTGCTTCCAGTAACGCTCACGGCAACGGCGGACGTACCAGTTACTCATCTCGTCAACAAATTCCTGAAGTGCCTTACAAGCTTCGGGGATCTTGTAGTTTTCGAGGTTGTTGTCAACAACACCGACCATTGTGTTGAGCTTTGAAAGAAGCCACTTGTCCATTACGGAAAGGCTTTCGTAGTTAAGCTCATACTTTGTCGGGTCGAACTTGTCAATATCAGCATAGAGAACATAGAACGCATATGTGTTCCAGAGCGTACCCATAAACTTACGCTGACCCTCTGTAACTGCCTTGCCGTGGAAACGGTTCGGGAGCCACGGAGCGGAGTTGGTGTAGAAGTACCAACGGATAGCGTCTGCACCGTAGGTTTCAAGTGCGTCGAACGGGTCAACAGCGTTGCCCTTTGACTTACTCATCTTCTGGCCGTTTTCGTCCTGAACGTGACCGAGAACGATAACATTCTTGAACGGAGCCTTGTCAAAGATAAGGGTTGAAATAGCAAGAAGTGAATAGAACCAGCCTCTTGTCTGGTCAACAGCCTCAGAGATGAAGTCTGCGGGGAACTGTGACTCGAAGAGCTCCTTGTTTTCAAACGGATAGTGGTGCTGTGCAAAGGGCATTGCACCTGAGTCAAACCAGCAGTCAATAACCTCGGGAACACGCTTCATCTGACCGCCGCACTCGGGACACTTGATTGTAACTGCGTCGATATACGGACGGTGAAGCTCGATCTCGTCAGGACAGTTGTCGGACATGCTCTTGAGCTCTTCAATGCTGCCGATTGAATGTCTGTGACCGCATTCGCATTCCCAGATATTAAGCGGAGTACCCCAATAGCGGTTACGGCTGATGCCCCAGTCCTGAACATTCAGGAGCCAGTCGCCGAAGCGGCCCTTACCGATGCTTTCGGGAATCCAGTTGATTGTGTTGTTATTCTTGATAAGGTTATCCTTAACCTTGGTCATCTCGATGAACCAGGACTCTCTTGCGTAATAGATAAGCGGAGTGTCACAACGCCAGCAGAACGGATAGTCGTGCTCAAACTTCGGAGCAGAGAAGAGAAGCTTTCTGTCCTCAAGATCCTGAAGAATAGGCATATCCGCATCCTTTACAAAAAGACCGCCGAAGGGTGTGTTGTCTGTCATATGACCTGCGCCGTCAACAAACTGAACGAACGGAAGGTCATACTTTCTGCCGACCTTGGAGTCGTCCTCACCGAATGCGGGAGCAATGTGAACGATACCTGTACCGTCTGACATTGTAACGTAATTATCGCAGGTTACAAAGAAGCCCTTTTTCTTCTGCTTCTGAGCAACTTCACCTGCACATGCAAAGAGGGGCTCGTATTCTTTTCTTTCAAGGTCTGTGCCGACATACTTTTCAAGGATTTCGTAAGCGGGAGCATCCTCTGTTGCAAGTGAGCCGAGAACCTTGTCAAGAAGCTCAACTGCCATATAGTATGTGTAGCCGTCTGCTGCCTTTACCTTTGCATACTCGTCATTCGGGTTTACGCAAAGTGCAACGTTTGACGGAAGTGTCCACGGAGTTGTTGTCCATGCAAGGAAGTAAGCGTCTTCACCGACAACCTTGAAGCGGACAATTGCTGAACGCTCTTTAACGTTCTTATAGCCCTGTGCAACCTCGTGAGAAGAAAGGGGAGTGCCGCAGCGGGGACAGTAGGGAACGATTTTGAAGCCCTTGTAGATAAGGCCCTTGTCGTAAATCTGCTTGAGTGCCCACCACTCAGACTCGATGAATGAATTGTGGTATGTTACATATGGGTCGTTCATATCAGCCCAGAAGCCGACTGTGAAGGAGAAATCCTCCCACATTCCCTTATACTTCCATACGCTTTCCTTACACTTCTCGATGAACGGCTCAAGACCGTACTTTTCGATCTGCTCTTTACCGTCAAGACCGAGCATCTTTTCAACCTCAAGCTCAACGGGAAGACCGTGAGTATCCCAGCCTGCCTTACGGGGTACCTGATAGCCCTTCATTGTGCGGTAACGGGGAATCATATCCTTGATAACACGTGTAAGAACGTGACCGATATGAGGCTTGCCGTTAGCAGTCGGCGGACCGTCATAGAAAACATAAGACGGTCCCTGTTTTTCACAGGTCTTTTCAAAAATTTTGTTGTCTGCCCAGAACTTTTCGATTGACTTTTCACGCTCGACAAAGTTCATGTTCGCGGGAACTTTCTTATACATTCGATACACTCCTTTAAAATTTAGGAAGATTTAGTTGCAAAATAAAAAATCCCGTCCCGTGTGAAACAGGACGAGACAAAACTCGTAACCACCTATTCAACATACAACAATATGCGTTCCCTGTAACGGGGGAAAACCGTCAAGGCTTACTGCTTTCAGCCCGAAGCTCGGAAGTGATTTTCGTCAATGCGTACATCATACCGGGCTCACACCGTCCCCGATTCGCTTCAACTTCACGCAAGGCTTACTGTCTTCGTCAACGCCATTTATTATTACATTATAAATAAAGATAACACAAAAGTGTTGCGGTGTCAAGGGAAAAGAGCGATTGATTTTGTCCGCAGAACACACAAACACAGATAAAAACATCGCAGACAGTATTTTATGTCTGCGATGAACATAAGATTCAATTTATGTTTTGTGATTTTCGGGCAATCAATCTGCTATCTCAACAAAAAAGTTACCTTCCTTGTCAACCCCGAGGGAAAGCGTTTTCATATATTTTTCAAACAGCATATCTTCCTCAGCGGTAGATACATTTGCTCTGCAGGCGGTAAGCGCCTCAGTAAAAAGCTTTGTTGCACTGCCGAGCTGCAGCTGCTCCTTCAGCAGCTTTTTAAGCTCTGACTTGAAAACAAGTGCAAAGAAGCTGTCGTCATCAGGAGTCATAAAATTATCAAGATAGCAATAGAAAATCTCCTTATCACGAAGGAGCGACTTGAATTCGTGGCCGCACTTTTCGCTTTCAACCATAACAAGATATCTTATCGAATCCTCGGATGCATCTATTACCGACCAGAAATCAGAGTCACTGGAAACGAGGATGATTGAGTCGACATTGTCTCTGTAAAGTGCCCTTGAAACGCCCATAACCAGACGGTGGTCAACAAGAGATTTGTCCTCGCGTATACGCTCAACGGGAATTGCCTCAACCTCTACACCGAAGGTGAAATGCTTGAGCATGGTCCACGCCTTTGTGGTATATTCGCTGTCATAATAAATTACGATTTTATTGATTTTCTTGACCTCGTCGTCATTCAGACCGTCAATCGCAGAAGCGAATCTGTACGGGTCAGCGTTTTCACCGTCAATGAAAACCTGAATTTTTGTCGCTGAATTTATAAATTCATTTACGTTATTCTTAACAAGGTCGCTTGCATCGGAAACTCTGTCGTGGTCTGTAAAAATCTCGTTGCCGTTACCGTATGCAATGGTCAACACATCCGCATCTGTTGTAAGGAGATATCCCACATCAAACGGATGCTTCCAGTAAAAATATCGCTGGAACGGATAAAAACTTTTGTGAACCTGGAATTTTTTTCTTTCTTCCGGAATTTGCTTGGGCATCATAAACATATTACGGATATGCTTGAATCTTACCCAATCCGGGAAGTATTTTTCCATTTTGTCGATTCGTTTTGAAATTTCAAAGTTTATGTTTTTGATATATTCATTTATGTCCGGCCTTCCGGTGGATATATAAATTGACATTCTGTTTAATGCTTTGAAATCCTCTTTAAATTCCTCCATTTCGTAGACCGGGATAAAGTCTATGCCTATGTTATGCAAATTTCTGCTTACATCTTTGAAGTGAAGCATAAGGTTTGACCGGATATTGTTAAGATGCCGTATAGCCACGGCGTCGCTGTCTTTTTCCATTGTTTCTTTTATGGGAATATATTCTTCCGGGTTTTCAAGACGCATCATAATAGCATCATCGGTAATGCCCAATAAAAATCCGATTGTCAGAGCGATGCTTTTTGAGTGGCGTCTGTAAATGGATTTGTCAGATATCTGCGGTAAGTCTTCTGCATCTTCCTCTTCTTCAAGCTCGATATCTGCCAGATCTTCTAAGCTGTTTATTCCTTTTGCCATTTTTATTCACCTTTCACAATACTAACAGAAATAATAATCTGCCGCAAATTATATTATAAAACAGACTTTGACAAAAAACAACAGAAAAGCTGCAAAATCTGAAAATGATAAAAATTTAACAACTTATACAAAAAACAGTCTGAATAAAAAACCAGATTTGACAAAATTTTTTCGTGTTTAGAGGTTTACATCTTGAGATAAAAGTGTTATCATTTACGGTGGTAAACTAAGATTACTGAATTTATCAATAAATTTAGGGAGGAAAAACCAATGGCAAGAATGAAACAAACCATGGACGGTAATACCGCTGCTGCTCACGTATCTTATGCGTTTACAGAAGTTGCAGGTATCTATCCTATCACTCCGTCCAGCCCCATGGCAGACTATGTTGATCAGTGGTCAGCTCAGGGCAGAAAGAACATCTTCGGCACAACAGTTAAGGTTGCAGAAATGCAGTCAGAGGCTGGTGCTGCAGGTACAGTGCACGGCTCACTCGCAGCAGGTGCTATGACAACAACTTACACAGCTTCACAGGGTCTTCTTCTTATGATCCCGAACATGTACAAAATCGCAGGTGAATTGCTTCCCAGCGTATTCCATGTATCTGCTCGTTGTGTAGCTTCTCATGCTCTTAATATCTTCGGCGATCATTCAGACGTTTACGCTTGTCGTCAGACAGGTTTCGCAATGCTTGCTGAAACAAACACACAGGAAGTTATGGACCTTGGTGCAGTCGCTCACCTCACAGCTATCGAAAGCCGTGTTCCGTTCATCAACTTCTTCGATGGTTTCCGTACATCTCACGAGCTTCAGAAGATTGAAATCTGGGACTATGAGGATCTTAAGGAAATGTGCGATATGGATGCTGTTAATGCATTCCGTGCACGTGCACTTAACCCCGAGCATCCCGTAATGCGCGGTTCTCACGAGAACGACGACATCTTCTTCCAGCACCGTGAGGCTTGTAACAAGTACTATGATGCAGTTCCCGCAATTGCTGAGAAGTACATGGACAAGGTTAACGCAAAGCTTGGCACAGACTATAAGCTCTTCAACTACTACGGTGCAGAGGACGCAGAGAACGTAATCGTTGCTATGGGTTCAATCTGTGACGTTGCAGAAGAAGTTATCGACTACCTCCTTGCTAAGGGTGAGAAGGTTGGTCTTATCAAGGTTCGTCTTTACAGACCTTTCTCAGTAGAGAAGTTTGCAGAGGCTGTTCCCGCATCATGTAAGAAGCTCGCTGTTCTTGACAGAACAAAGGAGCCCGGCTCAATCGGTGAGCCTCTCTACCTCGACGTTATCGCAGCTCTTGCAGCAGCAGGTAAGTCAGGCATCCGGGTAATCGGCGGCCGTTACGGTCTCGGTTCAAAGGATACTCCTCCGGCAAGCATCTTCGCAGTATACGAGGAGCTCGCAAAGGATGCTCCGAAGGCACACTTCACAATCGGTATCAACGACGACGTTACTTACCTCTCACTTGAAGAGAAGGAAGCTCCGAACACAGCAGCAGAAGGCACAATCGAGTGTAAGTTCTGGGGCCTCGGCGGTGACGGTACAGTTGGTGCTAACAAGAACTCAATCAAGATTATCGGTGACCACACTGATAAGTTCGTACAGGCATACTTCCAGTATGACTCAAAGAAGACAGGCGGTATCACGGTTTCTCACCTTCGTTTCGGTGACAAACCCATCAAGAGCCCCTACTATGTAAACAAGGCAGACTTCGTTGCTTGTCATAACCCCTCATACATCGAGAAGGGCTTCAAGATGGTTAACGACGTTAAGCCGGGCGGCGTATTCCTTATCAACTGCCAGTGGGACAAGGAAGAGCTTGCAGAGAAGATGAATGCTGAAACAAAGCAGTACATCGCAAAGAACAACATCAAGCTCTACACAGTTAATGCTATCGACCTTGCTCAGAAGGTTGGTATGGGTAAGAGAACAAACACAATCCTTCAGGCTGCATTCTTTGCTCTTGCAAAGGTTATGCCTATCGAGGAAGCTGTTGACTACATGAAGGCAGCTGCTAAGAAGTCATACGCTAAGAAGGGTGACGATGTTGTTAAGTGCAACTGGGATGCTATCGATGCAGGTGTTTCCGCTTTTGTAGAAATCGAAGTTCCCGCAGAGTGGGCAGATGCTTCTGATGTTGCTGTTGAAACAAAGACAGAAGGTCCTGCAAAGCTCACAAAGATGGTTGACGGCATCATGAAGCCTGTTGGCCGTATGGACGGTTACAGCCTTTCAGTTTCAGACTTTATGGATCACGCTGACGGTACATTCGAGCAGGGTGCATCAGCATACGAGAAGCGCGGCGTTGCAGTTATGGTTCCCGAGTGGAATGCAGAAACTTGTGCAAAGTGTAACAAGTGTGCTTATGTTTGTCCGCACGCTACAATCAGACCCTTCGCTCTTACAGAGGAAGAGGTTGCAGCTGCTCCTGACGTATTGAAGAAGGCACCGAAGCCGATCGTAAAGACAAACTACACTTATACTCTTGCAGTATCACCGATGGATTGTATGGGTTGCGGCGTCTGCGTAGGCGTTTGTCCGACAAATTCACTCGTTATGGTATCTCGTGAGAGCCAGGATGCACAGCAGGCAGCATTTGACTACTGTGTAGCTAATGTTACAGAGAAGCCGGAGACAACAGAGAAGATGACAGTTATCTCCAGCCAGTATAAGAAGCCGTTGCTTGAGTTCTCAGGCTCTTGCGCAGGCTGTGCTGAAACAGCTTATGCTCGTCTCATCACACAGCTCTTCGGTGACAGAATGTACATCTCCAACGCAACAGGTTGTTCATCAATCTGGGGCGGTCCGGCAGCTACATCACCGTACACAACAGACAAGAACGGCCACGGTCCTGCTTGGGCTAACTCACTCTTCGAGGACAACGCAGAGCACGGCTTTGGTATGTTCCTCGGCCAGAACGCTATCCGTAACAGCCTCATCGAAAAGGTTAAGGCTGCTGCAGAGTGCGACAAGGCAACAGCAGAGCTCAAGGCAGCTCGCGAAGGCTACCTTGCAACAGTTTCTGACGGTGCAAAGAACGGCGCTGCAACAGAAGCTCTCGTAGCAGAGCTTGAGAAGTGCGGCTGTGACGCATCTAAGGAAATCCTTGCACAGAAGGAATACCTCTCAAAGAAGTCAGTTTGGATCTTCGGCGGCGACGGTTGGGCATACGACATCGGCTTCGGCGGTGTTGACCACGTTCTCGCATCAGGTGAGGATGTAAACATCATGGTATTCGATACAGAGGTTTACTCAAATACAGGCGGACAGGCATCAAAGGCTTCACAGGTAGGTCAGGTTGCACAGTTCGCAGCAGCAGGTAAGGCAATCGCTAAGAAGAGCCTTGCAGAAATCGCAATGTCATACGGTTACGTTTACGTTGCACAGATCGCTATGGGTGCTGATATGAACCAGACACTCAAGGCAATCATGGAAGCAGAAGCATATCCGGGACCGTCAATCATCATCGGTTACGCTCCTTGTGAAATGCACTCAATCAAGGGTGGTATGGTTAACTGCCAGGCAGAAATGAAGAAGGCTGTTGACTGCGGTTACTGGAATATGTTCCGCTACAACCCGGCACTCAAGGCTGAGGGCAAGAATCCGTTCTCAATGGATTCAAAGGCACCGGCAACAGAGGGCTACCGTGCATTCCTCCTCAACGAGGCTCGTTATGCATCTCTTACACGTTCCTTCCCCGAAAGAGCAGAAGCTCTCTTCGCAAAGGCTGAAGCAGACGCTAAGGATCGTTATGCTCACCTTGAGAGACTCGCAAAGCTTTACGGCACAGAGGAATAATTCCTTAAACAATACAAATTCGGCAGTCGGTAACACGGCTGCCGTTTTTTGTTATTATGGTAATGGAACACACGGATTTTTTTGACAAAATTATAACAAAACGAATTATTCATTCTTGTATTCACTATACTTTTCCTGTTTTTTGTCAAGTTGCACAAACACAGTCGGTTTATCCGACACTTCAGGCACAATATGTTGTGCAAAACGTTAAATTTTACCAAAATTAATTAAATTTGTTGAATTTTTATTGAATTTTTCGAGTAATTATATTATAATTGCAATCGAGGAAAGTGTTTCCGTTTGGTGCATTCTACGGTTTGCTTTATTCCAAAGCGGTACTAACGTTATACCACTTTCAGAACAAAAGGAAATGTGACCCTCAAATATTTTATTAGGAGGAATTGTTATGGCCACTAAGATCATTTCATTCATCTTGTCAATCATCATGACCATTATGACAAGCATCTTCCCGGGCTTCGTATGGCCGGGTACAGAGACAATGGAAACAGGCGAGTTCTTGGCACACGTGGGTGAAGCATTCGGTTATCAGGTTCAGGACACTGACGAAATCTACTTCGGTGTTAAGCCTGGCGACGAGTATTATGAAGCTGTTGCTGCAGCTGCAGAATATGACGTTCTCGTTGACTATATCTTCATCGATGTTTTCAAGCCTGTTGACACAGAATTCGTTGCAACTGTTCTTGTAAACGCTGCAGGCGTTGAGATCGACGAAACAGCAGAAATTGCTAACGCAGACGATTTCAGAAACATTGCAAAGGTTTCCACAGCTGTTGTTAATGGCATCATCCCCGTTGAAGAAGACGGTACAGTAAGCACTGCTGCTATGTCAGTAAACGACATCACAGCTGCAATTGCAGTTGCTGCAGGTCTTCGCTTCATCCCCGGCGACGTTTTTGAGGACCTTGACCTCGTAGAAGGCGTTAAGACAGTAGAAGATTACGAAGTAACAGACGAGGCTATCGTTCTCGACGCTGCTTCAGACATCGAAGAGGGCGACATCTACGTTCTCGAGCAGTCAGACGCTATCGTTACAGGTGCTGCTTACAAGGCAGAGTCTGTAGAGGTTGTTGACGGTCAGAAGATCGTTACAAACTCAGAAGTTGCTATCGACGACGTTATCGAGAAGATCGACTACGAAGGTTCAACAGATGTTAACTTCGGTACAGCTATGATCCTCGACGGTAACGGCGAAGTTATCAGCAATGGTTACTTCGACACAGAAGGTCTCTCAAAGGAGCAGATCGACAACATCATCCACGGTATCCTTGTTACAATCGGTAACATCAGCTTCTCAATCGGCGATTTCGACATCGACGCTAAGGTTACAAAGACAGGTCTTGACTTCAGCGTTGCAACATCAATCGTTGACGGTGTTACACTTAAGAAGGATTACTCTCTTACAAACCTTAAGGTTGATGCTAAGGCTGACATGAACATCAAGCAGCTCAACATCAACGAAGCTTACCTCAACGCAGAGTATGACCTCGTTGACACAACAACACTTGCAGGTTCTTATTATGAAGAGTTCGGCGAGTTAGTTGAGACAACAGGCCAGAAGCTTGAAGGTAAGAACAAGTTCGAGGAGTTTGTTAACAAGTATCTCCTCAGCGAGTTTGACACATCAGCTATCAAGCTCTTCACAGTTGTTGTTCCTCTTGGCACAACTCCTCTCACAATCAACTTTGACATTATGCTTAACATCAATGTTAACGGCAGAATGACAATTACAGTTGTATCAGAAGAATTCCACGGCATTTCAGTTATCAACAACAAGGTAAGCAAGGTTGACGATGTTAACGTTATTGACCGTAATGTTGATATCTATGGTAACTTCGAGCTCAAGCTTGGTCTTGGTCTTGGCCTTGGTCTCTTCGGTTACACAGTAATCGACGTTGAAGTTTGGGGCGGTATCGGTGCTTATGTTGAGGCACACGCTAAGTTTGTTGATGCTAACGGCAACGTTATCCAGTCAACATATGCAGTTCCCGTTGACTACCTTGCTGAAGTAGCAGCAGGTATGGACGTTGAAGGCGAGATCTCGATCTCCGGTTATGCTGAAATTTACGGCATCCTCCAGATCGGTCTCGGCAACAACAGTGTTCTTTCAATGGTAGGTCTTTGCGAGACATGGACTATCTATGACAGAAGCAACGGTGTGTTTGCAAGCTTTGATTTTGCAGGCTCAGAAGTGCTCTAATTAAAAACTAAACATTTTTGGCCGTTGGGGGGAACCCCAACGGCTTTTTTCTTTTTGTTTACAGATTGTTTTAATTTGTTTTATATAACGTCAAAAAACAAATGCAATTATTATCTTGCTTGCACAATCCGAAATATTTTCAATAAATTGATAAAAATAACAGCAAAAGCATTTGCAAACGCTGACAAAAGTGGTATAATACAAAGTAACTATCGATTAAATGGGATTTTGTGCGTTGTAAAAGACAAGGTGCGTTTCCGTTGTACGGTGGTTAGAAAAGTTTTCAATTGCGATTTACCGCAAATTGTATTGAAAGGATTGTTTTTATGGCTGAAAAAATGAAGCTGAATTACAAGAAAACCATACTTACAGGCTTTGGTTTCCTTGCAACTTCAATCGCATGGGCAGTTTATGACCCGTACATCACAAAGATTCTTAACAAGATTCTTTCAGAAAGCGATATGATTGCACGTTGGAGTGAGGCCATCGGCAAGGCTATTCCGTGGATCGGTCAGTTTGCTGAAGCACAGGGCGAAAGCACTGTTTCACTTGGCGGCGGTTTTACGCTTGTTCCTTTGTTCATCGGTATCATTATGACATTCGATAACATCTTCGGTGTTATCTTCCAGCCGACATTCGGCAAGCTTTCGGATAATTGCCACTCATAGCTCGGTAAGAGACGCCCGTTCATCGTTGCTTGTGCTCCGATATCAGCCGTTCTCTTTACACTTATCCCGATTGTGGCTCTGAATGTACAGGGTGAAGCACGACTTCCCGTTACAATGCTCGTGGTTATCCTCTTTGTTTTCTCAATGTCACTGTGGCGTGCACCCGTTGTTGCACTTATGCCCGACCTTACACCCCCGCAGCTCCGTTCAGAGGGTAACGCAGTTATCAACCTTATGGGCGGTATCGGCTCAGCGGTAGGTATGGTTGCAGGTACACTCGGTATTGCACTCTGCTCTCTTTTCGCAGGCTACACAAAGGCAGAAATCAAGGCAAACGAAACACTTTCTTTCCCGTACGTTTTTGCTATCGGTTCAATCGTTATGATTATCGGTATGCTCGTTCTTCTCTTCTTTGTTAAGGAAGAGGATACGAGCATCAAGCTCAAGGGCGAAGCAAATCAGTATGCTGACGAAAAGGCAAGAAGAAGGGCAGAAAAAGAAGCTGCAAAGGCACACAAGGCAGCACTCAAGGCAGAAAAACTTTCAAAGGGCGAGAGAAAGAGTCTTCTCTTTATGCTCGGCTGCTTGTTCTTCCTCTTCTGCGGTACAAATGCTATCACAACCTTCTTCTCACTTTTTGCTCAGGAAATTCTTCATATGATTACCTCAGAGGCAACATTCATTATGCTTCTCTTCGCAGTATGCTCCGGTGTTGCAGCTCTTCCGGCAGGTAAGTTCGGCAAGAAGTTCGGCAGAAAAAAGACTATCCTTGCAGGTATCTCTGTTTTCCTTACAGCATTCATCGTGTTCTTCGCAGTGTTCCTTGTAATGCTTGGCGGTCAGGACCTCTCAATCAAGAATTATGTTGAGGTAAACAATTCATACATCGCAGTTCACGACCAGATTAACCAGTACAACTCTGAGATCAGTGACCTTGCCAAGGAAGAAGGCAGAGAGCTTTCAGAGGCAGAGGTTCTCACTGTTGACGGCTTCATCGAGTACAGACTTGCTAAGGAAGAAGGCAAGGCTCTTGATGAATACAAGTATTATGCAGAGTTTGACAAGTATTTTGCTGAAAACTCAGGCGCAGACATTGAAAAGGCAGTTATAGCTGTTTCTGACAATGTTCTTGCAACAGAAAACGCAACCTTCGGCACAGCTATCAAGGCGGTTTCTGATGCAGTTGCAAACATCACAAAGATTCTTCGTGTTCTTATTTACCCCGTTCTTATCCTTGGCGGTGCAGCAAATATGTTCATCACAGTTAACACACTTCCGCTTGTTCTTGACATCGGCGGTGTTGAAAAGGTCGGAACATTCACAGGTTATTATTACACGGCAACATTCTCTGCACAGATTGCTTCTCCGATTATCTACGGCTTTATCCGTATGTTTGCGGGTACGTATATGTCGCTGTTCTACTACAGCCCCGTTACGTTTGCCGTCGCAATACTCTTCCTTCTCTTTGTTAAGCACGGCGAATCAAAGATAACGGACGAGATGATCAAGGAAGCAAGAATGGCAGAAGATTAATATCCCGATTTTTCGGTTTGGAGGAAAAATAAATGAGTGAGACTTTATTAAAAGTCAGAAATCTGAAAAAGAGCTACGGCTCACATCAGGTGCTTAACGGAGTTTCGTTTGATTTGCCCGCAGGTAAAATCGTCGGACTTCTCGGACCCAATGGCTGCGGTAAAACCTCGATGATTAAATCAATAGTCGGTCTTATCAACGACTATGAGGGAAATATTCTTATCAACGGCAAGGCTCCCGGAGTTGAGTCAAAGGCAATTGTTGCATACCTGCCCGAAAAGAATTATCTTGCACCGTGGATGACACCGAAGCACGCAATCAGCTATATGGCAGATTTCTATAAGAATTTTGACAAGGAAAAAGCTCTTAAAATGGCACAGACCTTTGACCTTGACTTAAAGCAGAAAATCAAAACAATGTCAAAAGGTCAGCAGGAAAAGCTTCAGCTCATCCTCGTAATGTGCCGTCAGGCAGACCTTTATATCCTCGACGAGCCTCTTGGCGGTGTTGACCTTGTTTCAAGAGAATTTATCCTTGACACGATTATGAAAAATCACTCGGAAAATTCCACAATCCTTTTGTCAACACACCTCATCTACGACATCGAGCGCGTTCTTGACCGTGTACTTATGGTCAAGGGCGGCGACCTTGTTGTCAACACAGATGTTGAAAAAATTACGGCAACAGGTAAGAGCGTTGAAGATTTGTTCAGGGAGGTGTTCAGCTATGTTGGCTAAGCTTTTAAAGCACGAGTTCATTGCGACAGGCAGACTTATGGGTGTGCTTTATGCAGTTGTTGCCATTATAATGGCTTACATCATCGGTTCATATTACATCGGCAGAGACGCTTCCGAAGCAGTCAGCACCTCGCAGATGCTCGGTATGATGGTTCTTATCGTTATTTCGTCCTGCAACTTCTTTCTTACAACAGTTGTTATGGTTACAAATTTCCAGAAGTCACTTTACGGTGATCAGGGTTATCTCAGCTTCACGCTTCCTGTCAAGAGCGTTTCGCTTCTTGCTTCAAAGGTAATCGTTTCTACAATCTGGTACATCGCTGCTTTCGCATGCCTTATGGGCACAATGGCAATTATGTACTTTGTTATCAAGGAAGATTATATCGGACAGGAAAGCTATGCTATGATCGAGTCAATGCTTCCGCTTCTTCTTGGCGGAAAGTCACTTGCAACGGTTATTACGTCTACGGTTATTTCTCTTATCTCTTTCTTCATCCGTTTTGCAGTGCTTTCTATCGAGGTTTACTTCGCAATCAGCATTGCAAACACAAGACTTTTCCAGAAGAGATATATTCTCTGGATAATCGTTTTCTCATTGGGCATCCCCTACATTGCAGAAAGCATTTCAACACTTATTTCCGATAATGTCGACTTTGGTCTTTCTGTATCTGCTGATTCAATCAAGATTGTTACAGATTATTTCCAGCTTGATGCAGGTGCATCCTTCATAAATCTTACAACAATCATCATCTCTCTTGTTTTCGGTGCGGCATTCTTCTTTGCAACGCACTATGTTATGAACAAGAAGGTTAATATCAGATAATGCGTATCGGAATTTTCGGCGGAACATTTGACCCGCCGCACGCAGGGCATAAAAAATATGCCGATGAGCTGAAAGCAGGGCTTTCACTTGACAAGCTTATAATAATACCGACAGCTGCCCCGCCGCACAAGCAAAGGGACACTGACACTTCGTCAGAAGACAGGATAAATATGTTAAAAATCCTTTTCAGCCGTGACAGTGGGGTAGAGGTCAGTGATATGGAAATTGTCCGCGGAGGCAAGAGCTATACGTTTGAAACGGCAACTCTTCTGCGTGAGCAATATCCCGACGATGAGCTGATTTTTCTGCTCGGGTCGGATATGCTCTTTTCCTTCCATTCGTGGAAAAATCCCGACGTGATTCTGGAAAAAGTCAGAATCTGCGCCGTAACGCGAAGCGGGGGAATTGACAAGGACGAACTGGGGAATTATATAAATGAGCATTTCCCCGACAAAAAAGACAGATTCATCGTGTGCGATTTCGAGCCGATTGAAATCAGCTCAACCGTAATCCGTAACAGGATAAAAAACGGTGAATCGATTGAGGGACTTGTAGATTCGCAGGTGCTTGCATACATAAAAGAAAAGGAGCTGTACCTTTGAACGGCTGGACAGATGAAAAAATCATTGAGCTCATAGGCTCGAAGCTCGAGACAAGACGCTTTGAGCACAGTCTTAATGTTGCAGAAAGTGCACGTTATCTGGCTGAAAAGTACGGCTACGATGCGGACAAGGCTTTCACGGCAGGCTTGTTGCACGATGTTATGAAAAATGCCTCGCCCGAGGAGCAGCTGAAGGTCATTGCCGAGTCAGGCGTTGAGCTTTCGCCTGCGGAAGCATCCAACCCTAAGCTTTGGCACGCAATTGCAGGTGCAGCTTACCTTAAAACTGTAATGGGTATTGATGACGAGGAGCTTTACCTTGCGGTCAGATACCATACAACAGGCAGGGCAGGAATGTCCCTTATAGAAAAAATAGTTTATCTTGCAGACTACATATCGGCAGAGCGCGGCTATAACGGTGTTGAGGATATGCGCCGTCTGTGCGACGAGAGCATGGAAAGTGCAATTCTTTACGCGCTCGAGTTCGGTATTCCCGACCTTGTTAAAAAGGGCAGTGTCGTTCATCCCGACAGTGTCAACCTGTATAATGAGGTTATAATAAACAGGCAAGGAGGAAATAAATAATGACATCCCTTGAAACGGCAAGAAATATAGTTAAGATTCTTGATAACAAGAAAGCGATTGATATCTCGCTTATCGAAACAAAGGAACTTACGATTGTTTCGGAATATTTCATCATTGCGAGCGGTACATCAGGCACACACGTGCGTTCACTTGCTGACGAGATTGATGAAGAAATGGCAAAGCTCGGCGTTGTACCTGACCATATTGAAGGCAGAGCAACAGGCTGGATTCTGATTGACTACGGCTGTGTTCTTGTTCACATCTTTGACCCGCAGTCACGAGAGTATTACAACCTCGAAAGGCTCTGGGGCGATGCAGCACACGTCGACATTTCCGACATCATCACACCGGACTGATTAAGAAAAATATTCGTACGGGCGGATATTTCCGCCCGTGAATTTGCATAAAGCTAACACTCGGAGGAATATTGAAATGGGTTATGATTTTAAATCAACAGAGAAAAAATGGCAGGATAAATGGGAAGAAACCGGCGTTTTCCATGCGGCAGATTTTTCAGAAAAGCCGAAGTTCTACGCTCTTGTAGAGTTCCCTTATCCCAGCGGTGCAGGTATGCACGTTGGTCACATCAAGGCCTATTCAGGTCTTGAGGTTGTATCAAGAAAAAGAAGAATGCAGGGTTACAACGTGTTGTTCCCCATCGGCTTTGACGCTTACGGCTTGCCGACAGAGAACTACGCTATCAAGACGGGCATCCATCCCCGTAAGGTAACCGATATGAATATCGAAAAGTTCTCAAGCCAGCTTAAGAGAGTAGGCTTCTCTTTTGACTGGACAAGAGTTGTTGACACAACTCAGGAGGACTATTACAAGTGGACACAGTGGATCTTCCTCAAGATGTTCGAAAACGGTCTTGCTTTCAGAGACAAGACTCTTGTTAACTACTGCCCGTCATGTAAGGTTGTTCTTTCAAACGAGGACTCACAGGGCGGTAAGTGTGATATCTGTCATTCAGATATCGTTCAGAAGTCAAAGGACGTTTGGTATCTCCGCATCACAGAGTATGCTGACAAGCTCCTTGAGGGACTTGAGAAGGTTGACTATCTCCCGAACGTAAAGCTTCAGCAGCAGAACTGGATCGGCAAGTCAACAGGTGCTTTTGTGGACTTTGATGTAAAGGGCTCAGACAACGAGAAGCTCAAGGTTTACACAACCCGTCCCGACACACTCTTCGGTGTAACCTTTATGGTTATGGCTCCCGAGCATCCGATGATTGACAAGTATGCTGACAGAATCTCAAATATGGCAGACATCGAAGCATACAGAAAAGAATGCGCAAAGAAGACAGAGTTTGAAAGAACACAGCTTGTAAAAGACAAGACAGGTGTTTGCATCAGCGGTCTTTCAGCAATCAATCCCGTAAACGGTAAGGAAATTCCGATTTACATATCAGACTACGTTATGATGGGTTACGGTACAGGCGCTATTATGGCTGTTCCTGCACACGACGACCGTGACTATGACTTTGCAAAGAAGTTCGGCATCGACATCATCGAGGTTATCAAGGGCGGTAACATCGATGAGGCTGCTTATGCAGGTGAGGGTGAGCTTGTAAACTCAGAATTCCTCAACGGCATTACATCAAAGCGTGAAGCTATCGATACAATGGCTAACTATCTTCAGAAGAACGGTATCGGCGAAAAGGGTGTTCAGTACAAGATGAAGGACTGGGCATTCAACAGACAGCGTTACTGGGGCGAGCCTATTCCCATTGTTCACTGTGAGAAGTGCGGTATGGTTGCTGTTCCTTACGAGGAGCTTCCCCTCAAGCTTCCGCAGGTTGAAAACTTTGAGCCGGGCTCAGACGGTGAAAGCCCGCTTGCAAAGATTGATTCTTATGTAAACTGCAAGTGCCCGAAGTGCGGTGCTGATGCAAAGCGCGAGACAGATACAATGCCTCAGTGGGCAGGTTCATCATGGTACTTCCTTCGCTACATCGACCCGCGCAATAACGAAGCACTCGCAGATAGCGAAAAGCTTAAGTATTGGGGTCAGGTTGACTGGTACAACGGCGGTATGGAGCACGTTACACGTCATATGATTTACTCACGTTTTTGGCACAAGTTCCTCTATGACCTTGGCGTTGTTCCCAACGATGAGCCCTACGCAAAGCGTACTGCTCAGGGTCTTATCCTCGGTCCCGACGGTGACAAGATGAGTAAGTCGAAGGGTAATGTTGTTGACCCGAACGAGGTTGTTGACGAGTTCGGCGCAGACGTTCTTCGTGCTTATGTTCTCTTTATGGGTGACTACGAAAAGGCTGCTCCGTGGTCTGCTTCATCCGTTAAGGGCTGTAAGAGATTCATCGACAGAACATGGGGTCTTCAGGATATTCTCACAGACGGTGACGAGTATTCAAAGGAGCTTGAGTCTCTTTTCCACAAGACAATCAAAAAGGTATCAGAAGATATTGAAAATATGAAGTTCAACACAGCAATTGCTGCTTTGATGACACTTCTTAACGCAATTTATGACAAGGGCTCAATCAACAAGGCAGAGCTTAAGACCTTCGCAACTCTTCTCAACCCGTTTGCACCTCACGTTACAGAGGAAATCTGGGCACAGCAGGGCTTCGGTGGAATGCTTGCTGACGGTAACTGGGTAAATTATGACGAGGCTAAGTGCGTTGATGACGAAATCGAAATCGTTGCACAGATCAACGGCAAGGTAAGAGCAAAGCTTATGATTCCTGCAGAGATTGACTCAGCTGATGCAATCGCACTTGCAAAGAAGGACGAAAACGTTGCAAAGGCTATCGAAGGTAAGCTGATTGTCAAGGAGCTTTACGTCAAGGGCAGACTTGTTAACATCGTTGTAAGATAATTTTTTCATTTCCCTGCAATAAATTTTCATAAAGTGCATTTTTCTTGTTGACATTCATAAAAGTGTATGTTAAAATAAGGTGTATATTAGAAAATTGCCCCTGCAAGTAGCGGAGGGAGGGAATACAATGAGTCAGGTAAAAGTTAAGGAAGGCGAATCTTTAGATAACGCTCTCAGAAGATTTAAGAGACAGACTTCAAGAGACGGCGTTATTCAGGAAGTTCGTAAAAGAGAACACTATGAGAAGCCGTCAGTTAAGCGTAAGAAGAAGTCTGAGGCTGCTCGTAAGAGAAAGTTCAAATAATCAATTAAGTGAGTGTCTTATGACGCTCACTTTTTTGTTTATGCATTGACAGTCAAAATGGGTTATGGTATTATTTTTACATCAGCAAAAGAAAGAATGGTGCAAATGAACGCAGCTAATTTCAACAAACTTATCACAAATGTGCTTGTACCGATTTTTAAGTGCAAATATCTTCCGTGTATTCACATTGCAAAGCTTTTTAACAGACCGTCAGAGGTTATTTCAATCGCAGGCAAGGGTGTTGACACCCAGGATGATCCGATTTATATGACAGCTCACCGCGGTGTTACTTCAATTGCTCCCGAGAACACAATTCCCGCTTATGAGGAATCCGTAAGACTCGGATACTACTCTGCAGAGTGTGATATTCAGCGTACGAAGGACGGCGTATGGGTGCTGCTTCATAACGATACTGTTGACAAACACTTCTGCGAGTACGGTAAAATCAAGGAAGCGACATTTGAAGAAGCAAGAAAATACAGCTTCAAGGACGGCTCAAATTTCTGGGCTTATGAAGACCTTAAGATTCCCACGCTTGACGAATTTCTCGATGTTTTTGTCGGTACGGACACAAGACCGCAGATTGAAATCAAGGCAGAAACCTACGACACTCTTCACGAGGTTGTTGATGCGGTTGTTAAAAAGGGTCTTGAGGACAGTGCAATTGTTATTTCATTTGACCTTCAGCAGCTCAGAGAGATTCACAAGCTCAACGATAAAATTGAGCTGTGGTACCTTGTCGGCAGAATTACAGAGGAGAATATCGCAGAGGCAAAGTCGATCTCAGATGATGTCTGGCTCTCTGCTCATTTTGATCAGAACGACAAACGCACCATTCAGCTTGCACTTGACCGCGGTATAAATGCTTCGTATTGGACGGTCAATACAGTCGAAGATGCAAAAATGGTTTACGATTTAGGTGTAAGATATATCGAGACAGATATCCTTGCAAAATAATGAGGTGATTTTATGGCTAAAGCTAAAGAAAAAAAGGCTGAAACCAAAGAGAAGAAAGAACTCGGTTACGAGGATTATTCCAAGGCTGTTTTGCTGACAGGCTTTGTTGCGGCTGTCAAGAAGGAGCTTGCACACGGTGAGCATATTTCTGCGGTTCGTTTTGTGCCGATTCTTGACGGATATCACATCTTTTTCAATGACGATATAAGAGAATGCAAAATTGCTGTTGAAAAGAAAAAGTATTTTAAGGGATTTAAAGTCCGTAAGCTTGAAAACGGATTTAAAAAGACAACCTGCTCGCTGAAAACAAAGGACGATTACGAAAAAGTAATCGCAAAGATTTTTAACAAGCCGAAGGCAAAAAATAAGAAGAAATAAAAAATACGCCATCAGGATTTTCCTGATGGCGTTCTGCATATTTATCAATGATATTTCGGCATCCAATCTCCGTGAACCTCAATAAGCTCATCAACCATTTTAACGATATCGTCAATGCTGAGCTCGGAGCCTGTGTGCGGGTCAAGCATTGCTGCCTGATAGATGTGATCCTTCTTTCTTGTAACGGCTGCTTCAATTGTAAGAAGCTGCGGATTGATGTTTGTCATATTCATCGCAGCAAGCTGAACGGGAAGCTTACCCATATGGCAGGGTGTTACACCGCTTGAGTCAACAAGACACGGCACCTCAACGCATGCGTCGGCAGGAAGGTTGTCGATAAGACCTGTGTTAAGCACGTTACCGCCGATTTTATACGGATTGTTTGTAACCATTGCCTCCATAATGTATGAAGCGTATTCCTTTGAACGGGTATGTGTAACCTTACCGTCTGCAAGGATTTCATTTTTCTGCTTTGCCCAGTTTGCAATCTGCTCGATGCAACGGCGCGGATACTCGTCAAGAGGAATGTTGTAATCTGCAATAAGGTTAGGATACTTATCCTTGATATAGAACATATTGTACTCAGAGTTGTGCTCACTGGATTCTGTACAATAATAACCAAGGCGTTTGATGTAATCAAAACGAACCATATCGTGATGCTTGTCTTCCTTTTTATCTGAAGCGAGTGCCTTGGCGTTGATTTCAAGAGCACGGCGTCTGATTTCGGGATAGAGGTCGTTGCCCTGCTTGTCGTGAATTTCAAGGAGCCAAGCCATGTGGTTGATACCTGCGATTCTGTCGTAGAAGTTGTCTTCGCCAACCTCTTCAAGCATACCGACATGGTCAAGCAAATCTCTTGCACAGCACTGAACACTGTGGCAAAGACCGACTGTCTTGATGCCTGAATAGCGTGTCATATAGCCTGTAAGGATTGCCATCGGGTTTGTATAGTTGAGGAACCAGGCGTCGGGGCAAACCTCCTGCATATCGTGTGCAAAGTCTTCGAGCACGGGGATTGTACGAAGACCTCTCATAATACCGCCGATGCCGAGCGTGTCAGCGATTGTCTGACGAAGACCGTACTTTTTCGGGATTTCAAAGTCTGTGATTGTGCAGGGATCATAAAGACCAACCTGAATTGCGTTAACAACAAAGTTTGCGCCGCGGAGTGCATCCTTGCGGTTCTCAACACCGAGATATGTGCTGATTCTGGCTCTGTTTTCGTTTACATTTTTATTGATAGCGTTCAGGATGATTGCTGAATCCTCAAGACGCTGCTTGTCGATGTCGTAAAGTGCGATTTCCGCCTCTCTGAGGGCAGGTGTGCACATACAGTCACCAAGAACGTTTCTTGCAAAAACGGTGCTGCCTGCGCCCATAAATGTGATTTTCATAGGATAACCACTCCTTTTTATATTGTTAATCAAAGTATAAAATTTTAAAAAGTCTTTGTCAATAAAGCGTTTGCTTTTTCGGCATTATTGACACAAAACGGGTGCCGTGTTAAACTAAAAGTACCAAAGAAAACCGACGATTTTTAAAGGAGGCCTCTTTATGATTTTTGCAAACCACGCTCACGTTTTCCCCGAGGATATAAAACCGGCAGGAACAATAGACAACCTCAAGCGACTTATGGATGACTGTGGAATTGACAAAGCGGTATGCTTTGCCCCGTTTCCGGACAGATTTGAGGAGTGCGGACGTACGGACACACCAAACGAATGGCTTGCAAAAGCAATAAAAAACGAGCCTGATCTTTACGGCTTCGGCACGGTGGATTTTACAAAGAACCTGCGTGATGAGGTAGACCGTATTGCAGATTTCGGATTTAAGGGAATAAAGATGCATCCGCCGTATCAGGAGTTTGACATCGATGGTGAGGATGCGTTCAAGGTGTACGAAAGGGCAGAGGAGCTGGGACTTTTTATCACCTTCCACTGCGGTATGCATTGGCACAGATTAAAGGGTGTGCGCCCGATTCTTTACGATGAGGTAGGCTGGTTTTTCCCGAGGCTCCGATTCAGTCTTGAGCACCTCGGCGGATATCATTTCTTCAATGAAAGTCTTGCTGTAATGTGCAACAATTCAAGAGGCGATGTCCGTCCCAGAGTTTTTGCAGGCTGGACATCAATAAGCGACCGTGACGGCAAGGATGCCTGGACGCTTACCAACGAGCAGCTCGAAACGATTATAACCCAGACGGGCGAGGAGAGTAGCATTTTCGGTCTTGATTTCCCGTTCCACGGTGCGGATTATATAAAGTATGAAATGGAGCGATTCAGAAGTCTTAACATCTCCGACACCGCTAAAGATAACATTCTCGGCGAAACGCTGAAGAAGGTATTGGGAGTATAAATCGGCAACCCCACGGAGTTTATCCGTGGGGATTTTGCTGCGGAAAACACGACATTTTTAAAAGAAAAAACAAACAAAAAATAATCAAAAATTTTCGAAAAAAGTGTTGACAAAAGGTTGTGTCTGTGGTATAGTATACGAGCGTTGAGACGCTGGTGTAGCTCAGTTGGTAGAGCAGCTGATTTGTAATCAGCAGGTCGGGGGTTCGAGTCCGTCCACCAGCTCCATTATTTTTATATGGGTGAGTTCCCGAGTGGCCAAAGGGAACAGACTGTAAATCTGTCGTCAGTGACTTCGGTGGTTCGAATCCACCCTCACCCACCAGCAAAAAATCCGAACATTTTACCGATTGGTAAGACGTTCGGATTTTTTGTTTATTTCTGAGAACCCTTTATCCAAAACTTAACACCAATATTTTTAGGTGTTGTCACCATCTTCTTTGATACCGTTGGTGATGTATATTTTAGTGATATATTGAAAACCAATGCTTTTTATGCTATAATATGACAACGGTAGTAAATAGTCTGCCATGTCAACCGTGTGGAAGTATTTCCATACGGTTTTTGTTTTCTTTAGGAGTAATTTGTAAACAGATAAACAACAAAGGATGATTTTTAATGAATTTTCCAGCATATACAGATGATGCATATTGGACAGATGTTATTGAACAATATATTCAAAATAACAATAAGCATCCCGGATGGTATAACATTGAATACTATATGTGGGAATACTTTAAGGATTGCCTAAAAAGAAACAATCGTTTCTTTTTTGAACATCCACTCTTGCCTGTTTTGGAGGCTGAGTTTAAACGCAATTCGTGCAAACTACCGTTGGCAACGGAAATTTATCGTGCAAGGATAGATTGTGACAGTAAGCTATGGAATGAATGGAATAATTACTGCAGCATTGAGTATACCCCCAAGAAATTGAAAGAACTTGAAGAAAGAAATATCGCCAGTGATACGCTTGCTGAGCTTTGGAAGAAATACGAAGATTTTATTAACTCCCAAGAGACTAAAGAAATAAAACAACGTATCGAATCCGGATTTCAAGGGTTTGATGCCAATGGAAGTTCTGCTCCTCCAAAAGGAACTTCAAGTGCAGGCAGATGTAATTCAGAAGGTGTTTCTTATTTATACGCTTCTTTGGAAGAACATACAGCTATCGCAGAAATAAGACCATTTATTCGGGACTCCATTAGTGTTGCTGTTTTACAACCCGCTCGTGATTTACACTTGGTAAATTTTGATTTTGAACCAACAGCAGTAGTTAACGGTAGGGATTTTTTATTCAATGATATTCAACGGGATTTTTCCAAAATTAACAAAACCCAGAATGGTGATTACTTGATAACTCAGTTTATAACATCTTTAATTGAGCATCTTGGATATGACGGGCTTTGTTTCAGGAGCTCTCTCGTCAAAGATGGCACTAACTATGTTATCTTCAATCCAAATGATTGCCCTGCTGTATCCTCCAAATTGGTATACTTGTCTGAAGTGAACTATGTATATGGTGAATGCAAATAATTTTTTATAAGTTAATAATAGGAAAGGTTTGCTCTATTTAGCTAACCTCCTGCTATTTGGTAGAATAAAACTACCAAATAACAGGAGGTTTTTATTATGTCAAACAAAAAATCTATCAGTTACCGCCAAGTTGGTGATTATTTAATCCCTAATCTCATCTTACCACCTGAAGAAGCAAATGTTGCTCTCGGCAAATGGGGAATGATGCACAAAGATTATCTTCAAAAGAATAAGAAGGTATTTTTCAATACACTGCTTATGCAAGGCAAACTGTATCAGTACTGCGCTGAGGTTGAAAAGCAGGCAAAAGAAATGTTTGAGTTTTTGATTAAACAGATAAAAGTAAGTGAAGCTGTTACAGAGGAATTGAAAGAGCAAAAACAATGGGAGTGGGTGCAGATACTGGGCAACATTCAGCAACAAGCAAAAGAAATTGTACTTGATGAACTGATATACAAATAAAAACAGCCAGACATTTGAATATTGTATAGCAACAGCACGACTTTCAAGAAACTGTAAGCCGTGCTGTTGCTGTTATGCGTATGTTTTTATAATTTCTTCTGCAACAATCCGTTTTGAAATGCATCTGTCCATTGCCTGTTTTTCTATGTAGCGATGAGCTCCTTGCTCGTCCATTTTCAGTTCGCCGATAAGCAACCATTTTGCACGGTTAACGATACGGATTTCTTCCATTTTTTCTTCAATAGATAGTGCTTT
>JAFWZR010000002.1 GCA_017522225.1 Clostridia bacterium | reverse complement strand
TACATACTGCACAGTAGCTTCCTGCTGTATGTCCGTCTTCCGTACAAGTTGCAGGCTGTGCGATTGTTGTTACTTCGCTATGTCCTGTTGCAGGGATAACTTCACTCTCGGAAAGGACTTCGTTACATACTGCACAGTAGCTTCCTGCTGTATGTCCGTCTTCCGTACAAGTTGCAGGCTGTGCGATTGTTGTTACTTCGCTATGTCCTGTTGCAGGGATAACTTCGCTCTCTGCAAGGACTTCATTACATACTGCACAGTAGCTTCCTGCCGTGTGTCCGTCTTCCGTGCACGTTGCAGGCTGTGCGATTGTTGTTACTTCGCTGTGTCCTGTTGCGGGGATAACCTTGCTCTCTTCAATAACGGTGTTACATTCGGAGCAGTAGCTGCCCGCTGTTTTACCGTTTTGCGTACAGGTTGCATCAACTGCTGTTACGGTAACAACCGAATGCTTATTCGTAGCAGGAACTGTCTGTTGCTTTTCGATAACCGTTCCGCAATCTGAACAATGACTGCCTTCAGTCAATCCCGACTTGCTGCAGGTTGCCTGAACTGCGGGGTCTGTTACGGGCTTGTGTCCCGATGGTAATGTGCCGTTCTTTATAATTTCGTGGCAGACCGTGCACTCGGTATGGCGTCTGCCCTGTGATGTGCAGGTACTGCTTACATCTACAATCCAGCCCGATTCGCGGTGTGTGCCGCGCCCGGTTTCTCTTGTTTCGAGAATTGCACCGCACGATGTACAGTGCTTTTCGTCAAGACCGTTTGAAACACAGGTAGCAGTGACCTTATGTATCCAGTCGCCTGAAATGTGTTCTTTTTTCTGAACAACTCTCTTTTCGATAATCTCGTTACAATCTTTGCATAAAAGCTGTTCTTCACCGTCAGCCTCACAGGTAGGCTCCAGCACCGTTTCCCAATCACCTGCAATATGCTCGTGATCAACAGAAATAACAGGTGCATCACTCGGCGGAGTCTCATTCTCCTGCGGCTTTAACCAATCAAAATTCAAATTGATGTTGATTGACGGAACAGCCATAAGCACAGTTGCCACGGCGATTCCTATTGCAACCGCTTTGATTGTGCTTACGGTTCTGGTCAATAACGAAGCAGGCTTGTTGCGGATAACTGCCGCCTCTTCTTCATCTGACATTTCGTCAGTCTCTCGCTTGCCGAGTCCGACATAACAGTCGCGGTTATATTCATCCGCGTGGAAGAAACGCTCATCATATTCTTCAATTTCATTCAGAGATGAAAATTCATCACTTTTCAGATGATTGTCATATAAATCATCTCTTTGAAATTCATCATTATTTTTCATTTTATCCGCTCACCTTCTTTCCTGAAAAAGTGCAAAGTTATACTTATACAATAGGATTATATACCTAAAAAAGACATAGCACATTGTACTTTAGTGCAGATTTTGCAAAAAAAGACCGCAAATTCTAAAATTTGCAGTCTTTTTATTATTATTCGGCAGGTTTTAAAAAGATTTCTCTGCCCTCTGATCCATACACAAGTACTCCGCCTTCATCATATTTAAGGCTCAGACCTGTTTCTTCAAACTCAAACCTATAAACACAGTCGAGCTCGTAAAGCTCATCCGCGGGAGTTTCTTCACCCATATAGAACGGTCCTCCGCATAGATTAAGAAAGAGCTTCCCGTCCTTTTCGCTCCACGTACCCTTGAAGCTTTCTGTGACCTCACTTAGATAGTAACCGTATTTATATTCAGCTGTTCCGTCTTCGTTAAGATCGAGAATAAGTGTGAGCAATTCGTGAGTGTCAAGCAATTCAAACTCTGTTGTCCACTCGCCGCAGAGCTTGGATTTTTCCTTCTGCGTAGTTGTGTTGCTTGCCGCAGTAGTGGTTGCGGTTGTCGTTTTATTGTCCGGTTTGTTAACCACGGAGCACCCCACAAACAGAAGCATTGACATCACAAGCAATAAAGCTGATATTTTTTTCATTCCGCACCTCTTACGCCCACGGGTCAGCGGCGGCAGGTGTTCTGATATCTGCAAGCAGGAACTGTTCCCAAAGGAACCACTGACCTGTTGACGGCTTTGTACGAAGCTTCACCTGACGGGCAGAATCAGCACCGCCCGACTTGATATGTAAGGTAATATAGCCATCATTAAAATTGTCACGGCTGTACGGATTTTCAAAGAATGTAAGCGTATACGGTTCACTCGGCTCATAGTTATTTTCGGGAGTTGCACCGTCAAAATATGAACGCGGAACATAGTCCTTATCCCTGAAGCGGTCAGCGATAAACTGCTTGTCATAGGTGCTCAGTCCCTTGGGACCGTGCAGGAAATTGAGCATCTCAAAGCAAGCCTCTTTGTCCACGGGATAAATACACAACGCGGCAATAGTGAGAGCCGCCGCTTTTTCGGGTGATTTAAGGTCAGCCTCGGGCATTGACTGAAGCTGTGCAAGGTTGACGGGTAACTGCTGTAAGGTTACCTTATATGTTTTATTGCCCATACCCGAAACCGCATTTTTTGCACCCTGAGCAATATTCTGTCCTGCCTGATTTGCGGCAGAGCGAGCAGCCTGAGCCGCCTGTCTTTTTAAAGTATCGAATAATGACATAGTTAAGCCTCCTTATATTTCTGCATTTTCATTATACATTTTTAATAAGATAAATACATTGTACTTTAGTGCAAAAAACGGCGGATTTCTCCGCCGTTTTAGGGTTATGCTGTTAAATTAAAACTCGGGTTTGATTGTTATTTCGGGGAAGAGCCAATCGAGTGTAAGGGCATAAAGCACCTTGTGAACAATATTACCGAAGAAGCAGATAATAGGATAGAAGAATCTGCAGATATCGGATGTGTGGTGAGCTGTATCAGTTTCTTCAGCACCGCAGCTTGCACAAGCTCTTGTCTTTGTGCCGTTTTCTGTGAAAGTACCGTCCTCGTTATATGTCCACTCACCCCACTCGTGGTCGTGAGTTTCTTTTTCGCCGCAAGCGTCACATTCTCTTGTATGGGATGTGCCGTTTGCATCGTCTGTCCACTTGCCCCACTTGTGACCGAGAGCCGGAGTTTCGCTGTCAATGTAGCTGTGACCGCAAACATCGCACTCGTGCTTTGTGAAGCCGCTTTCAAGGCAGGTTGACGCAGTTGAAGTTGATGTGTATATGCAGTTTTCTTTTTCCTCAACACCACAGTTGTAGCAGGTTTTTGAGTGTGAGCCGTTAGCATTTGTGCAGTAAGAACTCCAAGCGTGGTCTGTTGCTTCAACAACTACCGTTTCAACTGCAACGCCGCAATCCTTACAGTACTTGACGTTTTCGCCTGCCTGTGTGCAGGTGGGCTTAACGGAAACTGTTTCAACTGTTTCACCGTGACCTGTCTTTTCGATTACTTCTGTTTTGTAGCAAGTGCCGCATTCAGCGCAGAATGTAGCCTTTTCGCCATCCTGTGTGCAGGTTGCGGGAATTGTTTTTGTGTAGCCTTCTGTATGTGTGTGCTTCTCAAATGTCTTTGTTTCAAGCACTGCATCACACTTTGTGCAGTAACGTGTCATCTGACCGTCGTGCTCTGCTGTTGCTTCAAAATCGACCTTCCAGATGCCTTCGTCGTGTCCTGTGGACTCAACGGGCTTTGTAGCTGTCTTTTCACCGCACTCCTTGCAGAAGCTCTCGATAAGACCTGCATCTGTGCAAGTGGGCTTTGTTGTGGGCACGTCGATAGTTTCAGCGTGAGGAAGCTTTTCAATAGCAGTTATGGCAATAACGTCACCGCAGATATCGCAGGTTGTTTCAATAACGCCTTCCTTGCTGCAGGTAGCCTCTGTTACAACAGTGTCTGTTGTTTCGGGATGATTAAGTGCGGGGATTAAACCGTCGCCCGACTTCCATTCGTCAAGGTCTGCAATTTCTGTTGTGCAGTCTTCGTCAGCATAGTACTTACCGCATTCGCACTCGTAGTATGCTTTGTAGCCGTCGTTTTCGCAATCAGCCTCTGTGCCGTCTTTAAGAGTGCCAGCACATACATGAACAGCATCATAAGTAAGACCGTAGCCGCGTTCATGAACATTAGTATCGGTATAAGCATTGGAATCCTTATCATAAACCGGAATATCAAGGGGAAGCTTACCCTGAGCAGCAAATGTGCCGAGAACAACCTCAATGCCGGCAATGATATTCGGACCGTATGCAGTTTCAGAACCTGTAATACCGTTAGTGAGTGCTTCTTCAGGATCTACCGATGAACCCTTGCATCCATATACGGCAACAACAGCATCTGCGTTTGAATATGACTGAACATCATAGGGCTTATCTACAGACATAACAATAGCTGTCTTGTTGTTAGCTGCTGCATAATCACAAACGTTGATAGGCAGTGCGGACAGCCAATGCTTACCGTTCATACGTGAAGTGGAAGAAACTTCACTGTTAACAATGATGGTGTCTGCCCAATCAAGCTCTGTCTTGATTTCGTTAATATCCTCACTTGAGAAACGGCAATACTTAACCTCTGCACCTTCGGGAATAATACCTGCTTGTTTCGCACGGTTCCAAGCCATGATTGTCTGTGCACGCTCATTATTGTAAGGAACAAGCATAAGAACCTTGGAAGTATTTGTTAACTTCAGAGGAAGTGTATTGTTCTCATTCTTAATAACTGTAACTGCTGCTGCAGAAATCTCGCGCTCCATTTCACGATTTGCATCACAGCCGACAACACCGTTAGCTTTTTCCAAAGTATAATCAGCGGCATTGTAATCGAGGATGCCTCTGTCTTTCTTAACCTTAAGGATACGGCTGACCGCATCATTGATACGGGACATGGGAATATCACCGTTATTAACTGCTGCTTCAATACCGTCGATAATAGCATCAAGAGCTGTAAGATCGTCAAGATCATATAAAGTTGTGGGCATGCAAATCATATCTACACCGGCCTGAATAGCTACCACGCAAGCCTGAATCGGATCCCATTTATCAGAGATACCCGCCATATTCATTGCGTCGGTAACAACGATACCGTCAAACCCCATATCATTCTTCAGAAGCTCTGTAAGAATATCATCAGACATAGTTGCAGGAAGAGATTCCGCAACACCTGTCTTTGCAGAAACTATCTTATCTGATTCAAGCTGAGGATAAAGGATATGAGCAGTCATAACCATATCAAGGCCTTTACCGATAAGAGTATTATAGGGCTTGAGCTCGTTGTTGTTTAAATCGCTGAGAGATTTATCAACAAGAGGAAGACCATAGTGAGAATCGGTTGCTGTATCGCCGTGACCGGGGAAATGCTTAGCAGTGCCGACAACATTATACTCATTCAAACCCTCAATTGTTGCCGCCGCAAGCTCGCCTACCATATCAGCATCATCAGAGTATGAACGCAGACCGATTACAGGGTTGTTGGGATTATTATTAACATCAACAACAGGAGCAAGGTTGGTATTGATGCCAAGAGCATTGAGCTCTGAGCCGATGATTTTACCTGCTTCTTTAGCATACTTAGTACCGTTGGCAGCGTAAGTTGCACCCAGAGCCATATTGCCGGGCAGAGCTGTACCGGAAGCAAGTCTGTAAACAGAGCCGCCTTCCTGATCGGCAGCAATCATCAAAGGAATACCGCCGTTTTTGGTGGCAGCCGCCTGAAAATCCTTCGTCAGGTTGAGAGTCTGCTCAGTGTCAACAATATTCTGTGCGAAGAGAATAACCGCACCGAACTTATAGTCTTCAATAACCTGACTCACCTGCGAATTAACCGTCGTAAGGTATGATCTTGGTGTACTGTCCGTAGGATCTTCGTCCCAATATCTGAAGTCAACCATCATCATCTGTGTGATTTTCTCTAGCAAAGTCATCTGGTCAATAAGCTCTGCCGCAGAGGTATTAACACCGACTGCCGCAAAGATACCGATAACCATTGCAAGTGTCAG
This sequence comes from Clostridia bacterium, assembly GCA_017522225.1. GTDB lineage: Bacteria > Bacillota > Clostridia > Oscillospirales > Acutalibacteraceae > CAG-488. Next base: position 8,727 of record JAFWZR010000002.1, on the reverse strand, counting down.
CAAAACAGCTAACGGTTTTTCGAAAAATTTCATAGAATTTTTCTCCTTTCGTTTTGTTTATAATAGGTATACCTTTGTCAGTATACAATCTTACATTGTAAGTGTAGCACCTTTTTTCGGTTTGCACATCGTACTTTCGTGCAGACTTACGTAATAATCTGATAATTTCTATACTTTTTGTTTTTACCTTGCAGCTTCTTCTGTACAAAAATTAACGCGATGCCGCTCAGACACCGCGTTAATACTATTCATCCTTATATTCGTTTATAACAAGTCCGCATTCTCTTGCACGGACGGCAAGCTCCGTTCTGTTTCTGAAGCCTGTTTTATCACGCATCGTCTGAATGTGAGCCTTGACCGTTCTAAGCGACATATGAAGCTTATCTGCAATCACCGCGTCGGACTCACCGCTGATAAGCTCTCGGAGCACCTCAAGCTCCTTCGGAGAAAACTCACTGCTTTTCGCACTGCCGAGCTGAAGCGTCGGAGTGGTATCGGGATAAACGGATTCACCTTTCATCGTTCTGTCCATAACCTCGATGACCTTCTCTGCCGTGGATTCCTTATACCAGAAGCTGTCAACACCTATGCTCCTTGCTCTGTCAATAAAGCTGCATTCGGGCTGACTGGTCATTATTATAACCTTGATGTGAGGAAAGCTTTTTTTAATTTTTGCCGCCGCATCAAGTCCGTTTGCGTTCATAGCGGTGCAGACATCCATAAGAATAAGGTCAATCGGATTTTTAAAGCAATACATTTCAGCCATTGAAGCATTGTCAATGGTATGAGTAACCGTATATCTGTCGCTTTCTTTTACAAATATTTCAAGAAGCTTGCTCGCCATAGGGTCATCTTCAACTATCATTACATTTGTCATATCCTGTCACCGCTTTCTTTCATCAGTTTTATCGTCAGTCTGAATTCAGGCAAGCCCGAAACAAACATCTCGCCGCCCGCATTTTCAATCTTTTTACGCAAAGAGTCGAGACCTCCGCCTTCGGTAATTTCCTGTGCTTCAGGTGTTTTACCGTCATTTGTGAAGCAAACCAGATAGCTGTCGGGCAATTCTTCGATTTCGATAATCATTTTTTGCGCATCTGCGTGCTTTACGGCATTTGTCAGAGTTTCCGTTGCCGCCGCCATAATCAGGAATCGAGTCTCTTTGACACGGGGCATTCTGCCCTTTATTTCAATTTTTACACCGACAGATTCCGCAGACTTCATAAGTGCTGTCAGGTGGTCTGAATCCGATGACGGCTCCGCCTCCATTCGCAGAACGGCAATGTTTCGTTTCCACAATGCGGCAATATTCTCAAGAGAGCCTTCCTCCTGCAGAGCGTGGTGGGTTGCAATCAGCGAACGGCCGAATTCGTTATGAATACGCACCTTTGTTTCAAGCCTCTCTTTAGAACGGGTAACCTCGTCAACATTTTCACCGTGCTTGCGCAGTCTGCTGTTCATTTTTTCAAGCTCTGTGTTCTTTTGCTCAAGAGTCTGAGTCAGCAAAAGATATTCAGTGATATCCGTTGCGGTAATCTGCACAACGGAATCCAGATTTTCCCTCGCAAAACACCACACGCTTCCGTTTCTGAAGCGTATTTCGGGTTTTTCACCCGAGGTAAGACGCTCGACATCGTCATCAAGCTGACCGACACTTACAAGCTGCCAGAAGCTTTCTGCATTCTGCACATCCGAGCCCGTGAGCAGGTAGCTGAGGGTGTTCATCTGATGATTGACAAGCTGTACCATACCGTTTTTTCTTGAAAAGCAAAGTCCCGTTGGAAGATTGTCAAAGCCCTCCTTAACGGACGATGGCAGAATTGCATTTTTTCGTTCACGGTTAAAGCTTACAGCCATCCAGCATAAAAAGGCTGTATTAACCGCAAAAACAGGAACTATCGGCAGAATATTTCCTGAAAAGCCATAATCTTCAAAGTGAAGATTGTTGACATCCGCGTTCTGCATACTCGAAAAATAGCCGAGTGACACAGACATAAACACGGTCAGCATAAGGCAGATAAGCGTTTTATACCACTCTTTTTTTCTTGCAATAAGTGTTATCAACAAGCACAGGTTCAGTGTGGTAATCAACAGCATAAACAGGAGTATTGCCGAACGCACATAGATATTAAGGCTTAAAAAATCAATCATTTGTGCCACCTCCCTTTGAGAGAATGACATCAAATACTATATCATTGTCCTGAATATCGTAGGTTATTTCGTTGTATTCAACGGCAAATTCAGGAATAGCATCTTCGTTTATCTCGTCTTCACAGCCGATTTGTATGCGAAGCCTTACATCCCCGTTTTTACAGTGAAGGTGCACGAGAACGGCATTGATATTTTCAATAAACGCCTCGACGATATTTTCAAACAAGTCATAGGCAAGAACTGCAAACTCAACGCTCAGCATATCATCGCACACGCTGTCAAGCGATATCAAAACATTGTTGAGCTCGATATTTTTAAGCGATTCGCGGAAGCAGTATTCAAGCTCCTTCGACTGAATCGACGGGTTTTCCTCGTTAAGCAAAAGCAGGTTACTTCTGCGCTTGATATATGCACTCAGAACACATATCTGAAGAAGAGTTTCTTTTGTTTTTTCGGGATTTTCTTCGGCAAGCTGTAAGAGCTGTTCCGCCTTTTCAAGCTGTGAATAAACCTCGCTTGCAATACGGTCATACAGCCTGTTCTTTTCATCAAGGCGGACCTTGTTTTCTTTAAGCTCAAGCTCCGCTTTAAGAAGAACATTGTTTTCGTTAAGATATTCCTGAGTTTCTGTCAGCTGAGCCATAAGCTGCTTTAAGCGTGTCAGGTCATTCTGCCAGAGAATGCGTCCGCCGGGAATTTCTTTGCTGTTGAGAACGGTATTGTCCTTATCAACAGGCTTTTGCTCAGTACGTCGCATTATATCCTCGGAAAAATCGTCCGCACAGGATGAAAGATAGCATACCTGATAATCCTTATCAACAATCTGAGCCGCAACCGTTGAAATTTCAAAAAGCTCGTGGTAGCCCGTATTGGAACGGATAAGTCCGCTTTGTATTGCGCTTTCGAGCAGCACCGTAATCAACAGGCAGTTGATGGCAACAAGGTCAACGCTCGTCATAATTCTTTTGTAAAAAACCCAGAATACAACCGCAACTGTCATAATTACAATCGGCATTTTCTTGACAGAGCGTCTGCCCGGTGTACGGTTTTTGAGAAGAAGCATAATTACAAAATAAAAACCGAGAATGACAAACCAGGCGCAGACAATATAAAAGCCGAAACTATATCCGTAATCAAAATTATAGTTTTTAATTCCGTTAGGAAAAACGAATACAAGCTCGTGCAAATCATTGGTGAATACCAACACAAGCAACAACACCAAAGGGATGTAAAGCAGCTTCATTTTCTTTGGCAGAACATAATTTTCGGGCTTATCCACGCATTGTATGATAAAAACACCGAGAAGCGGAATTACAAGCATCGGAATATAGAAGGCATACCATATATATCTTCCGAGAGGGTCGGTGTAGTGCAGAAAATCCCACTTGATAAATCTGACATTCAGCCACAGAAGCATCAGAGCTCCTACCCAAAGCAGATATTGGCGTATCTGCTTATTAAGTATTCTGTTATGTATTGATATGCACCAGACTATAAGCAGTCCCGAACGGATGACCTGTGAAACCAGGCCGAAGGACATCCTCACCCATGCCGACTGAGAAGTGAAATACACTTCAAAAAGCAGGAAGCTTATAAACACAAGAACGCCTGCGGCAGTAAGATATAAGGCTGAGCGTTGCTGAACTCTCTGCACGGTTTCACCTCCCGTTTAATATACCTGTAATAATCATACTATATCATAGATTTTCACTTTTTTCTACCTTCATATATAAAAAGCTGACCGTTGCCGATCAGCTTTTTAAAATATTCAGAAAGTTCCGCCTGTTCCGCTGTGGGTTCTGCCTGAAGAGCTTGTGTGAGTCGAGCTGCGTGAGCCGCTGTCGCTGTCATTGTCATCACTGCTGTCCTTTGCCTTTGCAACCTGTTGTGTGTTTGAGTACAAAAATGAATCATACTGTGCATCCGGTTTGAGAACAAGGCTTCCGGGGCGTGCATAGTGCTGTGCATCGCGCTTGTATACGGAATAGTTCTTGGATGTCATCTTTATTGTAACAAGCATACCTCCCACTGCACCGAAAAGAAGAAGAACAAATAACCACATCGGACTTACATTAGGACGCATTATGTACTCCGCCTTGTCAAGATAAGCGTTGAATGCATCGTTGTATTTTTCTTCCACAATTAAGGGTTTCATTTCAGAATACATTTCTTCTCTGTATGTCTCGAAGAAATTCATCTCGCCCTTACCGTGAGTTGTGATGTAGAGAGCACGCTCTCCGTCAGCACCGGGCTTGAAAAGGACGAGAATACCGTCGTCATTCTTGCCGTAGCCGTAGCCGTTGTAATCATAGAAATCGTCGCCGTATTCCTCGTATTTCTTGCCCTCTAAATCATTAACCGTAACGATTGCGATTTCCATTTTATGCTCGGCTGTGAACGCCTCACATCTTGCAAGAAGAGCCTTTTCCTCCTCGTCAGAAAGAAGCTCTGCTCTGTCAACAACAAGAGGAAGTGTTCTTTCTACACGCTGGAATTCAGTTGTCGGCTCTGTCGGTGTTGTAGCTTCAGTCGGCTTTTCCTCACCCTTTGTCGGCTGAGTCAAAGGTGCAGATTTAAGAACATTTTCAGACATTGTGAGAACAGCCTTGACACCGCCGAAATATGACTCGTTCTCGTCATAAAGCGTCATCATGTTATCCACAACGGCATCAGTGAAGATTTTTTCAGCCTGACCTGCACAGTACCACGAATAAACCTTTTCGGAAATATTGTGAGCAATTACAATTCCGTTTGGAGAATCTGTAAGAGCATCGTAGGAGGTCTCGCAAAATTCAGTAACAGACATTCCGTCAGTTTCGGAAATGATGCAGAAAACAACGGCAACACCGTAGGTGTTTTCAATCATCTGTGCCTGAGAGCTGAGCTCACTGATTTCTGACTGTGTGAAAATATTTTCTGTATCAACGATGTAATCCTCTGTATAAGCAGCTGCAGAAATCATCATTGAAAGACAAAGTAACACTGCGAAGAATAAAGCAATTATCTTTTTAGTCATTTTTCTGCACCTCCTTACAGCAACTCAATAAGCCAGAGAAGACCGTAGCCGATAAGACCTACCGCGGCACCGATAAGACCGCCCATAAGCCTTGCTTTCTTCTCGTCTGTCGGGATATTGCCGACAAACTTGCCTGTCTGACCGTTCATAGCGTATGTATAAGTCTTACCGTTCCAGGTTGTGTTTACAAGCCATACGGGAAGAAGTCCGTATCTGAAGAAGCCGTTGGTTACAGCCATATTGATATTTTTCTCACTAACCTCGTTATATCCTCTGACGGCATTTTCTTTGAACTCATCAAAAACAGCCTGACGGATTCGCTCGTTGGCTCTGACTGAGCCTTCATCAACGCTTACATCAAATTTATCGGCAACATAGCCGGCAAGATATGCCGTATTGAAATCAACAGCCTGTGAAAGATCAAACGGCTCGATTGATTCCATAAGAGTGTCATCAATCTTTTTTGAAGCATCAGCCGGAACATTATCGAATGTAACGCTGCCTTCGCGGTAAACATCATAAGTGTCGGTCTTTATGTATTCATAATTACGGTCTGACCAACGGGTAACTTTTTCGCCGTAGAAACTCACCTGTGAATAAGCATCGCAGGAGAAAAGCCAGTGCGGAACATAAACACCCTTGATTTCCTCAAGCTTGTTGTCATCGAGGAAGCCCTTGGGCATAAACTTTTTGCCTGAAAGGTGCTTTTTGAAGGCTGCCTTTGCGGCTTTTTTATCGAGCTTGAAGGGAATGATGAAATCAGGGCGGTACGCACCCGAGAACTGTCCCTTCATAACAACCTGATTGCCGCAATACGGACAGCTTGTAGCACCTGTTGCAGCATCGGCAACGATTTCACCGCCGCAGGATTTACAGGAATAGACGCTGACACCGTCCAGCTCACCTGCACCCCACTGAGTGGCCTGTGAATTCCAATTTATCGGCTCTGCCGTGTTCACCTCAGCCTGAGGCATATCGGTGATTTCAAATTCTGTGTCGCAGAACGGACATTTGAGCTTCTGCACACCTACATTAAATTCGACCGCACCGCCACAGCACGGACATTTCTGTTCAGTAACTGTTGACAAGGTTAATCATCTCCTTGTGTATATGAATTTAAAATAGAATAAATTTCTCCGAAAATTTTATATCCCTCTCCCGGTATCTCATCAGAGCCTGAAACCGAATACATTTCACCGTCTCCGTAAGTAACGGTGAGGATTGTCTGCGGAGCATCAAGAAGCTCTAAATCACTTTTCGGAAGCTTGCCCCACGACAGAAGTCTTCGGCTGTAGCAAGCCTGCTGAATTTCAGTCAGCGCCATGGGGCCGACCTCGATTGTATAGCTCTTCTCCTCGGCACCGTTATAGGGACAGTCATAATATGACAGGTAGATTTTATTGTCTTCACCTGTGTAAACCTCTACGGAATTCGAGCCGCCATCCATACCTCCGCCCGTGTAGTACCTACAAGAGGTAATGGTATAGCAAAGAGGCCGCACCATACCGGGACCGTCGAGAATGTGTCTGTGCTTAAACCGTTCAAACATAAAAACACCTGCTGTAATGAGTACTGCAACCGCTGTAAAAACAGCGATTGCAATAACTATTGGTTTTTTCATTGTGTAATCAATCTGTCAATTTTGCACCGCAGGCTGTGCAGAAGGCACTGCCTGTAAGCGGAGCACCGCAGAACGGGCACTGACCCTGTGCCTGAGGCTGTGCGGGCTGACCGTACTGAGGCTGCTGATTGTAGCCGTTATTCATAGGCATTCCCTGGTTGTAGCCCTGATTCATCGGCATACCGCTGTTCATGCCCATACCGTTGTTCATCGGCTGATTGTAACCGTTGTTCATGGGCATACCCTGATTGTAGCCCTGATTCATCTGGTTGAAGCCGTTGTTCATCGGCATACCGCCGTTCATACCCATACCGTTATTCATCGGCTGGTTGAAGCCGCCTGCGTGTGCATAGCCGCCGTTCATTCCCATACCGTTATTCATACCCATATTCATACCGTTGTTCATGGGCATACCCATATTCGGCATTGCCTGACCGGGAAGAAGTGTGCCGATAACCTCCATAGCCATCTGCTGGAAGCGGTTGTATTCCATTGTACCCATACCCTCAACACGGTTGTCATTGAGTCTTACTGTAAAGTCATCAAAATAGGGATGATTTACAACGAACTTGAGGTCAAAGTTATAGTAATACTTGTATCTCGGCGGTGTGTAGCTTACACGCTGACCGTCCTTGCCCTGTGTATAGATTTCGTCTCTGTCCTCGTCAATATCAAGGTTGATTGAGCTGATCTGTGAGAGCTGAATAACATCGGGATTTTCTTCGCTCCAGTTACCCGGTGAAAGACGGGAAACAACGATTGTTCCGTTTCTCTGATCAAGATAGATTTTCTTCTCTTCACCAAAGCATCTTGTTGATGAGAAGCCTGCAAGAACCTGCTTGTTCTGCTCTCTGTAAGCAAGCTGCTGCTTGATCTGGTCAACTGTTGAGTGTCTTCTTTCATCAAAGAAGGGTGAAAGCTTCTTTGCGCAATCCTTACAAAGGTTACCGTCCTCAAGCTTTCTGTTGCCGAGAAGACCTATCTTCTCACCGCAGATGTCACAAAATTTCTTGTCAAAAAGTCCCATAATAAAATCTCCTTTATATAAATTTTAATTTAATTATTTCACATCGTTTTCGTTGAAAATGTCACCGCATTCAGGGCAGAACTTCGGAGGATTGTTCGGATCCTCAGGCTTCCAGCCGCACTTGTTGCACTGATAAACGGGTGCGCTGACGGGCTTTCTGCTTCCGCAATCAGGACAGAAATTACCGTTACTCACAGCACCGCAGGTGCATTTCCAGCCACCGCTCGGTGCAGGTGCCGTTGGTACGGGTGCAGGTACGGAATTCATTGCCGCCATTTTTGACAGCATTTTTTCCGTGCTCGGGTCAAGCGTAATAACCATATCGCTGATTCCCGTAAGTCTGACGCCTGCTCTGCCCTCCCAATCGGAAAAGGTGGACTCCTGCAATACCGCGCTCGCCTGAGTTTCAGTCTTATACTTCAGCTCATCGAGTGAGCATCCGCCCTCAAAAAGCTTTGTAAAAGCTCTTTCAACCGAGAGTGATGCTTCCCTTTTTAAGATATCAACGGGAAGCTGACCGCCGAACATAGTATTGAGCTTGCTTTGGTCTGCAATCACATAATTGAGAGTTGCGGTAAAGCTGATTTCAGAAAGCAATGTCATGCCGCCTTCAGCCACATCAGCATAAAAGTGTCCGTCAAAATGAATTCCTGTGAAAGGCTCCATAGCATTTCCCTCCGTATGTTCAGTTATTTAATATCCGAGCCGTCGAAAATGTCACCGCATTCGGGGCAGAACTTGGGAGGATTGTGCGGATCCTCAGGCTTCCAGCCGCACTTGTCACACTGATAAAGCGGTGCGCCTGCCGGCTTCGGTGAGCCGCAGTTCTGGCAGAACTTACCTTTATTCACTGCACCGCAGGAGCAGGTCCAACCCTCATCTGCCGGCTTCGGTGAGCCGCATTCGGGGCAG
>JAFWZR010000001.1 GCA_017522225.1 Clostridia bacterium | reverse complement strand
GAGCTTAAAGCTCTTGCCGAGGATATGGGAATTGACACATCCAAAATGAAAGTCAAGGACGATTATATTCAGGCTATCGTTGCCGTAGAGGTATCTGCTCCGTCTAATGACGAAAACGGCGAAAACCCTCCCGACATTTCTCCTGAGGCTCCTGTTATATGAGCAACTTCAAGGATATGGTAATAGCGGACAATGCCAAAGTGTTTATGAATACAAATGAATTTGCTGAAAAACGCACCGTAATCTATGACGGTGTAACCTATACCGATATTCCTATCGTGCTAAAAGGTTTGAAGCAAGAGGACAGAGCGCAGAATGTTACATCAGGCGACCATTCACAAGGATTGTACCTTGTGTCGTCTGTGTTGCATTGCAAGGAATCTGACCTCGGCGGAAATCAGCCCGAAAAGGGTACGCGTATAAAGATAAACCACACAGAGGGCGGAGGTGGATATTTCAGCGAATTCTATGTTGCATCTTCAGTATGCGAACTTGGTATGTTGCGTGTGGAATTGGAGGCGATTGACGAATGAGTGTTATTCGTATAGATGAAGTCGGTGGCAAAGGTTTAGATAGAGTGAACAAACTTCTTGCAGGTGTTCCCGGTGGAGTGTTCAAAGCGACCTCTGCCGCATTGAAGCGTGCCGGTGATACCGCCAAAACAAAAGCAGGACAATTTGCTGCAGCTGAGTACACCATTTCAAAAGGTGACTTTATGCACAATGTCAACGAAAAGACACGCGTTAGTGGAGATTCTGGCGGTGTTGCAAGTATGCAGATATCGTTTGCAGGAAGCGTGTTACCGCTTTTGACCTTTAACACAAAATTCTCACGCGACGGCCATGTGCAGACACAGGTAAAAAGAAACGGTGGCGCCGCCTCCCTTGAACACGCTTTTGTTGCGAGAATATTCGGACAAACGGCAGTGTTTGAGCGTGTAGGTGCGCCCCGCTTCCCTGTGGAACAGAAATACGGTCCCTCTACCGGTCATATGATGCAAAACGAGCAGGTCATTGAGAAAATGGAACAGACAATCCTTGAAACCTACGAAACGAGAATAGAACACGAAATCTTGCGTGTTCTTAACGGATGGGGAGGCTAATTATGACAGCTGTAATCTTACTTGAACAATTAAAGGCTTTCACAGAAGAGGCTACAAAAGACCTCATAATGCCGACCAAAATGCAAAAAGGTGATACAGAGCAGACTTATCGTGCTGCCGTAGTACACAAGATGCGTTTGCCGGATAGTGGGTCAGCGACAAAGAAAGCGCCCTACATCATTCATCAGGTAATCACAGGAAAAGATACAACGGAATCGCAAACAAAGGTCCGTAGTATTTTCTGCGTTTACAACGAGAATGAAGAAGAGGGCGGCTTGATGCTCTTAAATCTCGTTGAGAGAATGCGCATTGCTCTTTTGAAAGCCGGAACTGTCGGAAATCAGTTTACCCTTGACATAAACGCGGGGCTTGAAAGGCTTATCTATCCTGATGACACAGCTCCGTTTTATGCAGGCGAAATGATTTCCACTTGGAAAATGCCAACTGTAAAAAGAGAGGTAGTATTATGAGCGCTAAAAAGACAAAAAAATCTATTCAACCAAACACCGTCCAGAGCGACGGTTTTTGTGTATATCTCGGTCCTACTATAACAGGAGTAATACAGAGTGGAACTATTTATCGCGGAGACAAAGCAACGGTAATTGCCGGGCTTGAAAATGCGATAAAGAAATATCCGCTTATAAAGACTCTTGTTGTAACGGACAAAACATTGTCCGAAGACCGAATCAAAGTAAAAACGCCCGGAAACATCCTTTATGTGAACTACAAAAAGATGTCGGGTAAAAATTAAGGAGGTAACAAAATGGTAAATCACGGTGTTAATGCAACCGAACAGGCTACAAGCGTAAGCACTCCCGTAGTTGCAGAATCGGGTGTTCCTTTCGTTGTAGGTACAGCACCTGTTCAGTCCGCCACCAATCCCGCAAAAGCAGGTGTGCCTGTTCTTTGCACAAGTTGGGATGAAGCAGTGGCGGCTCTCGGTTATTCTGATGACTGGGAAAAATACTCACTGTGCGAGGTTATGTATTCGCACTTTAAGTTGTACGGATGTCAGCCTGTCATTTTCTGTAATGTGCTCGACTTAACAAAGAACGGCAACAAAGAAACTGTGGCAGCGGAAGATATGACCGTAACAGTTCACAAAATCAAATTGCCTATCGAGGCAATCAATGACGCCACTCTTGTAATCAAAGCTACAGGCGAACAGGGTGACGCGTATGTGCTCGATTCCGATTACAGCACCTATTATGACGGTGAAAATCTTGTAATCGAATTCCTTGCTGACGGAAGCGTTTACGAAGCAGCTAATGCAAGTGTGGCATATACAAAGGTTGTAGCCACCAATGTATCAGCTACAGATGTAGCAGACGGATTTGAGGGAGTAGAATTGTGCCTGACAAAAATCGGGGTTGTTCCCGACCTGCTTCTTGCACCTGGCTTCTCCAAAGACTCAACCGTAGCTGCAGTAATGGCTACAAAAGCCACTAACATTAACGGCATTTTGAAAGCAAAGGCTCTTTGTGATATTGATAGCTCCAACACCGGTGCTACATCTTATGACAAAGTCCTCGAAGCAAAGACGGATGCGAATATCGTTGACAGTGAGCAGATTGCTTGTTGGCCTATGGGAAAACTTGGCGACAAGAAATTCCATATGTCAACACAGCTTGCCGGCTCTATGGCAACAATCGACAGTGAGAATGAGGGATGTCCTTATGAATCACCCTCTAACAAAGGCCTCAAAATTGACGGTCTCGTTTTGGAGGATGGCACAGAGGTCAACCTTACTCTCGCACAGGCAAACACCTTGAATGCAAACGGCGTTGTAACGGCGCTTAATTTCTTCAATGGTTGGGTTGCCTGGGGCAACTATACCGCTTGTTATCCTGCAAATACGGATGTAAAAGATTATTTCATCCCTATTTCTCGTATGTTCAAGTGGGTAGATAACACTCTTGTAAAAACTTTCTGGAAGAATGTTGACGACCCGATGAACCGTCGCCTGATTGATACCGTACTTGATACGGCTAATATTTGGATGAACGGTCTTGTCGGCAAAGGCTATCTGTATGGAGCGAGATGTGAAATGCTCGAAAGCGAAAATCCGCTTACTGACCTTATGGCAGGTAAGATTAAGGTACACAACTACCTTACTCCTCCGCCTCCGGCACAGGAAGTTGATTTCGTAACAGAGTACGACATCAACTACATCCAGAGCGCATTAGGTTAAGGAGGGATTGAATAATGGATCAGGCTATTATTAACTTTGCCGTTTATGAAGATGGCAGTGAGTATGTAGGTCTTGCAAAAGCAACTCTGCCCGACTTGACCGCTCTCACACAGAGCATTTCGGGCGCGGGTATCGCAGGAAATGTTGAGGCTGTCATTGTAGGTCATTTTGATGCAATGACACTTGCCCTTAACTTCCGCACCACAACCAAGCAGAGCATTAAGCTCTCCGAGCCTCGCAGACATACTATTGATTTGCGTGTGGCTCAGCAGGAAGAAAATACAACAAAGGGTGTAATCGAAACAAGAGCGGTTAAGCATATCCTTGTTGTTCAGCCTAAGGTTGATAAAGGTGGCAGTATTGCACCTGCATCTCAGGGGGATGGTTCCGGAGAATATGCAGTGCGTTATTGGGCTACATACATTGATGGCAAAAAGTACAGAGAAATTGACCCCATCAATTTCAAGTGCTACATCAACGGCACCGATTATCTGGCTGATGTCAGAAGCGCACTCGGTAAATAATCAAATCAAATAGCCCGGAGCACATCAAAAGTGTTTCGGGCTATAATTCTAATTTTGTAAAGGAGTAATCAAGATGAGCGAAAAGAAAACAAATGTTGAAACAAAAATCAATGCGGAGGAATTTGCAGTAGCACAAAAGGAAGCGGCGAACAGTACGGAAGTTTATACACATAAATTTGCGAAACCGTTTGAACACGAGGACAAGAAATTTGATGAGCTTACATTTGAATGGGGCAAGCTGACCGGAAAGGATAGTCTTGCAATCGAAAATGAAATGAGCGCGTTGGGTATTCCTCTTATTGCTCCAGAGTTTTCGGGCGAGTATCTGATTCGTGTTGCGGCTCGCGCCTGCACAACAGAAATAGGCTCGGATATTTTGGAAGCGCTGCCTCTTGCTGATTACAACAAAATCCGCAACAAAGCACGCTCTTTTTTATTAAGGTCGGGTCAATAGGATTTGGCGGAGTACATCTCCGCAAACAATGTCTTATTATGGCTCAAGGAAATAACACTCCCGTCTCTTATTGGATATCCCTCCCTCTTATCGAGTTGAGCAAATGGATAAAAGCCAATAACGAGGTCGTGGAGGACCGGGAAAAAGAGCGAAATAACAAATAACCCGGAAGGGGGCTAATTATGGCGGGCAGAAAAGAATATGAGATGCTATTTCAACTCAACGCTCAAATGGGGTCGAGTTATAGCACCACATTCAGTAAGGCACAGCAGCAGCTCGTTTCCATGCAGAAAGAAATTCAAGCCCTCACAAAGACTCAATCCGATATATCTGCATTCCAAAAGCAACAAGGCGCAGTTGAAGCCACACGGTCAAAATTAGCGGTGTTGCAACAACAGTACGACAACATCCAAAAAGAAATTAAGGAGACTGAGGGATATTCGTCATCTCTTGAAAATAAGCTACTCGCAAAACAACAACAGATAGACAGGACATCTTCTTCTCTCCAACAGCAAACCGATAAGCTAAAACAAATGGATGCTGCCTTGCGAGATGCAGGGGTTGATACAAACAATCTTTCAAATGCAAGCTCAAATCTTACTGCAAAAATAGAAGATTTGAAAGCAAAGCAGGAAGAGGCTGCTAATGGTGCAAAGAGCTTTGGAGAACAATCATCCGAAGCGTTTGGAGCTATACAACAGGCTATTGCAGCCGCAGGTGTAGCTACCGCATTAAAGGAAATCTATGACGCATATATGGAATGCGTCAACATAGCCGCAGACTTTGAGGAAACAATGTCAACGGTAGAGGCTCTTTCGGGAGCGAGTGCCGGTGAGATGGAAGAACTTACTGCTCTTGCAAAAGAGTTGGGAGCAACAACAAAGTTTACGGCGAAAGAATCAGCCGAAGCTATGACCTATATGGGTATGGCAGGCTGGAGTGCAAGCCAGATGATGGCAGGTATGGAGGGTGTTCTGCAATTAGCCGCCGCTTCAGGAGAAGACCTTGCGTTAGTGTCGGATATTGTAACAGATAACTTGACCGCCTTTGGTTTGGCGGCTTCTGATACGGCAAGATTTTCGGATGTTTTGGCTGCTGCTGCAACAAATTCAAACACAAGTGTTAGTGTAATGGGAGAAACATTTAAGATGTCAGCTTCTATTGCAGGTGCATTAGGATATAGTGTTGAAGATGTGGCAGTTGCGGTTGGACTTATGGCGAATAGTGGTATTAAAGGCAGCATTGCAGGTACGGCGCTCAAAAATACATTTAATGGATTGTTAGAGGGATGTACTCTTACCTCCGAGGCTTTCGGCGAGTATGAATATACTGCTGTTAAAGCGGATGGTACAATGAAAGATTTCAGCAGTACCATTGACGAATTAAGAGGTTATTTCGAGCAGATGACCGAAGCTGAACGAGTAAACAACGCTATGACAATAGCCGGTCAGCGTGGTTATAATGGTTTGCTTGCAATCCTCAATGCAACGGATGAAGAGTATTCAAAGCTGACAAAAAACATAAATGAGTGTTCAGGCGCAGCCGGCAAAATGGCGGCTATAAAGCTTGATAACTTAAATGGTGAGCTTACGCTGATGAACTCAGCTTGGGATGCACTGAAAACAACAATAGGTGAACAGTTTAATCCTGAACTAAGACAACTTTATAGCGCAGGAACAGACCTTTTCGGATTGTTGGATAAGTTTGTACAACAAAATCCAGGCCTTGTCAAAGGAATCACAGCATTTGTTGCTGTGTTAGGTGCGGCGGTAGCAGGATTGGCGGCCTATGCTGCAATAACAAAAGTCGTTATCCCTCTTATGCACTTATTCACTGCATCTATTCCCGGTGTAAACATCATAATGGGTGTTGCAACTGCTATTGCAGCTCTTACAGGCATAATGGTAGGCTTATCTACCGAGACAAAAAATGAGGCTCAACAAATCCGCGAACTCACCACATCATCCCGCGAACAGTACAAAGAAATTCAATCCCTTGAAAAAGAATATAAGGACTTGTGTGATGCAGGTAAAGAAACCTCCGAAGAGGCTTATTATCTCCAATACAGGATTGAATCTTTGACAGAAAGCTTTGAAGCGCAAAAGCAAACATTAGAAGAATATATCTCCACAAGCAAAGAGCTAAACGAGGCTTGGAATGATAGCCTTGATTCCAACAGAGAAGCAGTCGAAGAGATAGAAACAAACGAGGGCAGAACTTTGGCTCTTATCTCCCGTCTGTCCGAGCTTGCGAGCCAAACGGATAAAACGGCAGCATCTCAGGAGGAAATGAAAGCTATTATTGCAGAACTCAATGAGATTCTTCCGAATGTTGCATTCAGCTATGAAGATATCAAAGACGGTCTTGGTGAGATTGAGCAACTGCTGAAAAATGAGGCTACGGCACAAGCGAATTTGGCAAAAGCAGAACAGGCTCGTAAGAGTATGATGAACGCTGATGCCGAAAGAGTTAAAGCACAAAAGCACCTTGACGACTTGAATAAGCAATATGCAGCCGAGCAGGAAATAAACAAAACCCTTAAAGAGAGACGGGACAGTCTGCAAGAATCTTCTACTTTCTGGGTAGGCTCAGGTGGTAGAGGTACAAATCCGTATGCCGAGAGCTTAAAAGAAGCAAAGGCAGATTATAAAGCATCTACCGAAGCTCTTGAAAGCTACAAAACACAGATTGAAGAAACTACCTCTACAATCAATCAGGCAACAGCAGATTATAATTCTTACCTAAAAACCATTGTAGAAACAAGTGGTATCACGGTAGAGAATATAGACACAATGAATGCTCTTGATGAAGTTGTCGCATCTGCTTCTCTCAGTATGCAAGCATTAGCAAACTCTTATGCTATTGCCTATACGGCAGCTAAAGAGAGTTTCGAGGGTCAATATGGTTTGTTCGACCAAGCACAAGCTGATATGGAAGCTACAGTCGGAAGTGCTCAAAGAGCGCTTGATTCACAACTTAACTTTTGGCAAACATACGCTGACAATGTAAATGTTCTTCGCAGTGTATCAGCAGAGGATTTAGGTGTTACACAGGAGAACTACAACGAGATTATGGCTTATGCTCAAAGCGGTTCGGAAGAAGCCGCAGGCTTTGCCGCAAGTTTGGCTCAGGCAGTAAACAGCGGAAATACCGAAGCTATAACCAAGCTCGCTAATACCGTTGGAGAAGTAAAGGCTGCAAGAGAAAAAGCCGCAGGAGAAGTTTCTGCTTGGCAGGTTGATTTTGACGGTCAAATGAAAGAGATAATCAGCATAATGGAAACCTCTTTGCAGGATATGGATATGAGCGAAGAAGCTATTGCAGCTGCTAAAAGCACAATGGATTCATACGCAGAAACTATTTCTACACAAGGAGCTACCGCAGTTGCTAATGCTCTTTCTATTGCAAATCAAATCAGAACTGCTTTACAGAGTGCAAGCACAAACATCAATATTGGTGTTACAGGAGGCAAGACCGGAAACGGTTACGCTATGGGTACAGACAGTGCCACTCCCGGTTGGCATTTAGTTGGTGAGAACGGTCCCGAAATTGTGTATTTTGGAGGCGGTGAAACTGTATATAATGCTTCCGAAACTGCTAAATTGTTGAGTAATGCACAGGAGGAAATGCAGATTGTTTCATTTTTACCTCTTATGCATACTTACTACGAGGCAACAAGGAGATATAACGCTATGCAATACGCAGAGCCTCTTGTGGCAAAAAGCGGTCATAGCGGAAATTATCAAATCTCTATTGCTCCTCAACTTATTGTTGAGGGTGGGACTACAGAAGATATTGAAAGCAGATTTCAGGAGTTTTCGGATATCGTTGTCGGTAATGTTATGGATGCTCTTGAAGAGGCAGGAATTGATGCAAAGAGAGGTGCTTATGTGTGAGTAAAACATACACTACAATCCAGGGCGATATGTGGGACGGTATTGCATATAAGCAGCTCGGAGATGTGAAATACACCGATTTGCTTATGAATGCCAATACACAATATCGCAAAGTATATATTTTTTCGGCAGGTGTTGAGCTTGTTATTCCCGACATTGAAACAACGGTGTCGGCTGACACTCTACCTCCCTGGAAGCAGGTGAGCCT
>JAFWZR010000017.1 GCA_017522225.1 Clostridia bacterium | reverse complement strand
ATCGTGGAAATATGTTGGATTTTCTTTGCCATAGCTATTTACCCAAGATCTCAAAGTGCGGTATCACGGTGTACAAGCCAACAGAAGAAACAGCAAACACATTGTCGTATTCCTCGTTCATATATGCGTAAAAACCTTTCGGGTATTCCCTGTCTGATATCGGCTCGGTGCTGTTCCACTCTCCCACATAGAAAAAATCATACAGCGTACCGCCCGCAAAAGTGATAGAGCCGCCCAATTCATCATTGGGCAGCTCTGACCACTCTTTAGGTGGTAAATAAGGCTTGTCAGCAACGGTTTTATTACCGTCACTAAATAAAAAATAGCGAATATTCAAAACAACGCTGTCGGCTGATTGTGCGCCGTATTTAGCTACAATTGCCGCACGGTCTATGTTGAGATTAACACCGCGTATTATTGTTGGATACCAGGTATCACCTTCACGGTTTACGTAGCGGTTAAACAAAGTAATAGTATCGTTATACATGACTATTACCTCGCACGACAAAAGGATAACGTCCCATGTATAACAGATTAACTCCGTTAGCATCTTTAACGCCTGACAAGTATTCTCTTATGGTGTCGCTGTACAGTTTCTTTTGTACAGCTTCATCGGACAGAGCTTTGTCAATAATGGTTGCACTACTGTTACCTGTTGAAAATGATACGCTTTCATTTCCTGCAGATATCGAGGATATAACCTTACCTTGCAAGCCGTTGGCGGTCTCGGTATATCCTCTTGAATTGTTAACAGAGTTCTCTGCCGCAGCGATTTGTGCAGCGATGTGGACAAGCTTTGCGCAACATCGTTTAACCGCCTCTGCATCGTACTCGTCTACGGGGAAAGCAACTTTGAGCTTTCTTACACCGTCAATGCCTGTTGTGTGCGTATCAAGCTTGCGAAACGCATCCCAAGATACAACATTAAACCGCTCGTTTGTAAGGCTTTCGCTGCCATAGAGGGCAACGTAATAATCATAGGTTATATAACTCATACACTACCCTCCTGCTCCAAGAACTGCGCAATTATATCGGCTTTCTTTGTTGCCGTTATGGTATAGCCCAGCTCAGCGGCCAGCGCCTTGATTTCAGCTATTGTCAGCCGTTCAAGGTCGCCGGCCGTGTAACTCGGCTTCAGGCTATACCCGCTTATTCCCCCGGTTCTTCTCCGCCAGCATCTTCTCCGCCAGCATCTTCTCCGCCAGCATCTTCTCCGCCAGCATCTTCTCCGCCAGCATCTTCTCCGCCAGCAGCGCCGATGGTACCAACGACAACACCGTCAAGGCGCTCTGCAAAGAGTGTCATGCCGTTAATTACAGTGTCAGATGCTGTCATGTTTGTGTAATCGGGCTCTTCGTGAATACCGATATAGCCCGTCTCATCAGATGTGAAGTTGAAAGCTTCGCTGAGGTCTGCGCCGTTTACGGGCACGTAGTAAAGTACAAGGTTGTCCTGAACTGTGGAATAAATCTTGCCTTGAGGAACAGAGCTGTTAAAGAACACTCTGCCAAGACCCATGAAGTCCTCGACATAGTTCATACCGAAAGCGTTCTGAGTTGTGATGTTTGCTGTGCCGAGATAGCTTGCAACATCAAGAGGGTTCATAAAGTGTACAAGGGAAACGCCGTCATCTTCAAAAAGAATCTGGAGCTTGCCCCAAGACTGTGCAAGAGCCATCTGGAATGTAGCACCGGTAACTGTGCTGGTGCCCTGTGCAAGATATGTAAAGAAATCTGATCTAATACCCTTCTGTACATCGGAAAGCATCTTATCAGTTGTCATTACTACAGCCTGATCGTATCCCTTTTCAATAATAGCCTCTGCGCTTGTAGCCTTACGCCACTTCTTAAGTGTGATCTCGCCAAGCTCAACAGGTTCTGTTACATACTTGGAAAGAGGGATTGTATCACCTTCAGCAACAAGGCCGCTCTGAAGTGTGCCGGTAGCTTTATAAGCCTTGAGTACTGTGCCAGCCTGCTTCGCAATCTTACGTGTTACGCCAAGAGCTTCTGTGAGCTTTTAAAGCGAACCGTTAAAGTTATATACAAATTCAATTTCTCTTACTCTCGCAAGATCCGCTGTCTTAATAAGGTTAGCCTCTGCCATATTTTAATTCTCCTTTTGTGTAAACAAATTCATATTTTTAGCAATCGCGGCGCGTCTTTCTGCACGATCCTTTATGCTCATGATTTCGTCACGAGTGATTTGTGTGCCGCCACCGTTCTGTGTTCTGGGAGTTGAAAAACGAGCTTTGTTCTGCTCAAGATGTTGCTGTTCTTTATCAACAAAAGCAGAAGCGTCGCTCTTTTTTGCTTCCTCGATCAGGTCATTAAATCCGATAAGTCTGCCGTTTTTAACGGTTACGCTTTCAGAAACCTGTGCCATGATTGCTTTTTTTGCCGCTTCGGATGTAAATTCATAGTCCGCAAATGCTTCTTTGAGAAGTTCGCTTTTTTCGTGTGCAGCCATCTTGTCGGAATAGTCCTTTTCAGCTTTCTCGGCTTTCTGCTTCCACTCGTCACGTTCTTTTGTGATGGTGTCGAAGTCTTTACCCTCAAAGCCCTTTAAGGTCTGCTCCGCTGTGTCTGCACGTTCTTTATGTGCGTCCCTCTCCGCTTCGATTTTTGAAACCTTTTTTTCTACTTCTGAAATGGTTTTATAGTTTTCGGCTACAGCTTTGTTGAAGTCTGCAACCTTATCTGCCGGAACCTCAAAGCCAAATTCCTTACAGATTTCGATAATGTTTTTCATACTCCATCCTCCTACATGACTTATTAACCGCTCTGTCTGCGGTTTGGATTTAGCCTGATGAACCACAGGCGGGGTAATGGCAGGAACAGCAGGGTTCGAACCTGCACTGACAGAGTCAAAGTCTGTTGTGCTACCGTTACACAATGTCCCTATATATCCCCAACCCGAATTGCACGGGAGCTACTATGTAGTCAGACTTTTACGGGGTGTCCGATATTTAAAAGAAAGGAGGCGTGCGCTGCCCAACGCACGTGGTGTTGCCCACCGGAATCGAACCAGCGTTTGTCCAACGGCAACATATCAATAAAAAAAGCCAGCACAATTAAGTGTTGGCTTTAAAAGTATTAAGTTGTATT
>JAFWZR010000016.1 GCA_017522225.1 Clostridia bacterium | reverse complement strand
AGGGTGAACGGAGTATGCTATCACGCAGATACAGAGCACTGCTTTGAGGGTGACCCCGACTGCCCGAATATTTATTTTAATATTGACGAGCCGACAGGCGGATATGATTATGTAAAGCCTGAACCTAAAAAACAGGTAGGTCTGAAGGATCTGTTTAAATTTTAAATAAAAGGAGGAAAAAAATAATGTTAATTTGTAAACAATGTAACGCACAGGTAGAAGACGGTTTAACTCACTGCACATCCTGCGGTGCACCCTTAGAAGCACCAACCGAGCAGGCTTCCGCCCCTCAGCAGGATATTTCCGCAAAGCTCACCGAGCTTAACAATACTGCGGACATGACTGCAGATTATTCACCCGAGGATATTGAAAAGAACAAAATTATGGCAGTTCTTGCTTACATAATTTTCCTTATTCCTCTTCTTGCTGCAAAGGACTCTCCCTTTGCAAAATTCCATACAAATCAGGGGCTTGTGCTTTTCATCGGAGCAATACTTTCATCCGTAATAGCGGCTGTTCCCATTATCGGCTGGATTATTGCCCCGATTGCAGGTCTTGCCATAACGGTGCTTTCGGTAATCGGCATAGTAAATGCACTCGGCGGAAAGGCCAAGGAGCTGCCCGTTATCGGGAAGTATAAGATACTTAAATAAAACGGTCCCACAGGTGGCTACGATTACATAAAGTCCGAGTCCAAAAAGCCGATGAGCTTTAAGGATTTATTAGGATTTTGATTTAAAGGAGGAAAAAAGAATGAAGAAAATATTTGCACTTTTACTTGCGTTGTTGATGTTGTTCTGTCTTGCGGCTTGCGGCAATTCAGAAGATACAGGAAATAAAAATACTGACGACGGCAAGGTAAACACAGAGGATTTGGCACAGGATGCTCTTGCGCAGGCTGAGGAATTAGACTCATTCAGCGAAGCGGCAGCAGAGCATTATCTGAAAGCCTACGGCATTAATTATGACGAATTGAAGCCCGTTTGGGAATATACAGTAAGTGAAAAGGGCGCATACGCCGATGATCCTGCAACCGGCAGCGGTCATGCGGTTGTCATTTTCAAAAATCCCAACGGAGAAATTACAGATGAGCAGATCAAAGCATATTATGAACAGGTGTTCAAAGTCACCGCCGCCGCTTCAGATGACGGCTACAACATTATCGGACACGAATTTGTGGGTGACGGTGAGAATCCCGGCGATGAAACTACCCTGGAAGATGCTTTAAACGGATTTTTGCAGGGCTGGTGCTTCCGAAAGAACGGAAAGAGCATGGCTGTGTATGTTTCCGAAATTTATGACAATGACAAGGACAGTGAGCTTAACCGACTCTTTTATTACTACGGAGTAAAATTCGATATCGGCGTGGGACTTCAGAAGAGCTTTAACGATACTCTGAATGATATGGAACAGGCTCTGGAGGAAAACGAAGACGAAATCAAGGAAGCACTCGGCGGCTAAAAGGAGATAAACATTAAACAGACCAGACCACCACGGGCGGTTGGCATTACTGCCGACTGCCCGTTTGTGGACTAAAGAAAGGAAAAATTCTTATGAATAAAACATTTAAAATCTTATCCCTTTCATTTGTGCTTCTGCTCGGCACAGTGTTTTTCGCCTTCGGCACTTCGGCGGCAAATGAAAACGGCATTCTGTACAGTGTCAGCGGCGGCGAGGCAACCGTTACCGGTGTTGATGAAACAGTTACGGGCGATGTTGTCATTCCCGCTGAGCTCGGCGGCTATCCCGTAACGGCCATCGGAAACGAGGCCTTTGAGTCCAACTATAATATCACCTCTATTATAATCCCCGAGGGTGTAGAGACTATTGGTGAGCATTGCTTTTATTTGTGCGATTGGCTTGAAGAAATCCGGTTTCCCTCAACACTTGAGTCTGTGGGAGAGTGGGCATTTTATCGTACTTACATACGGGAGCTTCATATTCCCGACATCGCTTCATATTCACAGATAGAATATGAAAATGCTTTTTCTCATCCTTTCTGCTATGATGATGAAGACGGCTTTGAATATTGGGAGGAAGAATATGAAAAGAAACTTTATATCGGAGACAGCGCTGAAGCTGTGACGGATATTGTCATCCCGGAGGGTATTGAAAGAATTGGAGCTTATGCTTTTAATAATAACAGCTTTCTCAAATCGGTTGTTCTCCCTGATACGCTGACAGAAATCGGCGAAGAAGCCTTTTATGAATGTGAAAATCTTGAAAGCGTAAGCTTTGGCGACAGCCTTGAACACATATACGAGGGTGCCTTTGAAGCTTGTGAAAGCCTCGGTAATTTTACTCTGCCCGACAGCCTTCTGACTATCGGTGAGTGGGCCTTCAGCGGCAATTATGCAATGACAGAAGTCACTATTCCCGATAAGGTCAGGGAAATTCCCTTAGGTACCTTCAGCTATTGTGAGGCTCTTGCCGAGGTAAATATCGGTTCAGGGGTGGAAGTAATCGGTCAGGAGGCATTTGAGAATATAGCTGCCACGGAGTTTATAATTCCGGATAATGTTAAGTCTCTCGGAAACCATCTTTTTTACGGCAGCGAAAAGCTTGAAACCGTAGTTATCGGTGACGGACTTACTCAAGCCGGCGACTGGATGTTTAATGAATGCTATAACCTTAAAAATGTCACTCTCGGTGACGGACTCACTGAGCTTTCTGATAAGTTCTTTAAAATATATGATCATGTTGACGATACAAAGGATAAATGGATAAAGCTTGAAAGGCTCGACACGGGTGACGGCATCACAGCCTTGCCTACAGAGGTTCTTGATAAAGATACACTCAAGGAAATCGTTATTGGTGAAGGTATTACATCAGTAGCTGATAATCAGTTTGCAAATTACTCAAAGCTTGAAAAGGCTGTGCTCAACGATAATATTACATCAATAGGAAACAACGCCTTTTACAGATGCTCAAATCTAAACGAGTTTAAAATGCCCGAAAAGCTTGAGACAATCGGAAACAATGCCTTCGCTTACTGCCCGTTGCTTCCTGAAATAATAATCCCCGAAAAGGTAGCTTCTGTCGGTGACAATGCTTTCAGCGGCTGTACCTCTGCCGAAGCCGTAACCTTCGAGGGAGCTGCAGTAAAAGCCTTGGGCAGTTATGC
Source organism: Clostridia bacterium (assembly GCA_017522225.1). Classification (GTDB taxonomy): domain Bacteria; phylum Bacillota; class Clostridia; order Oscillospirales; family Acutalibacteraceae; genus CAG-488. The sequence goes on along the minus strand of JAFWZR010000016.1, from coordinate 1,929 downwards.
CTTCGGCGGCTGCTCGTCAATAACTTCAATCACTGTTCCCGACGGTGTTACACACATAGGCTCAGATTTGTTCTATCAGTGCGAAAGCTTACGCGAAATCAATCTTCCCGACAGCATTATAAGCATCAAGAGCGGCCTTATACGTTATACTCCCTATGATGAAGACTATGATTACTATGAGGATATGCTTTATATCGGCAATCATCTCATTGAAGCAGGCTATTATGATATGCCCGCAAAATATATCGTGAGAAAGGGTACAAAATCCATCGCACAGTACGCCTTCTCAAACCAGCATTCACTAGAAACCGTTGTTATACATAAGGGACTTGTAAGTATGGATGACGATATTTTCAACGACTGCCCAAGTCTTACAAAAATCTGTTTTACGGGCACCGAGGCAGAGTGGAACACTATACTCAAGGGTAACAATGATTTTTCGGCATACGATATTGAGTTCAATTATTATGTTTGTCCCCACGAAAACACCGAGAATAAAGAGGCAGTAGCTCCCGGCTGTTATACCTACGGCTATACCGAGGGTGTTTACTGCAATGACTGCGGTGAATGGATAAAGGGACACAGACAGCTGGAAATGTCTCACGAAGACAGCAACGGCGATACGGTCTGCGATAACTGTCAGGCAGTTGTTTCCGATATTTCCGTTGATGTATACAAAACAGTAGGAAGCGGTGACTTTGAGGATGACCTGACATTTGTGGCTCCTGCCACAGGCAAATATACCATCGTTTCATTCAGTGAGGGTGTTATTGACCCTTATGTAGACCTGACCGATTCCGAATATGTAAGTATTGACGGAAACGATGAGCAGGATGACGATTATAATAATGACAACTATGATTTCAGTTTGACCTGTACACTCGAAAAGGGCAAAACCTATCATTTCATTATAACTGCCTTGTGTGAGGGTGAATTCCGGGTGCTTCTTACTTTCGACTGTGAGCATACGGGCGGCACGGCAACCTGTAGGGAAAGAGCAGAGTGTTCAGCTTGCGGAATGCAGTACGGCTCACTCAATATGAATAACCACACTGCTCTAACTGTTATCCCTGCGGAAGCCGCCAACTGCGGTAAGGAGGGCAAGACAGCAGGTGAAAAGTGTACTGCCTGCGGCACTGTGACTGTAGCACAGACCCTCGTTCCTGCCACCGGCAACCACACGGGCGGCACAGCAACCTGTAAAAGCAAGGCGGTATGCACCGTCTGCGAAAAGGAATACGGCTCACTCAATGCGAACAGCCATAAAAACATAACTACCCTTAAAGCAGTCGCTGCCACCTGTACCAGGACAGGCAAGACCGAGGGAAAAAAGTGTTCGGACTGCGGCAAGGTTACCGTAGCACAGAATACCGTTCCCGCCAAAGGTCATAAGCTTACCACCCTTAAGGCGGTAGCCGCCACCTGCACTAAAACCGGTAAAACAGAGGGTAAAAAATGCTCTGTCTGCGGCACCGTAACCGTAGCACAGAATACCGTTGCCAAGAAGGCACACAGCCATAAAAACGTTACCACCAAAGCAACCCTTTCCAAGAACGGTAAGGTAGAAAACAAGTGCTCAGTATGCGGCGATGTCAAATCAACAAAAACAATTTATTATCCTAAGACTATAAAGCTTTCCGCTACCTCCTATACTTATAACGGCAAAGCGAAAAAGCCCACAGTAACAGTTAAGGACAGCAAAGGCAACACTCTTAAAAAGGATACCGACTACACCGTAAAATATGCAAGCGGAAGAAAAAATCCGGGTAAATACACCGTAACCGTCACCTTTAAAGGAAAATATGAGGGCACAAAAAAGCTGACCTTTACAATCAAGCCTGCAAAGGCGGCTCTTTCAAAGGTAACCGCCGGCAGTAAGCAGGCAACAGTTGCATGGAAGGCGGTAAGCGGTGCAACCGGCTATGAGGT
>JAFWZR010000015.1 GCA_017522225.1 Clostridia bacterium | reverse complement strand
TTTTTTTCATTCTTTTTTCACTTCGTTCAACCCCTCCGCGTGTTCCTCGAAGATCTTGCACTCTTCCTCCTTTTTCTATACCATATGTTGGCTCCGCTTCCCGTTTCTCCCTTTTTATCGTATATATTGTTTGTTGTTTTTTTATTGTTTTTTGGCGACTTAAAACAGAAAAACTCCCTCGTATGACCGAGGGAGTTGAATTTATTCAGCTTCAGATGATTATTCCGATTACTGTTGCGATTACGCAAAGAAGGAAGCTGATTGCGTATTTTTCAAGCCATGCTGATGCGAGGAAATACACTGACGGAAGAAATGCAAGTGCCTTTACAATTGCATTTGTGCCGCTGTCCTTGCCGTAAACAAGATCCCAGTTGTTGAGAGCATCCTCGTAAAGCGGTGCGTTGTTGCAGATAAGCGAAGCACCGAGATAGAACAGCAGGAGGTAAATCCAGAAAATCACTGTGTCTGCACCTGCGCGGACAACGAACAATCCGAGATAACCGCCAACAAGCATACCGTAAGCGAATACTCTGTTCATAAGACCGGGCAGCCAGCAGAGAAGGAATGTGGTTGTTCTTGTTTTTGTGAAGTCGTGGTCAACGTGGCCGCAAAGCTCGTTAGCCTGAAGATAACGCGCATCCTGAACAGGAACGCCGAGAATACGGCAGAAAAGGTGCTCCCAGAAGCCCTTCAGGATTGAACCGATAAAAGTAATATATTTTGAAACGATATAAAGCTTATCCATTATATATCACCTGTTCCTTCCATAAAGAGTTCTTCAAAGGTAATCTCACCCTTGATGCAATTCTGAACAGACTCCTCAAGAGTCATATTCTGCTGTTCAAAGATTGCTACGATTCCCTCATAAGTATCATTGTCCTCACCGATACAAGCAATAAGTGCTGCTGTGTTGAGAACCTCGAGAGAAACCTGTGTGCCTGAGTATGCATTCTGCAGCGTGATTTCGTAAGCCTGCTTTGAAGCCTCAAGAGCAGCTTCCTTATCATCAAGAAGCATATAGGCAATTGCCTGCTGACGGTAGAGCTCTGCATCTGTGCCGATAGCAATACCTTCCTTACAGATGTTTATGCACTCTTCGAGCTTACCCTGACGGCGGAAAATCTCAGCCTTAACGCTGTAATAATCAAGTCCGTCGGGATTTGTCTTCTTCATTTCCTCACAACGCGCATCCGCTGCGTCAAAGTCGCCCTGAATGATGTTTGACTTGATTGCGTAATAGTAAGCTGTTGTGTCGTTGATGTTTCGTTTTACACATTCCTCTGAAATCTCGATAAGTCTGTCATAGCTTTCCTGTTCCCAGAGAAGTGCAAGATAGCTCGGGTGATACATATATGCAAACTCACCTGCAGCCTCGATTGCTTTTTCGAAGTAGCCTGCTGTTTCTTCAGGACTCTTCTTTGCGTAGTAGGCTGTCATAAATCTGTGATACTCATTCATGCTGACCTTAGCTGGAGTATCGTTTTCAAGTGAGTCGATGTATGCCATTGCCTCGTTGTACTTGATTTTAACCTCAGATGTCTTTTCATCTGTATAGATAAAGGTCTGCCACTTTGCGGAAATAACGCTTGCGTAATCGGTAATTTCCTTGCAGAAATCGTAAACCTTCTTGATGTTGGCATTTGACTTTTTGTTAAGCTGATCAACACCGATGATGTTTTCAACATACTGAATGAATGTTGTTCTCTGACTTTCACCGATTGTGAGAGTATCAGCATAAGCAGCAAGTACAAGGCGGAGAGCACGGTTACCGTCGGTAAAGATATCCTTTGCAGTGTGGTTTTTGTTAATGGATGTGAACACTGCGTTGATGCCTGTGTTAACGGTTGTAACCTTTTCGCTGATTGCACTGCACTCGGAAACTGCATCGTCATAGCGCCTGTCTTCAATACAGGACTGTGCCTTCATAATGTGCGATGTGATCTCGCAGGTTGTTGCGCAGACAAAATAGCCGATTGCTGCAACAAACACCATAAGGAAAGCAAGAACAACATGTCCGACGCCGTAATTTGTACGCAGGAACTTTCTGCGGCAGTCGTTACAGTAAAGGTCACTCGGGCTGTTGCCTCTGCGGTTACCGCAGACAACGCAAAGTCCGTCATCGTCCGGATTTGCAGGCTCAGCCTCTTCCTCAGCCTGTTCAGACTGTTCAGTTTCTTCTGCCTGCTCTGTTTCCTCAACAGCTTCCTGCGCCTCGGTCAGATTGAGGTCTTCTACAGTTATATCGTCTGTCTGTGTTTCGGGTACAGCAGCATCCCACTGCCATTCGCCGTCAGCGCTTGTATCGGTCTCAGGGACAGTGTCAAGCTCTTTTTCCTCGGCTGTTCCCTCGGGGAAAGATTTTTCCTTGTTCTCGTTTGACAAAGGAATTCCTCCTTTTTAAAAATATACACTTTATAATAACACTAAATATGATAAATTTCAATCAAAAGATTAAAATTAACAAAATATCCACATATCTGCTTGACGAAAAACAGGCATCGGGGTAAAATTTAATCCGAGGAGTTGATTATATGGCAACAGGCTATCCTACATCGTTAAAGCATTTTCGTGACCGTCAGAAGCCCTTACGCTTCAGGGATGACGGCACATTCAGAATATTACACCTCTCGGACATTCACGAGGTTTCGCCCGAAATGGACGATGACGAAAATCCTGAAATTCCGCAAGCCTGCTCGCGCGAGACAGTCAATGTTATTGAGCAGTGTATCGAACGCACACTGCCGGACCTTGTTGTTTTCGGCGGAGATAACATCAGCGGTTACTGGGAGGAGTACACCTACGACTATCTTGTTGAGACAATAAACAAGATTACCGAGCCTGTCAGAAGGCGCGGCATTCCCCTTGCCGTGGTTTTCGGCAATCACGATTCCGAGGGTGAGGAAGTAAGACCGTTCATCCGTCGTGAGAATCACATCGCTCTGTATGCGGAATACGAAAATTTCCGCGGTTGCTACAACGAAGAGGATGTCTTCGGCTGCGGAAACTACAGTCTGCCCGTTATGTCGCACGACGGTGAGAAGGTTTCATGGAACATCTGGTGCGTTGATTCCAATGACTATATGCGCGACGAAAATCATCTTGTAATTCACGGTGCAGGCTACGGCTATGTTCACGATGATCAGATTGAATGGTATGAAAAGAAGGCGGCAAGGCTCAGTGAGGCTAACAGCGGTGTACCCGTTCCGTCAATCCTTTTCCAGCATATTCCCGTAAATCAGGAATTTGACCTTTTTGATTTTGCTGAGGGTGAAACAGAAGGCGGTCTGAACAGAAACGGTAAAACACTTACCCCCAAGGAGGGTGCAATCCTCGAGGGACTTGTACGTGAGGCACCCTGCCCTCCCGACGAAAACCGCAAGCAGTTTGAAAGCTGGAAAAAGACAGGAGATATTGTTGCTGCATTTTTCGGTCACGACCACGTCAACACCTTTGTTGCAGAGATTGACGGCATAAAGCTGATACAGACAATCGGTGCAGGCTACCACACCTACGGAAAGGAAAGAGGCGGCCGACTGATAGTTCTGCACGAGGGTACAAGAGATTTCGAAACAGAAACACTCATAGTTAAGAAAAACACCGACCTTGATATATAAAACTACAGCAGAGAGGCTAACGCTTCTCTGCTGTTTTTACTCAGAGCTTATCGGATTATATTATGCCCGATACTCTTTTGGCAACGAGCATCGCAAGAGTGATTTTGATTGCATCGGGTAATATAAACGGCAGAACGCACACCGTAAAAGCGCCCGAAAGGTTTCCATTACCGTAGACAAATGCAAACCAGAGCATTCCCGTAAGGTAGCAGACTGCAATTGCGGTAACGGAGGAAAGCACGCTCGGCAAAAGTCCATAGCCCCATTTGTCTGACGAAATACCTACAATAAAGGCTGAGAGAACAAAGCCGAAAACAAAACCTCCCGTCGCACCGAGAAGTGTGCCGACGCCACCCTGAAAGCCTGAAAAAACAGGCAATCCCGCGATGCCGAGAAAAAGATAAACAAGAGTTGCCGCTACGCCTTTTTGGGCGCCGAGTGTTGCGCTGACAAGAAACACTGCAAAGGTCTGCATTGTGAACGGCACTGCAGACGGCACCTGAATCCACGAGCAAAGGCAGATGAGTGCAGCCGAAAGCGAAACGGTTATCATATCTTTTGTTTTAGAGCTTGTTTTCTTCATACTTCACCAAAAAGGACACAAGCCTTTTCACTTGTGTCCTTAAAACATAAATGTATTTGTCCCCAGCTGTGTACGGGATATTTCCGCATCGTTGGATTTTTTCGGTACGGGCTTCTGTGAGGGCAGAACTGCTTCTGTATCCTCCAGACTGACATCATCATTGAGTCTTGCAACCACGCTTGCCATCGGAGAATAATCGCTTACGGTTTTTTCGTTGCCGTCACTTGCAACGATCTTGTAAAAGTAAGTCTTGCCTGCCAGCACATCGTGATCAACAAAGGTTGTGCCTGTCGTCTTTCCGACAATGGTGTAAAGTCCGTGCTCGTCAGATGAACGGTAAACCGTATAAGTCTTAGCCTCGTCAACAGGCGACCAGTTAACCCTGAGAAGTGCACCGAAGTTTGTTGCCTTTACCTCGTCGGGACTGCTCAGACGCGCAGTTGTGTAAAGCACAGGTGTAGGGTCACTGTTGTAGTCAACCACCTCAGCAAGTGTCATAAGTCTGTAATAATACCTCTCACCGGGTGTGATGTTCTTATCTACAAATTCCGTTTCGTCTGCACTGATGTGAGCGTATTCAACAGGCTCGCTGTCCGAGTATTCTGAACGGTAGAGTATGTAACCCGTTGCACCTTCCACCGCATCCCATCTGACGGTAATGCTCTTCTGATTCTCGTTATCAAGCTTCATATTATCCGGCGCAGGGATAAGCACCGTAGCCGTGCAGGTTGCATCTGCGCTGCCGTAATTCGTTTTTGCCGTAAGCGTAACCTTACCGTAACCGACACCCTTTATAACACCGTTGTTGTTGACGGTTGCAATCTTTTCGTCAGAGGATGTCCAGGTAACGCCCTTGTCTGTGGTTCCGAGCGGAAGCTGAACCCACATAATTTCCGATGTCTGTCCGACACCGACATGCACCGACTGCGTGTACAGATGCAGCTTCTGCGGAACATCATTTACCGTAACAACCGCATACATCGGGCCGAGGTAATCTCTGCCGTCAATGCAGGTATAGGTCTGATAATAGTATGTTGTATTCGGAGTGAGCGCTCCGACAGTTTCTGTAACATCCATCGAAAGCTCGATTTCAGGCTTGCTCGTTGACGTAACTATCGGATATTTGGCGAGCTTCATCTTGTCTGTTCCGAAGAAGAAGCCTGCCGTTGAAGCAAAGAGTCTTCCGCCGTTTGTGACTGAGCCGTGAAGCACAGCGTTTGTCGGGGTGATGTCTGTTGCCGAGGTTGTAACTACCGCAAGCTTTGAGGTGGTATACTTAACCGATTGGGAGTATGAGCCTCCGTTTGAGTTGCCGAAATAATGTGATTCGGAATATGTTTTCGCATCATTGTAAGCAGGCACACCGTAGCCGACTATATAGTTTGCCGTGAGGCTTCTTGTTCTTGAAAGACAGTCGTAGCCTCTGCCGTCACCCGTGTTGCCCTCAATTGTGTAAAGAGTTTTACCCGATACACCCGTTACGATGCCGACGTGCTTCGCTGTTTCACCGCCCGACCAGTTGTAGAAGACGATATCGCCTGCCTTCGGCACATAGCCCGAGGAACCTGAATAGAAAACAGAGTGCTTCTTGTACCATTTGACCGAAGCCGCGCAGTTACCCAGACGCGGAACAATTGATGTGGGAATACCCGCCTGAGTTGCACACCACGAAACAAAATATGCGCACCATTCACCCGTAGGTGCACCGAAGGATGCACCGTATTTTGTGTAGCCCGCCTTGCCGTTATGTGCAATGGGAAAGCCTGTGTTCGGGTCAAGCTCAGCATAGCCAAGCTGAGTTCTTGCAACCGCAATAAGATCGGCAATGTGCTGTCCCGTGTTACGGTGAGTATTCGGGTAATTGTCGTTGTAGCCGTATGCCGAAACCGCCATGCCGACAAACATAACAACAGCCATAATCAAAGCCAGTATTCTTTTGCTCTTTGTCAAACTACTCACCTTCTTTCCTGAAAATTCAAAATCAATTAACCTATCAATGCAGAAACGGCACCGATGATTGAGCCGAGTGCCATTATTCCTGCAAGAGCTAATGCGATAATTCTGACTGCCTTGTTACTCATTGTTTTTCTTCCCCTTTTTGTTTTTGCTGAATGCCGTTACAAACATTGAAAGAACCGAACCGCACGTACCTACGATAAGGTCGACCATTGTGTCAATCAGACCTGCTTCCGTATCGAATGCGGTGCGCTGGAGATTAAGACCGTAGAGCCTGTCCATAGTGTACTCGTAAAACTCCCAGCCGACAAGAAGCATAACACCGAATGCAAGCGCAAACATTGCCGCAAGTGCAGGGCTGAGCACCTTGTCCTTCGGACGCTTCTGCTGGATGATTATTGCAAGCTCATAGCTGCCTGCCGTCGCTATGTAACCCGACATAAAATGCTCGGGGATATCGATAATATCGAGCGTTGTGAACTTGTTGATGGTTGTGCCGATAACAATTGCAAAGCACAAAAGCACGTTAAGCATCGTCTGCAGTCTGTACGGCACCTGAGTTATAAATGTTTTACCGCCGAGCCACTGAAACAAATCCCACAGATGTGTAAAGATGATTCCGAAAACCGCCTCAAGGAATTCCGTTGTGTGTCCCGAAAAGAGCATCACAACACCCCAGACAAAAATCAGGCCTCTGCACACCCACCAGGTAACCTGATGGAATGCGGGTAAAACGGGAAGATGATTAAACGTTTTTTTCATCGACATAATACCTCATTATACATATATGATAAATATACATTATTTTATAAATAAAATCAAGTGCGTGACATAATGTTTTATTTGGTAAAATATTCGTTGCTCTCTTGATTATATCCCACGTTTGTTGTAGAATATCGTTATTGAGTTTTGAAAAGGAGAATTAACTATGGAAAAGAAACTGGTAGTTGGTAATATAGGCATGAAATTCGGTATGTCTCATGTTGAGGGTGCTATGAACTACGGTGCCGAAATCGCAGCAATCTGCGACTGTGACCCCGATAATCTCCGCTTCGCAGGTGAAAGATACGGTATCCCTGAGGAAAAATGGGTAACCGATTATCACGATATCATCAACAACCCCGAAATCAATGTTGTTTCCGTTGCTATTCCCGACCAGCAGCACAAGCAGGTTTGCTGTGAGCTTCTTGCTGCAGGCAAGCACGTTCTTTGCGAAAAGCCTCTTGCTCTTACACGCGAGGATGTTGAGGAAATTGTCAAGGCTGCCGAAGAATCAGACTGCAAATTTATGGTCGGTCAGATCTGCCGCTTTACACCGTCTTTTGAAAAGGCAAAGGAAATCATCGATGCAGGTACAATCGGTGAGCTTTATTTCGTTGAGTCAGAGTACGCTCACGACTATATGCACATTGTAGAAAACAAGGACGGCTCAGCACATTGGCGTGCAGACCCGAACCGTCACGGTGTTATCGGCGGCGGCTGTCACGCTGTTGACCTTCTGCGCTGGCTCGCAGGCGACCCGAAAGAGGTTTTCGCTTACGGTACACACAAGCTTCTTCCCACAGTAAGCTACGACGACGCTACAATCGCGATTATGAAGTTTGACGAGGACCTTGCAGGTAAGGTTTTTGTTTCAACAGGCTGTAAGCGTGACTATACAATGCGTACTGTTATTTACGGTACAAAGGGTACAATCATCTGCGACAACACTTCACCGACAATGACACTCTTCACAACAGACGAGAACGGTGACACTCAGGAGCCGCAGACAATCGAGCTTGAGGTTAACAATCACAACGCTGTTAAGGAATTTGAAGTTTTTGCTGATTGCATCATCAATAACAAGAAGGTTCCGACAGACGCTCGTGAGGGCGCAAAGACAGTTGAGGTTTGCCGCGCAATTGTTGAATCTGCAGAAACAGGCAAAATCGTTAACCCGAATTACGAGTTTTAATCAATAACAGAACACAGCGCCTGACGGTGCTGTGTTTTTTATCGGAAACTATTGCAATTTGTAGCAGTTTGTCATATAATCTTATGGGTAAAAAACAATATTTAACGGAGGTTTTCAAAATGAAAAAAGAAGTTTTAGTTGAAACATCTGCACGTCACGTTCATGTTTCTAAGGCTGACCTTGAAACACTTTTCGGTGCAGGTTACGAATTGACAAAGAAAAAGGACCTTTCACAGCCCGGCCAGTACGCTTGTGAAGAGAGAGTTCAGGTTATCGGCGCTAAGGGTAGCTTCCCCGCTGTTTCAATCCTCGGACCGACACGTCCCGACACACAGGTTGAGCTTTCAGCTTCTGACGCTCGTTCAATCGGCGTTGCCGCTCCCTGCCGTGAGTCAGGCGACATCGCAGCAAGCGGTGCTTGTAAGCTTGTAGGCCCCAAGGGTGAGGTTGAGCTTAAGGAAGGCGTTATCGTTGCAAAGCGTCACATCCACGCTACTCCCGAGGATGCTGAGAAGTATGGCGTTTGCGACAAGCAGATCGTTGACGTTAAGATCGAGTCTGACGGCCGTACACTTGTTTTCGGTGATGTTGTTGTTCGTGTAAGCCCGAGCTACGCTCTTGCAATGCACATCGACACAGACGAGTCAAACGCAGCATTCGCAACTCCCGGCCTTATGGGTGAAATCCTCGCTGACTGATTTTTAAAAACATAAAAACAGAGTCTTTCGGGACTCTGTTTTTTGTCTGCCAACAACTATTTGTTACAATACAGCAGAAAGGAGAAAAGAAAATGAGTTTATCGTATGAAGAGGCTTTAAGAGCATACACCATGATTAAGGAAAAAGCTTCAGAAATTCCGGAGGATGATACCGACCTTAAGGAATTCTATCAGGACTTTCTCAGATCCGCTATGGACTATGCCTTAATCAGAACACAGTGGACCTTTATGAGTCTTGATGAAATCAAAGAAATTGATCCGCTGAGAACAAGAAGACATAACGGCTTTATTGCAGCATTGGAGGGCATCTGCAGAAATTTCAGAATTGAAGGAATAGATGCAGTGATGCTTGACAGAAAAACTAAAGGCGATTTCGCTTGCTATATTTCAATGTTCCTCGGAATCGAACAGCGCTGACAATCCGACACAGAGCTACATAAACAGAAACAGACCAGAATCTTTACAATTTTGGTCTGTTTTTTTATTTCACCGTAACATTCACAACTCCGTTAACCTCGCCCATCAGCTTGCCGTCCCTGTAAGCGAGTGCGGAATAAGAGCAATTGTATACGCCCGACTTTACCACAGCTGTCAGCTTATCCTTTTCCAGATATTGCCCCGCCTTTATCATCGGCGAGGTATAGATCATTTCGCCCTGCGTGTTGTAAATCACAAACTGCAGGTCGTAACCGCAGGCTTCGGGATTTTCGAGCATCACATCACCGAGTGAATACGGACCGTCAAAAACAATCTGCTTGTTTATAAGGTAGCGTATCTCACCCTCGGGCACATCTGTTATGTGCAGCGATTCGTCAACCTCAGGCAGAATTCCGTCGCGTACCGTTCCGCCGTCAGCAAGATTCAGACGGACTTTCGGCACAGCCTGTACAATAACAAGCACGGAAACAACAATCGCAACAAGTGAAACTGCGATTATAACTGCCGTTTTTACTTTTGCTTTGTTTTCTGCCATTTAAACACCAACCGATAATTTTATCCTTGCATATTTTGTTGCAATTTTTTCGTTAGTCTCTGCGTCGTATGCGTTGACGGCAACCTTTACATCGTGTGTGCCGTACTCAATTTCTTCAAAAAACCTTGCCGTATTTATCTCTTTACCCTCTTCAAGACCGAGTGAACGGTAAAGAATTCTGCCGTCGTCGTCATAGACTGTTGCCACAAGAATACATCCGTTACCCCGGGGGTTTCCGAAGCGCAGAGTTGTTGTTTCTGCATTATCGTCAAGCGTTATACTCGTGTTGATATAAAAATCAAAGTCACCCGGACCGTGAGCCCTGACCGAATCGATGAACATCGCCTGCTGACTCTGACTGAAAGCCGACGGCTTTGCCGTGAGGGAGCTTTCCACCCTACCTGAATATGTAAGGCTGCGGATTTCTGACGGGACATTCACAAACGGTGTCTGTAAAACCAGAACAATTCCCGTAATTATAAGCACAAGAGGAAGAACGATGAAAATAAAAATTCTGCTGTAACGAAACGAACCGAGAAATTCCTTACTAGTGTAATACCGGATTTTTTCTGCAAGCCTTTTGCCAAGATTTTTCACCGACTGTGCAAAACCGATGACCGCTGAACGATGCTTTTCTCTGGATTCTGCTTTCTTTTCGATTTTTTCATTCTTTATACGTTGCTTTTCACGGCGCTTCTGTATGTCTTCACTCTTTTTTGCACGCTCACGCTCAGCCCTTTGCCTTTCTTCACGCACGCGTTGTGCCTGTTTTTCAGCCTGAGCCTTCTGCTTTTCTTTATCTTTTTTTACCTGTTCGGGTTTTTTATGCCCCGAATTAGTTTTGGCTGCGACAGACTTTCCTGCCGCAGCCTTCTTTTTCTTATTCGACATAAAAATCAACTTCCATTATTTCCACGGGAGTTTTTCAATGTTCCACAACTGCGGATAACGGTTAACCTGAACCGCATCAACCTGCACAAGCATCTTCAGCTGAGTGCCATCCTCAAGATCTGTTGTATCAAAGTCTGCCTCGGAGAAGCCTGTAATCAGGTCAGTCTTTGTAAAGGTTGCTCTGCCTGACATATCCTTGCCCGCATAGTAAACACTGTAGTCCACATCGCGGTTATCGTACCAGAGCTCACCGAACTTATACGGAACGCTTACATCTCTGTGAAGGACTTCACCGTCAGCGTCTGTCCACTCGTGATTCATCGTAACACGCACACAAGCTGCGCCGCCGTCAAGCGTAACACCAACACGGAGCTTTCCGATGTAATTGTCGTCCGCCTTGTTAAGGCTGAGGATATAAAGGCCGTTTTCGTCTGTGAAATTTTCTGCATCGACCTTTCCGCTGTCGCAAAGGAAATAAACATCTGCGCCCGCATCAAAGGAAGAGAGGGTAACCTGCTGTGCCAAGGTGCTGCGTGTTACAAACCATGCCAGGGAGCTGCCCACAACTGCCACAACCGCAACAACAGCAACGATTATAACAACTGCTCTTTTGTTAAGTTTATGTAACATCCCTGTCACCTCGCTTTTATCTTTCAAATGCACCGTCAACATCCTGAGCGGCAATCAATGATATTTCGACATCGTAGCTGTCGGACTCTTCACCGTTTTCGATATCGCCCTTTACAAAATCATATTCAATCCATGTTGCAACCTTTACTGTTGCAATCTCGCCCGGATTGAGAATGATGTAATGTCCGCCGTTGCCGTCCTCACCGACATTGTACTGCATAAGTGCGCTGTCTGTCATTTCGGGCAAAACGGATTCAATTGTCTTTTTAACACTGCCGTCAACAAGCATTGAGTCATCGTACACAAACCAACGAAGGCCCTCGCCCGAAGTCCTGACATCGGCATAGACTCTTGCAGGAATTGTACCTGAATTGTAAACGTGAATTTCGTTGACCTTGATAACATCATCAAACAGAATCTCGTCAGGGTCAGCAAACTTTGTTGCACCGTCAAAAACCTGAACCGACTTTGAGGTGAATGAGGTATCCACCGATAAGTCACCGAAAACGAAGCTGTCTCCGCTATCGATTACACCGCTGTTATAAAACCATGCAGAGGTGGGCGACATAACTGAAAAATAGCCGATGCAGAGCACTAATGTAAGTGCCATTACCACAGCGGATAATTTTTTGATTTTACTCATCGCTTTCACCTCTCCTTTTTTTAGATTTAGTAAGAATACAATTGACTGTAACCAGCACAACGGCAATTCCCGCAAGTATCAGCAGTCCCACAGACCCGGACACAAACGAAAATCCGATTGTGATAAAGCCGAGAAGCGGTACACTGTACCAGACCTTACCGACGATTCTTTCTGCCTCAGTCGGCATCGGGTCATCAACGCCGTTGGCATCACCGCGTGTTGTTATTGTTCTGTCTGTTTTGTTTATTTCCACAACCCTGTGTGTAAAAAACTTACCCTTATCCGACGAGGCTACCGTTACAATGTCACCGACCTGCAGACTGTCAAAATCAACAGTCTTCACAAAAACCACATCGCCGACATTCAGCGTGTCCTTCATACTCGGACTTGTTACGGCATAACCCTTTGCACCCGACAAAAGATTGAAGCCGACAAACACGACCGCAATCACGGTTACAATGGCAAGGATATTGAACAAAACGTTTTTAAAATTTATTTTCACCGCTTATTCACCAAAACCTGAAACAGTATAGGAATCAATTGCCGACCAGGTAATATTCTCAGCCTGCTTGGACTCAAAACTTACCTTGACATTGATCTTCTGTCCTGAATAAGCGTAAGAAACATCGTCTTTATAAGCAATTTTTGTAATTGCAGGGATTCTGCTGTTTTCGGGAGAAATAACAGGTACTGCATCGATGTTATCTACCGAATCGCTGCCGTAAGAGCCGCCCATATAATAAAAGTATGTCACACCCGCAACATTCTTATTTTTAGCCCACGCGTCAGATGCGAATTCAACGATGATGTCATCCTCCTCGCTTGCGGAATAAATCACCTGCTCTGCCTTGCCTGAACGGTAGGAAGTGTACTCGATTGAAATACGCAGCTGTGTATCGGTTGTAGACTGATTGTTAAGCTGAAGACTTGCTGACTTTCCGTCGAGATTTACGAGGTTGTCACCCTGAACGATGACGGTGCTTGACGGGGACTGCAAATCAGAAAGCTGAGCCGAAAACGCGCTGCTGACAAGAGAAACAGAAATGCTCTGCTTTTTCTGTGATGATGAAGCGAACCACGCAAAGGAACTGCTCGAAGTCATAAGACCGAGAATAACAGCCAAGGAAGCCACAAACAATATTAATCTTTTAATCATATTTCTTCTTCCTTTCTGCGAAAAATAGTTCTGCCTCAATTGCCGCCCATGCGATGTAAATTACTCCAATCGCAATTTTGACGACTGTGTTTTTAAGAAACGAAGCCACATAGCCGAGAAGCGGTACTGAAAATTCAACCTTGCCGACCGCCATGGTGAACGGTGTAGGCTCAAGATCAGGCTCCTTATTCGCGTCGCCCTTGGTATGAAACTCCTGCTTTGAAGAATCGATTCCGATAATTCTGTGTGTAAAGCTTTTTTCGGTTACGGGATCAGTAAATGTAACAACATCGTAAATTCCGTAGTCCTCAAAATTTAAATAAGGGCGGACATAAACCATACTGCCCTCAGGAATTGTGTTTGCCATACTGCCTGTTTCGATCGAGTATGCCCTGAGTCCCATAACGGACGGAGCAAAAACAAAACCGACAGCGAGAACTGAAATAAAAATAACTAAAGAGGTCAACAGAATGCTGATTTTATTCTTCTGCGTCTGCATTTTCATCTTCCTCTTTATCGTACTTACTTTTTGCAATCAGCGTTGCAAGATTAATCGCTTCGCCGAAGGTGATAAAAATCAGCGGAAGAACAATCACAAAGAAAACAACATTCGGATTCTGAAAAACGCTGATAACAGAACCGCTGACCGTTCCGAGATCATACACGACCTTACCGACAACATTCATCGAATGAACCTTTGCCCTGTCGACATCGTCATTCGCGTCACCCTTGGTGGTGAAAACCGGAAGATGAGACGTGCCCGATTCATACTCGATTTTTTCGATTCGGTGTGTATTTACCTTGCCCAGAATATTAACATCCGTTGAGTAGAAGCTGATGATGTCACCGACCTTCAGCTTCTGTGCATCAGTTTTTTTAACAACAACGATGCTGCCTGTCATCAGTTCGGGTTCCATACTGCCCGTGCTTACCTGCAACACGCTGAAGCCGAGAACACTCGGCACCTTACCTGCGGATGCATTGAGAACAGAAACAAATACAAACAGTCCGAACAGAAAAATAACAACGGAGATTGCCGACATCACGCGGCTGAAAATCTTCTTAGCCTTTTTCATAATCACTCTGCTCGCTGTGCACTGATCTTGACATCACCGAGTGAAGACTCAAGACCGCTGATTGTTGACGGACTGTCTTCAGCAAGACCGATTTCATAATAAATTACAAATCTGTCTTCAGAAGATGACTGATAATTTGAAAGAGAAAGGGCACTGAAAATTGTTCCGTCTATCAGATCAGTAAGCGAAACATAATCGAGAGATTCAGCAATCACTTCACTTTCAGTGTATACCGCAGTACCGTCACCTGCTGTAGTCTTGGTGCAACTGTAGACAGTGTACTTTATGCATACAGAATCCTTAAGATCCTGCGGTATATCTGTCGGCAGATTTTCTATCCTGAAGCCGAGCTTCAGCTTATCAGCCGTTTTGGTCGTGATTTCAAATTTATACTTGTTGAAATTACCGGGAACAAACTCTGTAAGCTCAATATCACCCACAAGCGGTTGATATGCATCGAAAGCATCGGCCTGATAAAAAGCAACCTTGATCGGGTCACCTTCAATGGTAGCTGCGATGGGATCGAATGTCGCGTCACTACTTGAGCTGAACCATGCGAACGTAACTGCAACAAGAGTAAGGGCAGATGCCACAACCAATATTATGTTTTTGTAAAACTGAAACTTTTTCATAACTGTAGCACTGCCCCTTTCTGTAAAATTATTTGCCGATTACCGTCCAGAGACTTCTGAGACCCCACGGGGTATCGGTTTCGTCTTCAATTGTTACGGTGAGTGTAATATTCTTTGACTCGCCCGCATTAACAAGGATGCCCTCATTGCCTGCTGACTCAGTCTCCAGCTCTTCTGTGTTCTCATCCGTAGCATTCAGAGCGAATGTGTATCCCTCAGGAAGCTGCATATCCACATAGAAGCTGCCGTTTTCAATTTCGTCAAGACCGATTGAAGTCGGCTGTGAATCTGCCTTTGTGAAGAAGTCTGATGCCTTGACAGCTCCGTCTGCCTTTGTCTTGAGCATTACGCCGACAAGCTTATCGGAGATAGCCTTACCTGCCGAAGCATTGACTACATTGATATTAACGATAACCTCGTTTTCGTCTGTTTCAACATTGCCTGCAGAAATGTCAATCGCAATTTCGAGGCCATCGTTGTAAATGAACACGAGCTTTGCAGGTGAAGACGGAATCTCTGTCAGTCTTACTGCACTGTTCTGTGAATCGTACTCAACAAGTCCCTTGACTGTTGAAGTAACATTTGCAAGGGTGAACTGCTTTCCTGTAACTGTGAATGACTTATAGCTTCCGCTGATACCGTCTATGACGATGCTGTCATCAGCAAGAACGGTAAATTCTGTACCAAGCTTTACAAAGGCATAAGCCTTGCCGTCTGCAATGTATTTTGCATCGCTGAGGTCGTTTATCACATACTCAGCATTCTGATATGCGTTGAACTGCTCTGCACCGAATGCACCGAAGTTGTTCTGGTACGATGAGTAGTAAACATTCTCAAATACATTTGCGTTTGTATTCTCCTTATCAACTGCAAGCTTTTCGGAAATATCACCGATTGCAATTGCCTTGACACCGTCACCTGCAAGCTTTGTTGTGATAACTGTGTTGCTGATAAGTGATTTCTTGAGCTTATCGAATGTGTTTTCTTCGTCAGCAGAGGACATCTTCGCAATAACACCTGCAGAAATCTCTGCACCGTTGACCTTGCCCTTTACGGAAACTCCGTCAACGCTGATGTACATTGAATCCTTTGCCTCGCCGATAACACCTGCTGCAGTTTCGGCCTTGACCTGTGCGTCGATGTCGGTTGCGGAGATGTATGTTCCGCTCTGAGCAACACCGATTGCACCTGCGCCGGTTGTGTCAGCAGTTACCTTTACAGCTGAAAGAACGACATTCTTGACCGTTCCGCTGAATGTACCTGCAACTCCGCCTGCAACCTCAGCAGTTACGCCTGTTCCTTCTGCCGTTGTGCTTACACTTACATTTTCAAGAGTTGTATTTTCAACCGTTGTTGACTGTGCAACACCGACAACACCACCGACTGCTCCGCCCATGCCTGTTGCCTCAACAGAAGAATTGTTTATAACGATGTTTCTGAATACAGAGTCTGTTGCTCTGGCCGAAAGAATACCTGCGTTTACAGTTGCAGAAATTTCTGCACCGTTCAGGATAAGGTCGCTTACCGTTGCACCGTCGGTTACTGCGAACAGACCGCCGAAGGTTGTGCCGGACATCTTAAGTCCTGAAATTGAATGTACCTTACCGTTATAAAGACCTGTGAAGACACCGTTGAACGGCTTATCTGCACTGCCGATTGATACAACACCGTTGCCGAGATTATAGAATGCTCCACCGAAGTCATAATCAGCATCAGTAAGAACAATATCCTCGGTAAGCACGAAGTGTGCGCCCTTGTCAGCGTACTGTGAAACAGACTCAAGCTCATAGGCGTTGCTTACGAGATACGGATCGGACTGTGTACCGCTGCCGTTAAGAGGCTCGTAAACATCTGCATTGATTTCAACGCTTACGGGGATGCGTACCAGCTCGTCACTGTCGAGAACATAGTATGCAACAAGCTTGACCTGACCGCGATGCTCTGCCTTGAGGACAAGCGTCTTCTCAGTTGAAGAAACAACCTGAACTCTGTCTGCAGACTCTGAAGCCCAGCCTGACTGTTCATCAAATGTATAGCCGTCTTCATTCGGAAGACCGAACAGCTCAACTGTTGTTTCGTCTGTTGTGTTGAGTGTATCAACTGAAAGCAGGATACCCTCGTTCATATCTGTATAGCCTGAAGTAAGAGTGTTTTCCGGATAAGCACCGACACCGTAATATGTTGTTGTAACAACACCTCTTACAGCGAGGGCTGCAAGGTCTGAGTCAAAGACCTTACCGTCAACCGCACCGATGATCATTCCTGCCGAAACAGCAGATGAAGCATCAACCTGTGCAAATACAACGCTGTCTGCAATAACCGTACGGTCAGACTTGTTACCCTTATTATCCTTGATAAGGCCGACGATACCGCCGACTGCACCTGCACCGTTGACTGTTCCGCCAACCTTGAGTGCTTCAAGGCTTACATTATTGATAGCCGATGTACCGATTCTGCCGAGTGCACCTGCCGCCGCAATTGCGTTAGCGTTAGCACTGCCGTTTACGGTTGCAAGAGCTTTTGCATCTGTTACCTTAAGGATGCTTTCTGCACCTGAGCAGTCGCCCACAAGACCTGCGCTGACCGCTGCACCGCTGATTACAGTATTTTCATCAACAAGCACTGCCTCAACCGAAGCTGTTCCTCTGACATTGTGAACACCGAGAATACCTGCTGCAACTGTGTTTGCATCCTGTGAATTTATCTTTGAAGAGTAAACCTCTGCATTTTTGATTGTAAGCACGCAATCCTCAGCTGTCTTGCCAACGATACCGCCTGCAACACCTGCAGTAACGGTTGAGTTTTCAACACTTACACCTTCGATAGCTGAGCCGAAGACTGCAGCAATACCGCCTGCTGTGTTTGCCGATGTGATTGCAAGTGTTGCAATATCAGCCTTTGTTACCTTGGCAGATCTTATAGTAACATTACCGTTACCGCTTGCAATACCCGAAATCTCGGATACACCGCGGAGAGTTGCACCGTTGACTGCGACTGTCTCAAGTGTTACCTCACCGATTGCAAGACCGACTGCACCTGCAACATAAGCAGCACCGTTTGCCTTAAGAGAATCAACGCTTACACCGATAACCGTTGCCTTACCGTTGATACGGCCTGCAACTGCACCGACATAGTTTGACTCGGAGTTGATTGATGTGTTATTGAGTGCAATGTCTGTGATTGATACTTTTGCATCCTGGCTGTCAACCGCGCCGATAAGCACACCTGCATAAAGGTCGCGTGATTCAACCTTTGCACCGTCAACAGTGATATCGCTGATGATTGTGTTGCCTGTAACCTGACCCGCAAGTACAGCAGCGTAACCGCCTGTTGAAGTAATACTTGCGTTTGTGAGCTTAAGGTTCTTGACGGTTGCTGAATTGAGCACCGCAAAGAGACCGACCTTAGCAGCTGAATCAATTGTAAGGTTCTTGACAGCCTTGCCGTTACCGTCGAATGTTCCGCTGAAGGCAACATCCGTTGTGCCGATGGGAGCAAAACCGCTGAGCACGGACATATCAACATCTGCTGTCATTACGAAGCTTGCGTTGCTGAGCTCTGCAATGTTTTCGCTCAGATATGCGAGGTCGTATGCTGTTGAAATTATATATCTGCCGTTTGCATCCTTTTCAAGTCCGTTGGAGACATTGATTGTTATGCAAAGACCTGTTCGCTTATTAACTACGCTGACAGGAAGAGCCTTGAGAGTAACAACACCCTTTGCGCGTTCAACATTAAGTGTGAGCTTACCGCCCGAAACGCTTACAGATGAAACAATCTTTGAATTATCTGTGATTATTTCATAATCGTCAGCATCTGATGAAGAGAATGCCTTGATTGACGGAAGTGCTGCCGTGAATGCACCGCCGTTGCCTGTGAAGAAGCCGACATTACCGCCATCGAATGACCAGGTCTTGAATTCAGCCTTATCTGCCGAAGACATCGCCTCTGCCATATAGTTATCAGAAAGTGTAATCTTTGCGGGCTTATCTGCAATAAAGCCGATGTCACCTGCAAGATTTTCACCACCGACATAACAGTTTGTAACCGTTACATCCTCTGCTGTTACGCTGCCGATGAAGCCTGCCGTCTTTTCAGCTGTGAAGCCCTCACCCTCGCTGATATCTGCAGCTGCACCGCTGTTGGTAAGCTTTGCCTTGCCGTTTACAAGACCTGCAAATCCGCCGATTGCGGAAAGCTTATCTGCACCGACGAGAACACAGCCCTGTGCGTGACAGTCATCAATTACACTCTGACCGCCTATTCTGTTAAAGAGGATACCTCTGTTGTTTGCCTGAGCATTGAGCTTAACACTCTCAGCCATTGTAACCGCAACACCGCTGACTGTTGCACCAATTGCGTTGCCGAGAACTGCTGAAGAAATGTCTGCCGTAACATTTACATTTACATCACGGACCGTTCCGTAAACATTGGAAACGATCGGCTTGGATGTGCTGATTGTGCATCCGTTACCGTCAAATGTGCCCTTGATTGCGGGAACAGTTGAGGAAACTCTGATATCTGCACCGAGAACTGCGTTCATTGTCGGAGCATAATTGTACATTGCGAAATCGCCTGCTGTTCTGATTACAAACGGATCAGCCTTTGTGCCGTTACCCTTTGAATCTGCAGCAGCTGTGAGAATATAAACACGCTGATACTGCTTGAGTGCTGCGCCCGCCTTTGATGCACCTGCGTTTGCGGGAAGCATAAGCTTTGCAGTGTATGTTACATAAGCAACCTTACCTGCTGTTTCTGCAGTGATTACTGCCTTGCCGTCTTCAACCTCAGCCTTGACGCCCTCGCCCTTGACTGAAATTGCACCGTCAAGCTCTGCACTTGCCTTGCCGAATATGGTTGCATTGATATCTGATGTGCTGAATGTTGCCTTCTTTCCCTCGGGGATGATGATGAAGCCGCGGTTAACAAGCTCATCCGCACCTGCACCGAAGTCAGTTGCCATAACATCCTTGCCGCTGACTGCGCTTGACCAGAAGCAATCCTTGATCATATCCTCAGTTCCTGCAGAGCCGATAACTCCGCAGCCGTAAACTGATTTTGAAATTGCAACAAGTGTGTAGTTGTTGGTAAGAGTTGAAGTTGCCTTCTCACCGCCAACGGGTGCCACTGCCTTACCGACGATACCGCCGACAGCATCGGCTGACTTGCCGCCCGTTACATTACCTGTAGAAACGCTGTTGAGAACAGAGCCTGAGTTTGCACCTGCGATACCGCCGTAGATAACCTGTGCTTCTGTCTCGGGGATAAACATACCGATATTGATTGCCGAAGAATTTGTAACCGTACCGTGGTTAAGACCGACGACCGCACCGACTGTACCGACAGATGATATGGTATGATTGTCTGCTGTTGCGGCGCTGATGTTGGTATGTGAGCCTCTTACATAGATCTCTGAAAGAGTACCGATGTTTTCAGCAACTGCGAAAGCAGTAAGGTCTGCCTTCTCGGCTGTGAGTACGGGATATGTGATCTCGACACCTGTAATTGTACCGTTGTTCTGTGCTGCCACAATTGCAAGGCGTGACATTTCGTCAGCCGTTGACTTGATAACAGGACGGTCAATTCTGATGTTCTTAATCTGTGACTTAGCATTGACTGAGCCGAAAACAGATGCCTCAGTACCCTTTGTGAACTCAACGTTGAGTCCCTTAAGAGCATATCCGTTACCGTCAAGCACGATGAATACATTCGGAGCAGTTGCACCGAGAGTCTTATCAGCACCGACAAGTGAGCCGTTTGCGAAATCCTTTGCTGTTACTCCTGAAAGGTCGATATCATTTGTAAGCACAAAATACTTGTCTGCACTTGATGTGTCATTTACCTTGCTGCCGATTGCGAGGAAGTCCTCGGGAGTTGAAATCTTATACGGATTTTCCTTTGTTCCGTCACCGTTATCGACAATTACTGCACCACCCTCTTCAGTTACCGTTGAGGAGGTGATTGAACCTCCCTCCTGAGTGACTGTTGATGATGTTGAAGCAGATGTTGATGTTGTTGCAGACGAAACAGAGGTTGAAACTGATGCGGAAGAATTTTCGGGCGCAGCGGAAGACTCACTGACATTGACTGCCAGTGCTGAAACTATTCCGGTTGATGTCAACAGCATTGCAATGCTGAGGAGCACAACCGCAACCTTTTCAAATCTCCTTTTCTGCATAATTTCCTCCGAAAAATCCGTTAAGACGGTAATTTTTGATTATTCAGCGTCTGCTGATTTCTTTGCTTTTTCTTTAAGAGCCTTTTCCTTTGCCTTAGCCTTCTCGCGGGCGATACGCTCCTGCTCCTTTGCCTTGGCTCTTGCCTTTTCACGGGCTACACGCTCTTTCTCTTTTGCCTTTTCACGGGCAACTCGCTCCTGCTCCTTGATTTTTTCACGGGCAAGGCGTTCTTTTTCTTTAGCTTTTTCGCGGGCAAGCTTTTCTTTTTCAGCTTGAGCTGCCTTCTGCTTTGCTGCGCGTTCCTTTTCCCTGAGCTTTTCTGCCTGCGCCTTTGCTTTTGCCTTTTCATCAGCAAGAGCCTTGGCTGCTCTTTCTTTTTCCTTAGCCTTTTCGCGGGCAAGCTTTTCTTTTTCAGCCTGAGCTGCCTTCTGCTTTGCTGCGCGTTCCTTTTCCCTGAGCTTTTCTGCCTGCGCCTTTGCTTTTGCCTTTTCGTCAGCAAGAGCCTTGGCTGCTCTTTCCTTTTCCTTAGCCTTTTCGCGGGCTAACTTTTCTTTTTCAGCCTGAGCTGCTTTCTCTTTAGCTATGCGCTCTTTTTCACGCTGCTTTGCTGCACGTTCCTTTTCGCGCTGCTTCTGAAGAGCAAGCTCTTTTGCAATACGCTCTTTCTCACGGGCCTTAGCCTTGGCTGCTTTTTCTTTTTCAATGAGAGCCTGCTTCTTTGCTTCCTCACGGGCTTTGCGGTCAGCTTCACGCTGCTTTTCTCTTGCAATGCGTGCTTCTTCCTGAGCCTTGAGCTTTTCTGCTCTCTCCTTTTCCTTGAGAAGTCTTGCCTTTTCCTTCTCTTTCTCGAGACGGATGCGCTCCTTCTCCTTCTCTCTTGCAAGACGAGCCTTTTCTCTCTCCTTGCGTGCACGCTCCTTTGCAAGTGCAAGTTCTTTTTCCTTGCGTGCCTTTTCGCGTGCCTTTTCTCTTGCAATGCGTTCTTTTTCCTTCTGCTTTGCGAGACGCTCTTTCTCTTTTTCTCGAGCTATGCGGCGACGCTCCATCTCTTTTTCGTGAGCGATTTTCGCCTTAATCTTATCTTCAATTGCCTTTTTACGGGCATTTTCAGAATCAAGAGCACGCTGGATAGCTTCCTGAATCTTCTTTTCGCCTTCCATCTTCTTTTTGCTGACTCGCTTGATTTCGTCAACAAAAACTCGCTGGATTTCGACATCTTCCATATCGTAGTCGAGTACAAGCTCCTCTGCCAGACGCTTAAGAAGCTTCGGCTTTAACTTACGGCGCTTCTGCTTACCGACAGCATCCTCGGAAAGGGTGTTTGCCTTGAGCATCATATAGTTGAGCGCCATCATCTGATTAAGCTGATTTCTGTACTCGTCGCTGACCATATCGTTGGATTCCTTTACGGTAATCTCGTAACCGAGGTCAGTATATGACTGAATGAACTGCCAGAGCTTAAGACATGCTCTGAAGTTCGGGTTTTTCTGAATAGCGTTCGTTCTCATAATCGGAGGACGGACGGGAACACAGTTCTGCAGCTCTTTCATAAACGCAGAGTGTGCATATTCGTTGATAATCTTCTTGATTCTTTCAATTCTCTGGAAAGCGGAAGCGTTTTCGCCCTCAAGACCTGTTGCGGTGTCGTCAAGCTCACCGCCGCCTGACTGTGCGGAAACCTCAAGCTTGTATGTAACCTTTTCACGGCCGCGTGTGAAGTCGCTTTCCATTTTAAGAGAAGCCATATTATCGTCATCCGAAACATTGAAGATAACATCGTAACGGACATCGATAAAGCGGATGAGGTTCTGCATAAGTGTATAGACGAATCTGTTTTCGTAAACCTCGTAGCTTTCTTCTCTGAAAACATTGAGAATCTGGTTCGGGGTAACATCGTCACCCTCAACCTTTGCGATCATATTTGTGTGCTGTGCAAGGTGGCGGATAGACTCGTTGGTTATCTTTCTTGCACGTTCAATGGGTACGATTTCCTCTTCCTGAACGATGAACTTACGAGGAACTCGCATAATGTTATCAAGGGGAATGATACATGCTTCAATTTCCTCAACCCATCTGAGGTCGATTTTCTTTTCAAAATATCTGTTGAACAAGGAATACTTGTTCTCACCGGTATCAATGCAGTTTTCCATAGCGTCATAGAAAACATTATCCGTTGTGAGAGAAGCAATGGAATCCTTATATTCAAGATATAATTCAAGATAAGATTTTTCCATGGATTATTTCCCCTTCTGAGAGTTGATAGTTTGCTTGAAATAAGATTACATAAGTCTCTTAAGAAGCTGGAGGTATTCTTTACATTCGTTCATGTTAGCCTTACCGAAGTGCTTGTTAAGATATGTAACAAGGCCGTCGATTTCGTCACGGATGAAAGAAAGGTTCAAGCTTTCGAACTTACGGAAAACCTTCTTTGCAAGAACGAAGTCGATACCGTCAATTTCTGTACCGCCGCAGCCGACATAAGCAGGAACGAATTCCTTGAGCTGCTTAACAATACGGTTACCGAAAGCAAGACGAAAATGCTCGATAACATAGTCGTCAAGTTCTTCGATTTTCTTAAGGTTTTCATCAGATACCTTGTATTTTGTCTGGCAATCTCTGAACATTGCCTCAAGGTGCTTGTAGCTGAGTGTAAGGTTTTCTGTATACGGTGCTTCAAAGAATTTACCCTTACTGTTAAGGTCGATGGGAATAGCACGGTCATAAACCTTATCGGAAACGGCGAATGTTGAGTCGTCGTTATTGATTGTACCGATATACCACATATTCTCGGGAAGTCTGAGCTTACCGTCGATAACGTGCTTCGGGTCTGTCGGCCATACGCTGGGAACGAGTGATACAACCCACTCATCACGTGACGGCATTTCGAGGATTGAAAGAAGCTCAGCGAAGTAGTACTCAACACGGGCGATGTTCATCTCGTCAAGAACGGTGATGAAGATGTCCTCTTTAAATGTTGCCTCGTACATCTTTTTAAGAACTTCTGTTTCGTTGAAGCGCTTTGTAAATTCGTTAAAGTAACCGAAGATTTCAGTACGGTCACGCCATGACGGCTGAACAGATGCGATTGTTACGTCGTTCTGAAGGAACTTACCCCATGCATAAGCAAGTGAAGTTTTACCTGTACCTGAAATACCCTGAAGGATGATAAGACGAGTTGATGCAAATGCTGAAAGGAAAAGGCGGATAACCTTGATTTCGTAGAAAAGACCGAGTCTTGAGCAAGCAAAGTTACGGAACATATCACAGATTTCGGGAAGTGTGATTTCGTTGTTATACTCGGGAGGAATATAGTTCTCAAGCTCAAGGTCAACCTGTGTACACTTGTAGAAACGGCTGTAGTCGTCGGCAGTCTTATCAACTTCACCGTCAGCCTTCTTCTCGCCCTCTTCCTCTGAGCCCTCTTCTGTTGCTGTGTCAACGTAAGCGCTTTCACCGGGCTTGAGACCAAGCTGTGAAACCTTCATAGCAAGGATTTTTTCCTTCTCGTTTGAAAGCTTGATGATTTCGCGGTTAAGATTGCCTACTTCATTAAGAAGCTCTTCCTGGTCAACAAGAGTCTTGCGGACACGGATATACTTTCTGATAAGCACAACCACAAGAATCACTGCTGCAACAAGAACTGCAACCGTAGCAACAACTGCAAGAATCGCAAGAATCCAGTCAACTGCAGTAAAATCACCTGACCAGGACTTGAAGATTGCAATATACTCGGGAACATTGAAGATATTGGCAATACCAAGGCCGATACCCTTGAAGATGCCCCAGACACCTTTTATGAAAAACTGATTTAAGAATTCTGCAATGAATTTTGTTACTGTCATTTTCAGCCACCCTTTAACTTAATAACTATATGCCGTAGGTTTATATATAGGTACAGTGAATGTATTTATTTATGAAAATTTATTCTGTAGGACCGTCGCCTGATTCTGCCTTCTGCTTAGCAGCCTGCTCAGCGAGGTATTCCTCAATTGCACGCT
The DNA here is from genome assembly GCA_017522225.1 of Clostridia bacterium. GTDB lineage: Bacteria > Bacillota > Clostridia > Oscillospirales > Acutalibacteraceae > CAG-488. Next base: position 114,082 of record JAFWZR010000015.1, on the reverse strand, counting down.
TCTTGGTTTCCTCATCAATGTCCTGAGCCTTAGCTTCCATAAACATTGCAATGAGCTTATAAATCTGCCAGATAAAGAAGAGGGCAAGCGGAATAATAATACAAACCATAAATCCCGTTCTTGACTGAAGGAAGTTGAGAGCCATACCGAAGTTGGAAATCATAAGACCTTCCTTATAGTTACCGTTTTCATCCACACCCGAATTTACCTGCTTTGCGATAACTTCGTCGGGAAGAACAAGGGTATTATCCTCTGAATCGATGCCGTCACCTTTTGTAGCAAAGGCACGGATTGTGTTGTCCTTATTATACTCGATAGCGATGATACGGTGAGTGTTGAAGCCTCTTACACTTCTGCCGTTTTCATCTGTAAGGACTGTTGAGTAGGTGATAACATCACCGGGCTGAAGCTCGTTGACATTTTTAACCTCTCTTGAAATAATCAGGTCGCCGCTTTTGAAGGTCGGAGCCATTGAATCTGACTGGATTGAGAACGGAGTATATCCGAACACATTACCGATGCCTGCATCTGAATTTTTTGATGTGAAGGTCATTACTGTTATAACAATCGCAATTACAAGGATTAAAATAAGCAGTATGTCGGAAATAACTCCGATTATTTTTTTACCGTTTTCTTTCATTTTTTACACTCACTCCTGGTTTTATTTGACTTAAAGGTCATTTGCAAAAACTGTTTCCAATTTTTGCAAATCGCCCTTAAGGCGTTTTGCTTTATTCGGGTGGCGGGTTAACGCCACCCGGAAAGTGTGACGGAGAGTCCGCAGAGCAGAGCAACTGCCCTGCGGAAAAATTAAAATTCAAATAGAACCTATCTTATGCAATTGTAAGAACAAGGTTAAACTTGATTGTTGCACCTGCTACAGAGTTTTCACAGTCAACGTCGTTACCTTCCATCCAAAGGTATACACGAACACGGTTAACACCTGCTTCTGCATTGAAGTAAGCTTCTGTTGACTTGGTTTCGTCTGTTACATAAGTAGCATTTGTTGTAGCTGTAAGATGAGTAGCTTCAGCAATATTGTTTCCCTTACCGCCCGGAGTAACGTTTTCAAACGCTGTTGTAACGAATCTGTCCGGAACGTCTGCTTCACCGTCAGCATAACCTGATGCATCTGTGTGATTTGTTGCGTTGGGAGCATACATAACTACATTATGATTATAAACATTTGCGGGAAGAACTGCCTGAATAGCTGCAGCTTCAGCCTTTGCGGCTACAACACCACAATCTACAACGCCAACACGCATTGCTGAAGGAACATCAGGGTTATCGTCGCATATAACTGTTGTATCACCAAAATAAATCTTCTGTGCCTCAGATACCTTTACAAAAATATCAAAAGCAACATAACCGCTTGCTGTATCATCTACAACTTTAACTGACTTCATTTTGCCCGCATCGTCAATAGATGCTGTGTGGAAACCGGGCAAACTGCCTGCAACATAAAGGTTTGATGATGAGGGAGAGAGAAGTTCGGGGAAGTTGTTCTTATGTCCTTCATAAGCCTTCCAACGAGCTGCACCTTCACCCTTAAGATCTGCTGCTGTAAGCTTTGTTGTAAATGCTGATGTGTTAGCTGAAAGCTGAACACCGTCAGGAGAAGTGATGTTGAGTTCCATTGTTTCAACTTCAACTCTCTTAGCCATTGAGAACCATGCAAATGTTGATGATGTCAACACAATAGCTGACACAAGAAGCATGGCAATAGCTGAAATGAACGTACGTCTTCTTAATGTGTTTTTCATTGTTTCTTTACCTCCATAAAGATTTTATGCTTTAGCGACCGTTAACGCGTCGCCAAACGCACAAGTGATACTAATTGATGTTCCATTTCACCGGGAGTGTAGCGATCTTCCGATAACCCGGTTTGCAAGAATTGCATCTCCAAATTTCAGCTGAATATTACCTTCCAACCGAGCACTTCCCGGAGTAACTGAAACATAATTAGAAGTAAGTAAAAATTTGAGATTATACCAATGTGAATACGAGATTTGCAGAAATGAGCTGGCTCTGAAGTTCATCAGTACAGTTAGCATCCTGGCCTTCCATCCAGACATAAATTCTGATACGGTTTACGCCTTCTGTGATGTTGATAACTGCATCTTCAGCACCTGTGTCAACTGCACAGTCGTAAGCAGATGCAACTGTGATATCACCTGCTGCTGACTGAGGCACTGAATATGTACCTTCTGCAAGTTCACCACTTACACCTGTACTTGCGATAGGTGTGGTGTTACGTGCTTCAGCGTTGGTAGCGAAAATGACTGCTTCGGAACCTGAAGTAGCCGCTGCGGGTGTAGCACCCTTTGTTACAGTTCCGCAATTTACGAAACCGATACGCATAGCATTAGCTGCCTCTGCGATAGCTGTTGTATTGTCAGCCTCATCATTCTTAACTTCGATTGTTGAGCTGCCGATCTTGAGCTGACCGTCTGTAGCACCAACGTAGTCAACGAATACGTCGAAAACGTAGTAGCCTGCTCTCTTTGAGCCTGCAGGTGTCTCTGCGCCTGACTTGCCATAGATTGTCAAGCCGTCTGCAGATGATGTTGCAAAGCTTTCAAGAGTATCTGTACCCTTATCAACGCCGCCTGTAAAGAATGCAGGCAAGTTGTTGAGTGCAAATCTTGAAGATGCAGGTTCGATCATTGCGGGGAAGAAGTTATAATCCTCTGACGGAGCCTGGAAGCCTGAAGTAGCTGTACCGTTAAGGTCTTCAAATGTAAGCTCGTCTGTGAATGTTGTAGCATTAGCAGAAATCTGAATGCCTTCGCCCTGCTTTGTAACCTTAAGATCAAGGTTGCTTGCCATAGCGCTTCTGCCCAATGTGAACCATGCGAAAGAAGCAGTTGTAATAACGATAGCTGAAAGAAGAAGCATCGCAATCGCAGCCATAAAGGTGCGGTTTTTCTGATTCTTTTTAAACATTGTCTTTTCTTTACCTCCTTCTTAGATTTTATGTACGGTTGTTTAACCCGCCATAATATATATCTTAAATGTGCCTTCCTCCTGAAGACAAAACCGAGAGGGATGTGATTTTACTGCTGCTCAGATGATCCGTCACCGTCATCCAAGGGGTCGCACCAAAAGCTCATCGACATCTTGATTTCGCCATCCAGAATTTTATCAACACATTCAGGATCCCAACCTTCGAGCCAGATAACAACTGTATACTTATCAACCGAGTTGACGGGGAAAAGCTCAAAGCTCTCTTCCATAACCTTTGTGTTTGTTACAAAGTTCTTGTCAACCGTGTACTGGATAATGCCCTTGTCGTCCTTGTTCTCTTCAAGCTTATCCGTTGTACCCTTCTGCGGCTTAGCATAAATTGTAGGCTCACCGTTACGGAAGACCATAACACGCATTGCTTCGTCAGCACCGAGCGCAACAGAATCAATAAGAATCTTTGCATTGTACTTGACGTCAACCTCACCTGCGTTCTTTACATAGAACGTGTAGGCAAGGAACTCCTCACCGTTTGAACGGTTGTGAGAGCCATCGATGCTGTCGATGTCATCGGGAAGCCATTCGTATGTACAGTCGCCCATGTTTTCGCATTTTTCACCGGTAAGGAAACGTGTCGGATTTTCAAATCCGGGTGTTTCCGAAAGAGTGATACCGATGTTGAATGCATCTTTATCCATTGTAACCGTAAAGTCACCTGCTTTGTTCACATAAGACGAGCAAGCGAACATTATGGAAAGGAAAAGCAAAAGTATAACCAGAATAATTGCAAGAATTCGGATCAACGCTTCTCTTTTTTTAACTTTTTTAGATTCGGTTCTTACACCGTAGCGATCCATCTGGCCGTTTGCCTGCATTGCTTCATCTGCAGGTGCCTGATTCTTTTTCTTTTTCGCCAAGCTGATCCTCCTCCTTTAATTGATTTGCTTATCTTTAATAAACTCTCCGAAGTACGGGCCGCTGAAACGGTCAGCACCCATCTTGTTGATCAGGTCAAACTCCTCTTTCGATTCGATTCCGTCAACAATTACCTGTGTATCAATCTTCTTACAGAAATCGATGATACCCTGAAGAGTGTTCTGAACCTTTTCGTTGTAAAGAATATCTTCAATCATGCTCTTGTGAATTCCGATGTAGTCAACATCGTAGTGTGAAAGATGTGAAAGCGAAGTATATTCAAGACCAAGGTCGTCGATTGAAATTCTGAAGCCGAGCTCACGCAGTGCATTGATTGTCTCAATGACCTTATCCTTGACTGCTTCAAGAATGCTTTCCGTAATGTTGAAGCAGAAGCTGTCGGGAGATATTTCGTATTTATCAACAATCTTTTTAACCTGATTTACAAAATTCTTTTTTGTAAGAGATTTAACCGAAACCCAGATGATAACGCTGTTCATATCGACCTCGCGCTCTGCACAACGCTTGATAGCCTCACAGGCCTCTTCAACCGCCCAAAGGTTGAGCTGAACAACCTGGTTGGATTTTTCTGCAACCGGCATAAAAACCTTTTCGGGAATTACGCCCTGTATCTTATCATTGATACGCATTGAAGTTTCGTAATCAATCGCCATATTAAGATGAATGTCAAACACAGGTCTGTAGAAAAGTTCAATTGTTCTGATTCTTGAACCGGTGCTCTTTTTGTTTTCAGCCATAGTTACTCACTCCAACAAGTTTATCGGTTGTTTTATTATATATATATATTATAAATGTATGCGTTTTTCCTTTTCAGAAATTATATTTCTGTTTAAAGGCGCAATTATACACATAGAGATACTAATATACGTATATTACTTTATCACATCTTGCAACAATAGTCAACAAAAAATTTATAAGTGAAGCAAAAAAATCCCGTCAAAAGTGACGAGATTTTTTGTTTATTTTTTCAGATGATTCCGCACTGATTTTTCACTTCAAACATCAGCTTGTTTACTTCAAGAATTTTTTTGTTTGTGTAGAAATATTCCTCTTTATTTTTTTCAAAATCCGTGATGAAATTATAAAACTTTTCTGCCTCATAAGCCATAAGAATATGCTTGTCAACTTCTTCGTTTATGCTCTGAGTTTTTCCGTCGGCAAAATGAATTTTTATTCCCGTAAGCTGTGAAACGGATTCAATCGTAATCGTTCCCTTGTCGCCGAAAATCTGTGAGCCGAGATAGCTCTGTCCGATCTTTGAATATGTAAGTGTTATCTGCTTGTCGGGATAGTCAAGTACCGCCGTACCGTAGCCGTCCGCACCTGTTTCGATAAAGCCCGCAAAGGCAGAAATTTTTTCGGGCAGACCGAAAAATTCAACAACAGGATAATAACAGTAAATTCCGAGATCTCTTAGGCATCCCGTCTTCATTTCGGGATTGAAAATGTTCGGATTCTCTCCGTTTTTAAGCGCCTTGTATTTTGAAGAAAGCTGTGAAAAATCGAAGTGAGCCGTTGTGATTTTTCCGATTTTTTCAAGTGCATTTTTCAGAAGCTTTTTGTGGGGCGAAAACATCATCATTATCGCCTCGGTGTAGATTAAATTTTTGCTCTGCGCGAGTGAAAAAAGCTCCTCAAATTCTTCGGGAGTTATTGTAATGGGCTTTTCGCAAAGCACGTGCTTTCCCTTTTCAAGCATCAGCTTACTCTGTGAATAATGAAGCGAATTCGGACTTGCGATATAGACGGCATCGATATCGCTTTCCGCAAATTTTTCAAGGTCGGTATAGACCGTGTCGCAGCCGAATTTTTCTGCAAATTCTTTTCCCTTTTCGTATGTTCTTGAGTACATTGCGGCAAACTGCATTCCGTCAATAGTCTGCGCACCCTCCACAAAGGATTCTGCAATCCAGCCTGAGCCGATAACACCGTATTTAATCATAATTTTTTCTCCTGATAAATTAATCTTTATTTTTCTGTTTTTTATAGTTTTAACAATTTGAAAGACTCCTGCAGAAAACATAATTACAGGTACAATAATCCATAATCTGAAACTTTGAACCGTTTCCTTAACAGAAATTGACGAAATCAGCTTACCTGTAATACTGTTAATTCTCATAACTTATCTTCTGCTTTCACCCTTGCCTGTGATTCTGTTTCCGGTATAATTATATCTTTTTCCTGCACTTTTTTCAACGATTAAATATATTCTCTTGAATTTTTACTGTTATCCGTATATAATGTATCAGTAATAATCTGAAAAAAGGAAGAAAAATATGAAGCTTGGTATAGTAGGTCTGCCGAATGTCGGCAAGAGCACACTTTTTAACGCAATCACAAATGCAGGTGCACAGTCTGCAAACTATCCGTTCTGCACAATTGAGCCCAACGTTGGCGTTGTTGCCGTGCCGGACAGCAGAATTGATGCACTTTCCGAAATGTATAACCCTGCAAAGATCACTCCCGCTGTGATTGAATTTGTTGACATCGCAGGTCTTGTGCGCGGTGCATCAAAGGGTGAGGGTCTTGGTAACAAGTTCCTTTCACACATCCGTGAGGTTGACGCGGTTATTCACGTTGTCCGCTGCTTTGAGAATGATGACATCATCCATGTTGACGGAAGCGTTGACCCTGCAAGAGATATTGAGACAATCAATCTTGAACTTATCTTCTCTGACATCGAGATGGTTGAGCGCCGTATCGACAGAACAGCTAAGGCAATGAAGGGTGATAAGGGTCTTGCAAAGGAATATGAATTCCTCAAGGCACTCAAGGCTCACCTCGAAGAGGGCAAATCTGCAAGAAGCATTGAGTGTGACGATGAGGAAAGAGCGATCATCGGTGACATTGCTCTGCTTACATCAAAGCCCGTAATCTACGCTTGTAATATGAGTGAGGATGACTTTGCAAACAGCATCGAGTCAAACGCACGATTCAACGCAGTTTGCAAGATTGCCGCAGAAGACGGCTCACAGGTGCTTCCCATCTGTGCCGAAATGGAAGCGGAAATCGCAAGCCTTGACAAGGAAGAGAAGGAAATGTTCCTCGCTGACCTCGGCATCGAGCAGGGCGGACTTGATCTTCTTATCCAGAGAAGCTATGACCTTCTCGGTCTTATTTCATACCTGACTGCAGGTACACCCGAGGTAAGAGCATGGACAATCAAAAAGGGTACAAAGGCTCCGCAGGCCGCAGGTAAAATCCACTCCGATTTTGAAAAAGGATTTATCCGCGCAGAAGTTATCAGCTTTGAAAACCTTATGGAATGCGGTTCACTTGCTGCTGCAAGAGAAAAGGGACTTATCCGCTCCGAGGGTAAGGAATATGTGATGAAGGACGGCGACGTTGTCCACTTTCTTTTCAATGTATGAGCCTGACAGACATACAAAAGGAAACGCCCGAGCGGTGTTTCCTTTTTTGCTTTGTGATGTACCGCCTGTTTTCGACGGGTTTTGCTTGACTTTTTGCGGTTATGTGATATAATTCATTTTGCAGCCTGATAGTTGCGGCAAAAAAATATGCAGAAGTGGCGGAATCGGCAGACGCGCTAGATTCAGGTTCTAGTGAATGCAAATTCGTGAGGGTTCAAGTCCCTTCTTCTGCACCAAAGACACTCAGACACCCTTCGGTGTCGGGGTGTCTTTTTGTTTGGGACTTGAACCCCAAGGGGGTGAGTTGCGTAAGAAAACAGTTAAAAACAATTAAGCGTTGCAAGCGGGGTATAGTTTCCCTCATGCAACGCTTTTTATTTTCTGTTTACCCGATTACATAGCTTTTAAAGCTTAACCGTTTCGCTGTTTTGTCCCTTGTTCCAGATTATTTCAACCTCGATCGGAATATCTGACCTGATTGTAACCTGCGGCTTCTCTTCCTCTGAGCTGCGTTCGTCACAAATCAGAGTAAGCTCGCCGTTGATGCTGAACGGATATTTTTCAACACCGTGCTTTTCGAGCAGATTGATATGCCAGGTGATTTTATTCTTTGCTGCGTCGGGCTTGATACCGAAAACATATTCAAACATAATCGATATCGGTGACAGTCCCGTCCAGCCTACAAAATCAGGCATTGAGGAGCTTCCCTTTTCAAAAATTCCGTCAACAAGCTCAGGTGCGTAATTCTCAAAAACCGTGCCCCTGTTTTTGAATACGCTCACAACCGCATCAAGGTGCGATACTGCAATTTCGTGCGAAAGTCCGTATCTGCCGTACTCATCAAGTCCCTTGAGCACCATATAATTTGTCGGAGACCAGACAGAGCCGCACCAATATCCGCCCGCAGGATTGTACTCCTCGTGATCCCTTGAAAGAGTCGGAACGCGGTGTACGGTTTTAAACTCGTTTTCATTGTTAAGGTGCGCGATAAAATCGTCTTTTCTGTCCTCGGGAACGCATCTTGCAAGAAGCGACCAGAATGCACCGATGTGCTTGACTCCGTTAAAGGTATCGTCATCCTTAAGGTCGTAATAAAACTTTGTTTTTTCATCCCAAAGCTTCTCGTTTATTACCTTGAAAAGTCTGTCGCGTTCAGCCGTAAGCTCGGGAACAAATTCGTTTCTGCCGAGAATTTCTGACATTTTGATAAGAATATTGCAGGCGTTGAGCTCCTGCATACAGGCATCAACCCATACCATATGTCCGTGGCTGTAGCAAACGTGATATTTTTCGTCAAGTCTGGGACAGTTATCCATTCCGCAACCGTAGCCGGAAGAGAAATATGTACCGTCACGCCAGGTGAAATGCTCCTGCATCCACTGATGATATGCCACAAGGCACGGATAAACACGTGCAAGTCGCTCCTTATCGCCGAAATTAAGGAAATAATCCCACTCACACCACGCAAGCACCTCAGGACCTGTTGAAGACGGATCGTGACGGGCAAAAACATCACAGCCTGTTTCCTCTTCAATCTGACGGCAGATAAAACCGTCAACATGCTGATGGGAATAAAAGTTGTCAAGCGTTTTCTGGAATTTGAAAATTCTGTCCGCGTATTTGCCGAACATCAGCATAAACGCAGAGTCCCACATAAAAATGCATCCGTTGAACGCGGCGTCAATATAATTTGTTACAAAGCCTGTACCGTTTTTCGGCTTTCTCAGGTTTGAAAAAGCAATCTGCCACGCCTTCCAGTAGCAGTCGATATAATCACTGTGATTTGCCCAGACCGGCTGAGGAAGACTGCTTCTGACAGAGTCAAAGTCGGGAAGGTCCGTGTCCTCCGCCTCGGCACCGATGAAAGAATTTTCTTCCATCAGCTCTTTATCGTCATATGTAATTTCATTATTTTGCTTAAACGGAATCATAAAAAATCTCCTCGTATTTTTTTGATAATTCTATCACGACAGCGATGTTTTTTCAATATTATAAACAGCTTCTACTTATGAAAAAATAAAAGCTGACGGTTGGACCGACAGCTTTTGGTTTTTATAAATTAAAAGTGCAGGTTGATTTTACCACCTGAAAATTTACAAGTCAATGATTTTGTCAAAAACACAGTTATTAAACCATTTAATCACAAAAATTGCAAAAGCTCTTCCTTTTTTTGTCTTATATTGCTATAATAAGAACTAGAGTACGCTCACGGATACAAAAAGCTGAAAAAACACAAAGTGAGGGATTTTATGGAAAAGTATGATATTCTGATTGTCGGCGGCTCGACAACGGGTTGTTGGTTTGCCGATAAAATGGCACAAAAGGGTGCAAAGGTGCTTGTGATTGAAAAGCAGGTACCCGACAATGTTTCCCGCGAGTACGATATTTTCCACATGGGTGAAGCGGATATGATGCGTTTTGACCTCGACATTCCCGAAGAGGGGCATCCCGTGCGTGAATTCCGCTTTGAAAGCTCAAATATGATTTCACCCTACGGCACAATTAAGAAAAAAGGTGCCTACTCCCCCGTCATCGGTCTGCATAAGCACGATTACATAATGCTGATGGCTGAAAAGGCACAGAGTCACGGTGCAGAATTCATTTACGGTGCTGCTTTTACCGATTTTATCTATGAAAACGGCAGAATTGTCGGCGCTAAGTACAGCACAGCCGACGGTGAGCAGACTGTTTACGCTAAGCTTGTTGCAGACTGCTCGGGTATTCCGTCCGTTGCAAGAACAAGACTGCCCGACACATCTGCTGTCTGCAATTTTGAAATCACTCCGCGCGATATTTTCTATGTTGTGCTTTATTATATCGAATATCTTGATAAAAGCATCGACCCGCGCTCACTTGACGGCTTCTTTATGCAGTACAAATCCTGGTCTGCACCTGCAGGTGATGGATATGATGCAATTCTCGGTATTGGCGGCAGCTATTCTTACGATTATTCCGAAGAGGTTTTCAACACCCACTACACAAAAAATGTAGAATATCCCGAATACACCGTTAAAAAGGTCGAAAAAGGTATGACTCCGTATCACCGCTCTGTTTTCTCGTTTGTCGATGACGGCTTTATTGCTATGGGTGATGCAGCCTGCCTTACAAAGCCGACCTGCGGTGAGGGCTGTACATCGTCGCTTGTTCAGGCAGAAATTGCCGTTGATGTTATCTCCACCCTTCTTAAGGAAAATCTTCCTCTTTCAAAGGAGAATATGTGGAGCATCAACAAGCGTTATATGGTTGCACAGGGCAAGGACTTCGACTTTATGCGTCCTCTTCTTATGGGCATTGTAACGCTCAACTATGACGAGGCAGAATATATGTTTGAAAATGAAATAATCTTCAGCGATGCACTTTTCAGCGGTATGGACGGTGACAACCTTAACCTTAAGCCTGCCGACGTTGCAAAGTGGCTGACAAGCATTGCAAAGGGTGTTGCGAAAAAGAAAATCCGCGCATCTGCCGTCGGTAATGTTGTAAAGGGACTGATGCAGGCACTTGAGGTTGCCGCACATTACGATAAATATCCCACAACTCCGCTCGGCTTTGCAGAATGGAAACAGAAGGCAGAGAAAATGTGGGATGAAATCGGCTCACTTGCTGACACCTGCGACCCCGCAATTATGGAAAAGCTGGGTATTACACAATAAATTGACAAAAAAACAGGCGTTGTGTCCGAAAGAACACAGCGTCTGTATATTTTTTAAAACAAAATGTACCAAAACAGACATAAATTATTATTTGTTTATATTGCTTTTAGGTAAAATTATGGTATAATGACGATATCTTAATAGAAAAGGAGAATGTAAAATGAATCCATTCCTTCTGAAAATTCTGACCGCTCTGTCAGCATTTCTTATGTTTTTCCTCAGCCCGGGCGGACAGATTCGTCAGCCGTTAGTTGCTAAACAGTGCCCCGCTTTCTACGGTGAGGCTGCTGTTGCCAATCCTCTTGAGGACGAGGGCAACCTTGGTGTTCCTCAGCATCCCTACCTTGCTCCCGAGGGAACAAACGGTATGCACGGCGACTCTTACAACACAGACACATACGACTACATGGGTCCTCTCGGCATCAACCCCGTTGTTAAGTCACGTTCAATGAACGTTTTCGGCGGTCTTGTTGCAACACTTATGTTCGACTCACAGGGAAGAATTATGTGCATCAGCGGTAACGTTGTCGGCTTCCGTCTTCTTCTTCTTGATGCAGACACACTTGAGATTCTTGCTGAAACAAGACTTCCCCAGCGTCCGTCAACAGTTGAAGCTATCAAGACATTCAACTTCGCTGCTATCTCAACAGATACTTCAGGCGGTGCTTATTGCCACCTTCTCAAGGGCGACAGACCCATCATCGGTAACTCTGACAACGTAATCCAGATTTACTACATCGATGAGTCATCAGGCACACCTGAGTGGAAGATCGAAAAAGAGTGGGATATTGATGATAAGCTTCCCGAAGGCTCACACATCACAGACGCTATGCCTGACTTCGAGGGCAACATCTGGTTCCTTACACGTCCCGGCGAAATCGGTTATATCGATATCGAAACAGACGAAGTCAAGATGATCAAGCTTGAAAACGAAGAAATCCAGAACACATTCGCAATCTGTGATGACGGTATCTACATCGTTTCCGATACAGCTATGTACCGTTTCGAAATCGGTGCTGACGGTCTCCCCACTTACACATGGAGAACTGCTTATGACCGCGGAACAACTCTCAAGCCCGGTGCTATCAACCAGGGTTCAGGTACAACTCCGACTCTCCTTGATGTTCCCATCTACGACAAGGAAGGCGAAGGCGCTAAGCAGATCGGCGTTAAGGAGCTTTGCGCTATCACAGACAACGCTGACGGCAGAGTAAACATCGTTATCTATGACCGTCCGACAGGTGCAATCGTTGACCAGGTTCCTCTCTTCACAGAGGGCAAATCTGTAAGTGAAAACTCAATCGTTGCTTACGGCCGTTCATTCATCATCGAAAACAACTACTCAGAATCAGGCGCAGGCTTCCTTGAGAACAACCCCACAAGTGAGCCCGGCGTTACAAGAATCGATATGAACTATGACTGTACAAAGGCAGAGATCGTTTGGGAAATCGACGAAGCATCAGCAACAGTTGTTCCCAAGATGTCAACAGAAAACGGCATCCTCTACCTCTACACAAGAGTTCAGAACGACGAGATTCCCGATCGTGCAGTTGCATGGTACTTCACAGCTGTTGATTTCAGAACAGGTGAAACTCTTTACAAGGTATTCACAGGCTCAGGCAAGAACTGGAACAACTCTTACGGTCCCATCACAATCGGCCCGAACGGCAAGGCTTATGTAGGTGTATTCAACGGTCTTATCTCAATTGAAGACACTGTAGCAGAATAAAACTTAAATTTAACAAAACGGGCTGTCCCTGATTGGGCTTACGCTCTGTCCGGGGCAGCTCTTATTATTTTAATCTTTTTTATTCTTATATTTTCTTGCAAATTTGTATAAATTAATGTAGAATATACTCAGCAACCAAAAATAACAAATTTTTTATCGAGGAGATATGTTATGGCTAAGAATTGGATTGACAACAAAACCGTAATCATCACCGGCGCTTCCGCAGGTATCGGTAAGGGAATTACAGAGTCTCTTATCAAAAAGCATAACTGTAAGGTTATCGGTATCGCAAGAAGCCAGGAAAAGACAGAAAAGTTCGTTGCAGAGCTTGGCAAGTACGCTGCTAATTTCTCATACAAGCTTTTTGACGTTTCAAGCAAGGAAAACTGGATCGAGTTTGCAGAGTATATCAAGGAGAACAACATTCAGCCCGATGTACTTATCAACAACGCAGGTATCCTTCCCAAGTTCAACAAGACACAGAATTATTCAATTGAAGAAATCGAGCGTGTAATGAACATCAATTTCTATTCGGCTGTTTATTCAATCGATGCATTGCTGCCGATTCTCCTTAAGTCAAACTCACCTGCAATCATCAACGTTGCTTCTTCAGCAGCTCTTATGTCTCTTGCAGGTACATCTACATACTCAGCAAGTAAGGCAGCACTCAAGTCATACACAGAGTCACTCCGAGAGGACCTCAGAGGCAAGTGCTATGTTTCTGTTGTATGCCCCGGCTTTACAAAGACTGATATCTTCCGTAATCAGGATTCGAACACAGCAAAGGGCGAAAAGATGATCAATGCCATCAGCACAGCTTGTGACAAGATGGTTAATATGATTGTAAACGGCATTGAAAACAAGAGAGAGCTTATGATTTTCGGCTTTGATGCATTGTTTATGAAGATATTCGGCAGAATCACACCTGTTACGGGCGGCCGTCTCTTCAGCGCAGTTATGAAGGCTTCCAAGCTCCCGCTGTTTGATGCGGTTTTCAAAGACTGATAATATTTGCATAAAATTAAGGGACTGTTTTCACAGTCCCTTTTTGTTTTTCCGAGCAGAGTTCAGAATTTAAAAATATAACAAAAGACCGAGTCCTGCTTCGCTCGGTCTCCGTCTTTTTGTTGGCGTCCTCGGCGGGAGTCGCTACGCGGCTGTCACCGCTACACGCCCACGGGCTAAACTACCGTCCACCGGACGCTCGTTTCCGGCTTCGCCGTCGCCCTTTTCGACTCCCTTGAGGAAAAAACAAAACAAAAGACCGAGATCGGCTTCGCTCGGTCTCCGTCTTTTTGTTGGCGTCCTCGGCGGGAGTCGAACCCACGGCCTTTCGCTTAGGAGGCGAACGCTCTATCCATCTGAGCTACGAAGACATATTTTCTTTGCATCTGCAAGAAACATTTTACCAAAATACACTTGTTATGTCAACCATATTTATCTGTTTGCACATTGACTTTTTGACTGTGTAATGATATACTATTAAACTGAATAAAATTGTAAAGTAGGCGTTTTTTGTGAAAAAATCTATTGCTCTTATTTCGGTATTAATTATCCTTCTCTCAATCACTTTTACTGCTTGCAGTAAGAAAAATGTTGTCATCGACGAGGACGGCGAAAAGCACGTGCTTCTTACCGACAAAAACGGTGAGTTCGTTCAGGACGAGTACGGTGTTGTTTTTGAGGTTGTTACCGATTCTCGCGGTGAAACCGAGACAAAAAGATTCGATTTTCCCGACAGAGTTACAAACAAGCGCGGTAATAAAATTGAAAATTCCTTCGTCAAGCTTCACGTTCCCTCAAAGTGGACTGATTTCAGCCTTGCCGACAAGCTTTCAATGAAGCACAAGGGCAAAGCATGTCTTGATATGAACAAGACTCAGTGCCAGGTTGATGTTAAGTGGAATGTAATGCTTACAAACGAAAAGCTTTATGAAGACTACAGAGGTCCTGTACGTTGGCTTGTTGAAAGTCAGTTTAATTTCAGCGACCTTAAGGAATATGAAACAGAAATCTGCGGTCTTCCCGCAAAGGCTATCTCTTACCGTTCAGCTGAGGGCGGCACCTTCTACTACTATCTTGTTGAAAGAGGTCTTGCTGCTTTTGAAATCGAGGCTTATGCCTGCGACGAATGCTTCACGGAAGACGAGCTTAAAGAGGTTATCTCTGACGCTTACACACTCAAGGACCTCGGCGGTGTAAGACCTACTGCCCAGTCCACCGAAAAAAGCGAAGAAACATCTGACACCTCATCGGCAGAATAATTTTTAGGAGAAATTGATATGTTGTTTTCACAGGACATCGGTATAGATTTAGGCACAGCCAATACCCTGGTTTTTGTTAAGGGTAAGGGTATCATCATCCGTGAGCCGTCGGTTGTTGCCGTTGACCAGCGTTATTCCCCCGTACGTGTTGTTGCCGTCGGCTCGGAAGCCAAGAATATGATCGGCAGAACTCCCGGCTCAATCGGTGCGGTACGTCCCTTGCGTAACGGTGTTATTGCTGACTTTGATGCAACTGCAGAAATGCTTCGCAAATTTATCCGTAAGGCAGTCACAGCTTCACCCTTCAGCAAGACAAGAGTTATGATCTGTGTTCCGTCGGGTGTTACCGAGGTTGAACGCAGAGCCGTTAACGACGCTGCAAAGAGCGCGGGTGCAAGATACGTAAGCCTTATTGAACAGCCTATGGCTGCAGCTATCGGTGCAGGTCTCCCCGTTGAGGCTGCAAAGGGTTCAATGATTGTTGACATCGGCGGCGGTACTGCTGAGGTTGCTGTTGTTGCACTCGGTGATATTGTAACATCACGCTCGGTCAAGGTTGCCGGTGACAGCTACGACGAGGCAATTATCAACTATATCAGAAGAAAATACAGTCTTCTTATCGGTGAAAGAACTGCAGAAGACATCAAAATACAGATCGGCTCCGCTTTCCCCTATGAGAGTGAGGGTGCGATGAACGTAAAGGGCAGAAACCTTGTTGACGGTCTGCCGAAGGATGTTGAGGTTACATCCGAAGAAATCCGTGAGGCTCTCAAGGATAATATCAGCCAGCTGCTTGACGCTGTACGCACAACTCTTGAGAATACTCCTCCCGAGCTTGCTGCCGACATCATTGACGGCGGTATCACACTTACAGGCGGCGGTGCACTTCTCCGCGGTCTTGATAAGCTTATCGAAAAGGAAGTAAAGATTCCCGTTACAATTTCCGACAATCCGCTTGACTGCGTTGTTGAAGGCACGGGCATCTGCCTTGAAAAGCATCATTAATTGTTTTTTACTATTATTCTGAAACGGAGGTGAAGCGGTTTGCAAAGATTTTTTCACAGCAGAGCATTGAAGGTTTTTATAGGCGTTATTGTTGCTGTTTGTCTGGGTGCGGTAATTGCGGCTTTTTCGCACAGTAACAACACTCCCCTTTCAGCGGCTACAAGCACGGTTTTGTACCCGCTTCAGCGAGTTTCTGCATACCTCAGCTATAAATTTTCAAACTTTAACGATAATTTCAGGTCTTCGGCAACCCTTGCAGACGAAAATGCTGAGCTTAAGATGCAGATTGAACAGTATCAGCAGCAGGTTATCGGCTACAATGAGGCTAAAAAGAAGCTTGAGACATATGAGGATTTCCTTGGCGTAAAGGAAGAAAATCCCGACTTCATATTTGAAAGTGCAATCATCATTTCAAGAGATTCAACCGACCCGTACGAGTCCTTCACGCTTAACAAGGGCTCACTTGACGACATTGAGGTAAACGACCCCGTAATTTACGGCACAAATCTTGTCGGCGTTGTTACCTCTGTTTCTCCCGCAACATGTACTGTCAGCACAATTGCAAACCCTGACGTAAATGTTGCCGTTTACGAAACATATACGGGCGAGGTCGGATATTCGGGAGGTACGGGCAACTCAAAGGACAGAGTCTATTGCAGAATTCCCGGACTTAAAACCGAAACCGCAATCTCCCCCAACGGAATTATTTCCACATCAGGCAGCGGCGGAATTTATCCCAAAGACCTGATTGTCGGCACCATTGTTGAAATTGAGGATGCAAAGGACGGCATTTCTTCATTTGCAACAGTGCGTTCCGCTGTTGACCTTGCAGAGCTTTCAGAGGTTTTTATCATCAAAAGCTTTGACGGACAAGGTGTTGTTACCGTCACGGGTGACTGAACCGGCTAAAATATAAACGAAAGGAAAGTTGATATGGATTTTGTCGGCAAAATCGATAAAAAAACGGTCGAACGCCGTGTAATCCTTGCTTCACTTCTGCTTCTTACTTTCCTTTTTCAGAACACGGGAGGACTTTTTCCCGCTCCCTTCGGCATTCACGCAATGCTGCTTGTTCCGCTGACCGTCTGCATTGCAATGTTTGAGCGTGAATTTGCAGGAATTTTCTACGGTCTTGCCGCAGGTGTTATGCTTGATGCATTCAGCTCACAGTCTGTGGTGCTCAACTCCCTGTTTTTTACGGTAATCGGCTTTGGCGCAGGCGCACTTATAACCTACCTTATGCGTAATAACCTGCTCTGCGCAACAATTATGACATCCGTTTCGTCATTTATCTACACAGCTCTTCTTTATTTTATATACATCGATTTTACGGCGATAGACAGGCCGTTTCTTGTTTTTTTGAAATACTATTTTGCATCGGCAATCTACACGGTTATTCTTACACCCGTGTATTATTTCCTTGTCCGTGCAATTTCAAAGCAGTTTAAATAACTGTCGTTACAAACAGAAAGGAGTAAAGGCAAATGAGATTGGCTCGCGAAGAGAAAAAAGGCAGATTTATTGCCCTTGTTACAATCTTTGTTTGTCTTTTTTTTGTTTTTGCCCTCCGACTTGTAAACATTCAGGTTGTAAACGGTGATAAATATTCAAAAACAAGCACTGCCTCCACCTCTTCAACCACAGTAAAGGCTACAAGAGGTCAGATTCTTGACAGAAACGGCAATGTTCTTGTCGGTAACCGTCAGGGTAACGAGATTATTTTTAACGCAAGCACCTTCCCCTCCTTCAGTCAGCAGGAGGAGCGTAACGAAATTATACTTTCGCTTGTCAACCTTTTTGAGGACAACGGCGAAGAGTGGATAAATGAATTGCCGATCACACTTGATGCAAGCGGCAAATATCAATTTATTGAGGACAGAGAGTCAGACATTGCCAAGCTTAAGGCAAGGGATATGCTCCACCTCAACAAATACGCCACTGCAGACGACTGTATGCAGGAAATTATTGAACGCTATTCTCTCGAAAATTACTCAAAGGCTGACACTCTTAAAATCGCATCCGTTGTCTGCAATATGAAAATGAATACATTCAACACTGCAAACCCGTATGTTTTTGCAATGGATGTTGACGATGAGGTTGTTGCTGTTGTTAAGGAAAACAGCCGCTTCTATAAGGGTGTCGATGTGCAGATTGTTACCTACCGTGAGTACACAGACGGTGAAATTGCACCGCACATTCTCGGTGTAACGGGTGTAATCAATGCTGAGGAGTATGCAAAGCTCAAGGAAAAGGGCTACGCAATGGATGATGTCCTCGGCAAAAGCGGTATTGAAAAGGTTTTTGAAGAAAATCTTAAGGGCACAAACGGCATAAAAACCGTTACAACATCTACAGACGGCACACAGGAAACAAGAATCAGCGGACTTAAAAACGGTGACAACATCGTTCTTACGATTGATGCAAAAATGCAGAAAATTGCTCAGGATGCGCTCAAGGCAAAGTGCGATTCACTCGGCACGGCTAACTCAGGCGGCGGTGCAGTTGTTGTAATGAACTGCAAAACAGGCGAAATTCTTGCAATGGCATCCTATCCGTCCTACAATCTTACAACATATTACGATGATTACAACAAGCTTGCGAAGAATACAAACTCCCCTCTTTACAACCGTGCGACTCTGAGCACATATGCTCCGGGCTCAACGGCTAAGGTTTCAACGGCAATTGCCTGCCTTGAAGAGGAGATTGTAAACCCCGAAGATTCAAAATACTGTGCATACGATTATTTTTTCCGCGGACACAGATTTGTCTGCCAGATTAATCATGCTAACAGAACAATCAATGTGCGTACTGCATTGCAGGACTCATGTAACACATTCTTCTACTACTACGGCGGTGAGCAGCTCGGCATAGATAAGATGAATATGTACCGTGAAATGCTCGGTCTCGGTCAGCCGACAGGTATCGAGATTGCCGAAAACACGGGTGTGCTTGACTCCCCCAGCTACCGTACCTCAATCGGTCAGACCTGGATGCCCGGTTTCTCGCTTCAGTCAGCTATCGGACAGGCAGGTAACCTTTTTACCCCGCTTCAGCTGTGCAATTATGTCGCAACTGTTGCAAACGGCGGTACACGCTACGAGGCACACCTTATCAAATCAATCCTTTCTGCCGACAATACAACCACTTTCCTCGAAAAAGAGCCTAAGGTTGTTGTTGAAACAGGCATTTCGCAGGAAAATATGAAGACAGTACATCAGGGCATGCGCCTTGTTGTTACAAACGGCTCGTGCCGTAACACCTTCGGTTTGCTTGACATTGCCGTTGCGTGTAAAACAGGTACTTCTCAGGTTGATAAAACCATCAACGGCGTTAAGAAAACATATACAAACGGTTTTAATATCTCTTTTGCTCCGTATGACGACCCTGAGCTTGCAATTGCGGTTGCAATTGAAGGTGCTACCTCGGGCGGCAGCTGTGCTCCCGTTGCCTGCGATGTTTACAACTACTATTTTACAGACAATACAACTCCGGGACAGGAAACCGAAACGGACGAAAATACAGGAGACGTCAATTCTGCACTTCTTCATTAAGGCGGTGTTATAATGGCAAAAAAAATAATCCTTGCTTCAGGTAAAGGCGGTGTAGGTAAGTCATCGCTTACTGCCGGTCTTGCAATTGCTCTTTGCGACATCGGCTTCAATACCCTTGTCATTGATTTTGATATCGGTATGGGTTGCCTTGATCTTATCCTTGCTGCCGATGACACCGGAATTTTCAACTGGGGCGATGTTATTAACGAAACCTGCGAACCGATGACCGCTCTTCGTTCAACAATCGGTCCGAAGCTCCTTGTTGCCCCCACCTTTTCTGATGACAGTTATACTGCTGAGGCAGTTAAAAAGATGATAAGTGTTTATGACAAGCAGTTTGACTACATTCTGTTCGATGCACCCGCAGGTGTAAGCGGCGGATTCAGACTTGCGGCAGAGTGTGCGGATGAGGGAATTATTGTTTCCACTCCCGACGAGGTCTGTGTACGTGTAGGTCAGTATGCAGGTGACATCCTTTATTCAATGGGACTTGAAAACATCCGCCTTATTATAAACCGCTTCAATAAAAAATATACAACTCAGGGGCATTACCTCAACATTGACGAGGTGATTGATGCAACCGTGCTTCAGCTCATCGGTGTTGTACCCGAGGACAGAAAGCTTTCTTATTGCTCGGTCACAGGTATGCAGACCCTTACAAAATCCCCTGCAAAGTCCGCTTTCCATCGAATTGCAAAGCGTCTTGAGGGCATAAATGTAAATCTTGTTATATAAGGAAAAAGAGTTATGACAGACAAGACAACTATCGCCGCCATATCCACGCCTATGGGTACAGGCGGCGTTGGAATTATAAGAATATCAGGCGAAAATTCAATGGAAATCACAGATAAGATTTTCAAGGCATTTTCAGGCAAAGCTCTCGCAGACTCCGAGGGCTACAGAGCGCATTACGGCAGAATTTTTGACGGTGAAAATGCTGTTGATGAGGCAATCTGCCTTGTTTTCCGAGCACCGCACAGCTACACGGGTGAAAATGTTGTGGAAATCAACTGCCACGGCGGTATTTTTCTTACAAAAAAAATACTCCGACTCGTTCTTTCAAACGGAGCCTCCCCTGCCGCACC
This sequence comes from Clostridia bacterium, assembly GCA_017522225.1. Taxonomy (GTDB): domain Bacteria; phylum Bacillota; class Clostridia; order Oscillospirales; family Acutalibacteraceae; genus CAG-488. The sequence goes on along the minus strand of JAFWZR010000015.1, from coordinate 93,524 downwards.
CGGTGAATTTACAAAAAGAGCTTTTCTCAACGGCAAAATGGATCTTTCAAAGGCAGAAGGTGTGATGTCACTGATTTCTGCACAGGGTGAACAGGGTGCAAACGCCGCATACAACCTGCTTGAAGGCTCACTCAGCCGAAAAATTGAAGAGATTAACTCGTCTCTGCTCTCAGTTGCGGCTCATATGGCTGCCTGGGTGGACTATCCTGATGATGAGATTGAAGAAATTGACGATACAAACCTCAGAAATACCGTACAGACGGCATTCACAGAAATAAATACCCTGCTTGACCGTTTTGACAGCGGTATGGCTGTTACCGCGGGTGTTGATGCTGCAATTGTCGGCAAGCCGAATGTCGGAAAAAGCACGCTTATGAATCTGCTTACGGGCTATGACCGTTCCATCGTGACTGCGGTTGAGGGAACAACGCGTGATGTTGTTGAAGAGACAGTCAACCTTAACGGTTGTATTCTCCGCCTTTCGGACACTGCAGGTATGCGTGAGACAGGCGACATCGTTGAAAAAATCGGTGTTGACCGCAGCAGGAAAAAGCTTGAACGTGCGGCTGTGATTTTTGCCGTTTTTGACCTCTCGCGTGAGCTTTCGGACGAGGACAACGAGCTTATAGAAATGTGCAAGGGCAAAACAGTTATACCGATTATCAATAAAACTGACCTTGACCGCAAGGCTGATATTTCTGTTATAGAAAATAACCTTGGAAAATGCGTTGCTATCTCCGCAAAAGACGGTGACGGATACGATGAGCTTTGCGATACGGTTGCAACATTGATTGGAACAAAGGATTTTGACACATCAGCAGCAATGCTTGTTAACGAAAGACAGCGTCTTTGCTGTGAAAACGCATTACAAAGCCTTCAGGAGGCACTTGATGCTATAGATTTCGGGCTTACGCTCGATGCTATCGGTGTGTGTATTGACGGTGCAATCTCTGCCTTGCTTGAATTGACAGGTCAGAAAGCAAGTGAAGCTGTCGTTGACGAGGTTTTCAGACAATTCTGTGTAGGAAAGTAAAGGATTATTATGGAATATTTTGCAAAAAAATATCAGGTTATAGTCATCGGTGCAGGTCACGCGGGAATTGAAGCGGGTCTTGCTTCGGCGCGTCTTGGCTGCGAAACCTGCGTTTTTACAATAAATCTTGACTGGGTAGGCAATATGGCATGCAATCCGTCTATCGGCGGCACCTCAAAGGGTCACCTTGTGCGTGAAATTGACGCTCTTGGCGGTGAAATGGGTAAGGCGGCAGACGCAAACACTCTGCAGAGCCGTATTCTCAACCTCGGTAAAGGCCCTGCCGTACACAGTCTGCGTGCACAGATTGACCGCAGACTTTATTCCGATTATATGAAGCACGTACTCGAGCTTCAGGATAACCTTGACCTGAGACAGGCGGAAATAACTGACCTCTGTCAGCTTGAGGACGGAACATGGCAGGTTAAAACACACCTTGAAGCAATTTATACCGCTGACTGTGTTATTCTTGCAACAGGTACCTTCCTTGCAGGTAAGGTCTATGTAGGTGATGTTTCATACGAAAGCGGTCCTGACGGAATGTTTCCTGCAAACAAGCTTGGTGTTGCGCTTAAGAATCTCGGTCTTCCCACACGTCGTTTTAAAACAGGTACACCGTCAAGAGTTAACAGAAAAACCGTCGATTTTTCTAAATTAGAAATTCAGGAGGGCGACGAGAACATTGTTACGTTCTCTTTTGACTGCGACTGTGAGGTTCAGAACAAGCTCCCCTGCTATATTACATACACAAATCTTGAAACAAAGGATATAATCCTTCAGAATCTGCACCGCTCCCCTCTTTACGGCGGTAAAATTGACGGCAAAGGTCCGAGATATTGTCCGAGCATTGAAGATAAGATTGTTCGCTTTGCCGAAAAAGAGCGTCATCAGATTTTTATTGAACCTTGCGGTGAAAACACTGAAGAAATGTATCTTCAGGGACTCTCCTCTTCCCTGCCCGAGGATGTTCAGCTTAAATTCATCCGTTCAATCCCCGGACTTGAAAACGCAGAAACCATGCGTACAGCTTACGCAATTGAATATGACTGTGTTGACCCGTTGGCGCTCAAGGCAAGCCTTGAATTTAACGATTACAGTGGTCTTTTCGGTGCGGGACAGTTTAACGGATCATCAGGTTATGAAGAGGCTGCAGCTCAAGGGCTTGTTGCAGGTATTAATGCTGCACAGAAGATATTGGGTAAAGAACCGCTTATTCTTGAGCGTTCAGGCTCATATATAGGCACACTTATTGACGACCTTGTAACAAAGGGATGCTCTGACCCATACAGAATGATGACCTCGCGTTCAGAATACAGACTCCTGCTCCGACAGGATAATGCTGACCGCCGTCTTACACCCATCGGCTATGAAATAGGTCTTATAAGCGAAGAAAGATATCAGAAATATCTCAAAAAGCTCGAGCTTATTGAAATTGAGAAAAAACGCGTGCAGAACCTCGTAATTTCTCCGTCAGAGGAGATAAACAAGCTTCTTGTTTCACGTGAAACATCTGCACTTAACTCAGGTGTGCGTTTTTCAGAGCTTATTAAAAGACCACAGCTGAATTATAATTTACTTACTCCTTTTGATAAGGACCGTCCTCCCCTGCCCTACGAAATTTTTGAGCAGGTTGAGATTGACATCAAATACGAAGGCTACATTAAGCGTCAGCAGGCACAGGTTGACGAAATGCATCGACTTGAGGTTAAAAAGCTGCCTGAGAATACAGATTATAACTCAATCCACGGCTTACGCCTTGAGGCAAGAGAAAAGCTTTCAAAAATCCGTCCGCACAATATTGCACAGGCTTCGCGTATTTCAGGTGTAAGTCCTTCGGACATTTCAGTTTTACTTATTTATCTTGAAAAGGAGTGCAGAAAATGATTAACACTACCCTTTTAAAGACTGAAGCTGAAAAAATCGGCATAATTCTTGACGATACTGCACTCTCCCGTTTCGATAAATACGCTGAAATGATTGTTGAAACAAACAAAACACTCAACCTTACAGCAATAATCGAGCCTGACGAGATGGTTTATAAGCATTTTGTGGACAGTTTAAGTCTTCTGACTGTTATTGAACTCAATAAAGGTGCAAAAGTTATTGACGTAGGCACAGGCGCAGGCTTCCCCGGTGTTGTCCTGCTTATTGCACGTCCCGACATCAGGATCACTCTTATGGACGGTACAAACAAGCGTCTTAATTTTATCCGCACAGTTCTTGACGAAATCGGACTTGATGCAGAAATTCTTCACTCCCGTGCTGAACTTGCAGGCAAAGAAAAGACTTACCGTGAGCAATTTGATCTTGTAACGGCACGGGCAGTTGCAAATATGAACACACTCAGCGAATATTGTATGCCTTTTGCAAAGGTCGGCGGTGTTTTTGCTCCGATGAAGGCGGCAAAGGCTGATGAAGAACTCGACAGTGCAAAGGGAGCAATTAAGCTCCTTGGCGGTCAGGTTGACAAGGTATGCCACCTTGATATTGAAAACTGTGGAGAAAGATGTATCATTGTGACAAAGAAAATATCGCAGACTCCGTCAAAATACCCACGTGCTTCGGCACAGATTTCTAAAAAGCCACTCGCATAAAGCAGAATTAAATAAGAATAATGCATTTTTAGTCAACGAAAAATGTTGGACAACCTCTTTTAAGAGTGCTAAATTATATTTGGCAAACTTAAGGGAGGTTTTTTATGCTTAAAAACCGTAATAATCTTAAAAAGAGTAATGAGGTTGTTCTTATACCTGCAAGGATGATTTTACCCAATCCGCATCAGCCGAGAAAGAACTTTAACTGGGACGATCTTGAAGGTCTGGCGGAAAGTATTCATCACAACGGACTTTTACAGCCCATTACAGTCAGACGCAAGGATAACGGAAGATATGAGCTGATTTCAGGTGAACGCAGACTGCGTGCATGCAAAATGGCGGGACTTTCTGCAATACCGTCAATTATAATTGATATTGATGAAGAAAAATCTGCTTTGTTAGCCGTAATTGAAAATCTGCAGCGGGAAAATCTTCACTTTTTTGAAGAAGCAATGGCTATAGAAAGACTTATTAAAGGCTTTGGCTTATCTCAGGAGGAGGTTTCACGGAAGCTCGGTAAATCTCAGCCGACATTATCCAATAAGCTCCGTATTCTGCGTTTACCCGACGAAATCAGATATAACATTATGATTTACGGTCTTACGGAACGCCACGCACGCGCTTTGCTGCGTCTGCCGTCAACTGCTCTTATGGAGCAGGTGATTGATTCAATTGTAGAGCAGGGGTTAAGTGTGAGCGCAACTGAGCAATTAATCTGCGATATTCTTACAAAACAGCCGGATAAGGATAAAAAGGGAAAAAAGGTAATGGTTTTTAAAGATGTACGCATTTTTATAAATACACTTAACCATGCCGTAAGCACAATGCGCAAAAGCGGAATAAATGCAAAAGCAACAAAAAACGAGACAGATGAATACATAGAATATGTGGTTAAGATAAATAAGCCTCAGAATTAATAATGTTTCACGTGAAACACGGCAGGGGAGCCGAAAATCAGGTTTCACGTGAAACATTTATGTTTTTATAAAAAATAATGCATTTCTACTTTAATTTTTGAAATCTTTGTGTTATAATAAAATTCCGCAATATAAATTTATTTCACTAATAATTTTGGAGTAGATATAATGGCTAAAACAATAGCAGTTGTTAATCAGAAGGGTGGTGTAGGTAAAACTACATCTACCGTAAACCTTGCCGCGAGTATAGCTGCCAAGGGCTTCCGCGTTCTTCTTGCGGATATTGACCCTCAGGGTAATGCAACAAGCGGTCTTGGAGTAAATAAGCGTGAGCTTAAGATTTCATCATACGATGTACTTATAAATTCCGTTCAGATTGAAAAAACAATGATTAAAACGGAATTTGACAATCTCTGGGTGCTTCCGTCAAGTATGAATCTTGCCGGTGCCGAGCTTGAACTTGTTGATATGAACAGGCGAGAGGCAAAGCTTAAAAATGCACTTGCACTTGTAAAGGATAGCTTTGACTTCATTTTTCTTGACTGTCCGCCATCACTCGGTCTGCTTACACTTAATGCACTCTGTGCGGCAGACACAGTGCTCGTGCCGATTCAGTGCGAGTATTATGCACTTGAAGGTCTTTCACAGCTTATGGCAACAATACGTCAGGTTAAAAGGCTCTATAATCCGCTGATTGATATGGAGGGTGTGCTTCTTACAATGTTTGACGGCAGACTTAACCTTACACATCAGGTTGTTGATGAGCTTAAAAGATTTTTCCCGAGAAAGGTATATACAACGGTAATTCCGCGTAACGTCAAGCTTTCAGAGGCTCCGAGCTATGGTTTACCGATTGCATATTACGATAAAAATTCCAAGGGTGCACTTGCTTACGATGCACTTGCAAACGAATTTTTAAAATTAAACGGCAAGGAGGTTAAGAACTAATGGCAGTTAAAAGAAACGGTCTGGGCAGGGGACTTGAATCCCTCTTTGTCGATAATTCGGTTGAAGAGATAAATGCTTCAACCAATAAGCTCAAGCTTATGGAAATTGAGCCTAATCATGATCAGCCGAGAAAAATCTTTGACGAAAAGGCACTCAGTGAGCTTGCAGACAGTATTGCACAGCACGGTGTGCTTCAGCCTCTTGTAGTCCGTCCGATGGCAAACGGCGGTTATCAGCTTGTTGCAGGTGAAAGACGCTGGCGTGCCGCAAGAATTGCAGGACTCAGTGAGGTTCCCGTTATAATTAAAGAGCTTACGGATGAAGAAACCATCGAGATTGCGATGATTGAAAACCTTCAGCGTGAAGACCTTAATCCGCTTGAAGAAGCTCTCGGATACAGCTACATGATGAAGGAGCTTAAAATCACACAGGAAGAGGCGGCAGAAAAGGTCGGCAAATCCCGTCCCGCAATCACAAACTCACTTCGTCTTTTAAAGCTTCCCGAAGAAATTCAGAATATGGTCAGAGATAATCTTATCTCAGCAGGCCATGCACGTGCCTTGCTCGGTTTTGAGAAAGCTGAAGATATGGTTTCAACGGCAAATATGATTGTTAAGGAAGATATTTCCGTGCGTCAGATTGAGGCACTTGTAAAGCTTTCAAAGAAAGCGCCTAAAGAGCCGAAGCCTGAAAAGAAAAAAGATAAGTTTTTCAGTGAAGTTGAGCTGGCTCTTAAAAATAACCTTGGCAGAAAGGTTAAAATCAAATCATCAGGTAAGAAGGGTGCAGGAACACTTGAGATTGAGTTTTTTGATGAATCCGATCTTAAGTGCCTTGCATTAAACCTTGAAAATTACGGAAAATAATATTTATCAGGAGTGATAAAAATGTTAGATATCAAACTAATTAGAGAAAATCCCGACTTGGTCAAAGCAGCGATGAAGTCGAGAAATAAAGACATGGATGCACTTGTTGACGAGGTACTCGCACTTGACGTTCAGCGCCGTGAGCTTATGCAGGTTACAGACGCTATGAAGCAGGAGCAGAACGCAGCAAGCAAGCAGATTCCGCAGATCAAAAAGGCAGGCGGAGACATTTCTGAAATTATGGCTCGTATGAACGAGATCAAAGAAAAGGTCAAGGCAAACGATGCCGCTATTGCTGAGCTTGATAAAAAGCAGAAAACAATTATGTACGAGTTTCCGAATGTTCCGGATTCAAGCGTTCCGCAGGGTAAGGATGACAGCGAAAACGTAGAAATCCGCCGTTACAGTGAGCCCAGAGATTTCGGTTTTGAGCCGAAGGCACATTGGGACATTGGTGCTGACCTCGGTATTCTTGATCCGGAAACAGCTGCAAAGGTTACAGGCACACGTTTCCATTTCTACAAGGGTCTCGGTGCCCGCCTCGAAAGAGCTATCATCAGCTTTTTCCTTAACACTCATACAGAAAACGGTTACACAGAGGTGCTTCCTCCGTTCCTTGTAAACCGCGCATCAATGACAGGTACAGGTCAGCTTCCTAAGTTTGAAGAGGATGCATTCAAGACAACTGACGATTTCTTCCTTATTCCGACAGCAGAGGTTCCCGTTACAAATATGTTCAGAGATGAAATCATCGACGGCAGCAAGCTTCCCATCAGCTATTGTGCATATTCTGCATGCTTCCGTGCAGAGGCAGGTTCAGCAGGCCGTGACACAAGAGGTCTTATCCGTCAGCATCAGTTCAACAAGGTTGAGCTTGTTAAGTTTGTAGATCCCGAAACATCTTATGATGAGCTTGAGAAGCTCACAAACGATGCAGAAAGAGTTCTTCAGCTTCTCGGTCTTCCTTACAGAGTTGTATGCCTTTCAACAGGTGACATCGGCTTCTCATCAGCTAAGACTTATGATATTGAAGTATGGATGCCTTCATACGGCAGATATGTTGAAATTTCTTCATGCTCAAACTTTGAAGACTTCCAGGCTCGCCGTGCAGCAATCAGATTCAAGAAGGATCCGAAGGCAAAGGCACAGCTTGTTCACACACTCAACGGTTCAGGCGTTGCAGTCGGCAGAACAGTAGCCGCTATACTTGAAAACTTCCAGAATGAGGACGGCACAGTAACAATTCCCGAGGTTCTCGTTGAGTATATGGGTACAGATATTATTAAATAAGTTATATAAAATATTAAGCAGTAGCTTTCAGATGAAAGTTACTGCTTTTTTTATTCCTTAATGTAATTCACATTCTCAATTCGTTTTAATAATGTAACGCTGGAGATAGGGGAGATATACATCTTTTTTTCTTTTGTTTTTTCATCATAAGTAAGAACAAAAGATTTTGGTAATTCATAACCGACATTTATAACCTTTTTTTCCTTTGACATTGTTGCAAGAAAATCGCGTGTAGACTTCATAACAGTTGAAGTGTCAAGGTCAAAAATTCCGAGTATTTCATCTGTTGTTATAATTGTATCCTGTCCAAGATGCAAAAACATATTATCACCTTACTTTTTAACCTTGCCGTCAGCAATTTTAAAAGTCTTGTCAGACTTTATTTTTCTTAAATGTGACCTGTCACAGCAGGTGACAAAAACCTGCCAGCCATCAAAATATTTAATAAGATACTTTTGTCTTTTTCCGTCAAGCTCACTCATAACATCATCAAGCAGAGCAATAGGCTGCTCACCTGAATATTTACGGATAATTGATGCTTCACTCAGCTTTAAAGCAAGCGCACACGAACGCTGCTGTCCCTGAGAACCGTAGCTTCTCGCATCCATACCGCTGAGCATTATATTAAGGTCATCCTTATGCGGGCCGACACTTGTTGCAAGACGCATAACATCCTTGCTGTGATTTTTAACGGATTCATTATAAATTATTTCTGCCCATTCATTTACATTTGTTCCTGTATCCTTCAATGAATTAAGATACGCAATTTCCATCTGCTCACGGTCAGAAGAAATTTCTCTGTAAACATCAGAAGAAAACTGTTTTAAATCTTCAATATAGTTAAGTCTGTAATCAATAATGCGTCCGCCGTAGCGTGCAATTTCCTCATCAAACGCGAAAAGCAGATCTTCACCGCGTGACGTTTGATTAATCTGCTTTAAAAGCGCGTTACGCTGGAATATAGCCTTGTTATACTTTGAAAGTAAAACTGCGTAATTCGGCTTCACAAGGCTTATTGCGATGTCAAGAAACTTTCTCTTTTCTGACGGGCCGTCTTTTATAACAGAAAGAACAGACGGTGAAAAAACCACCGCCTGAAATTCTCCCAAAAATTTTCTCGGCGAGATTTGTTTGATTCCGTTCAGATATGCTTCCTTCTGACTGTTTATAATCAGTTTTGCATTCTGCTGTCTTTCATAAGAAAAGAAATCCATATAAATTTCAGAAAAATCCGTGTCTTTTTTTATAAGCTCGGTGTTTTTTCTTGTTCTGAAGCTGTTGCATCCCGTAAACATCCAGATGCTTTCGATAATATTAGTCTTACCGTGACCGTTTTCGCCGTAAATTACATTGATTCCGTTCACAGGTTCAATTTCAATATGCTCGATGTTCCGGAAATTCCTGATTACATGGTTTTCAATATTCATATCAAACTATCTCGTAAACCGTATTTTCAAATTCTACCTTGTCACCCGGATGAAGCTTTTTTCCTCTCTGGGTGCAGACCTCGTTATTAACCTTGATTTCTCCGTCCTGAATAACAATTTTTGCGTGTCCGCCCGACTGAACTGCATCGCAAAGCTTCAAAAATGCATCAAGTCGGATAAATTCAGTATGGATGCTCTTCTGAATAACGGGTTTTTCTTTAATTTTTAATCTGATTTTTCTTTTATCAATCATTTTTCTTCAACCTCACGGGAAGAACAAGGAAGATAAAGCTTTCACCCTCGGTCGGAAGAATAAGAATCGGTGAAATTGCACCGTTGAGCTGAATTTTTACTCTGTCAGTGTTGCATGCCTTGAGTGCATCAAGAAGATAGCGGTTGTTGAATCCGATTTCAACTCTGTTGCCCTCAATATCTGCAGAAACTTTATCGTTAGCCGTACCGAGTGCTGCAATACTTGAAATTCTGATAAAATCAGTGTCAAAAACGCAGTTGATAAGGCTCTTTGTTCTGTCTGTAATAATAAGTGATGTTCTTTCGATACTGTCGATAAGACTTCTTGTGTCAACCTCAACGCTTGTTGAAACAGAAACGGGGATAGTTGACTTATAGTTAAGGAATTCACCCTCAAGAAGACGGGAAATTATACTGTAGCCGTTAACTTCAAAAATAATGTGGCGGCTGCCCAGACCGAGTGAAACAATTCCTTCTTCGTTTTCCGCATCTTCAACAGAAAGCTTGATAATTTCTGACATTGTCTTTGCGGGAACAATGAATGTGATATCCTCACCGTGATAATCAATTTTTTCTGTACGGATAGCCATTCTGAAGCCGTCAACAGCTATAAGCTTGATTTCACCGTCAGAAATTTCAAACTTGATACCTGTATAAACAACCTTTGCATCTGTAACAGCAACGGCAAAAATTGTCTGCTTAACCATTTCGGAAAGCATTTTTCTGTTGATATTGATTGTAAATCCGCCCTGAACAGTCGGCAATTCAGGATAATCCTCTGCAGAAATACCCATAATTTCGTATTTAATGTCACCGCTGCGGATAATTGCAAAATTTCTGTCATCGCATTCGATTGTAACTGTCTGATTCGGAATTCTGCGAAGAATTTCGCAAAGAACCTTAGCATTGAGTACAATTGAACCCGCCTGTTCAATTTTTGCATAGATTGTTGTATTGATACCTATTTCAAGGTCATAGCCTGTAAGATTGAGACCGTTATTTTCTGCCTTGATAAGAATACCTTCTGTACCGGGTATTGATGACTTGGCAGAAACTGCTCTCTGAACATTCTGACAGGCTGTGGAAAGTGTTGCTGTTTCGCAGACGAATTTCATTTTAATTCCTCCGTTCAGGAAATTTAATATAAATATTATATATATATTTAAGTAGTAGTAGTAGGGGCTGTTTAAAGTGTGGAAAAGTCGTACAAGCCTTTATTATCAAGTTTTTTTCGACAAAGTTTTAAACATTCCCGTTGTTTATAATTTGTGGAAAAATTTGTTAAATAAAAATCACTGTTGAAAGTGTGGAAGGTTGTGGAAAGAATGTTAAAGAAAGTGTGGAATATTTTATAGAACCTGTCTTCCTTCAATCGCTCTTGTAAGTGTGATTTCATCGGCATATTCAAGGTCTGCACCTACGGGCACACCGTATGCAAGACGCGAAACCTTGATTCCGAGGGGCTTTATAAGCCTTGAAATATACATTGCAGTTGCTTCACCTTCAACTGTCGGGTTTGTTGCCATAATAATTTCTTTCACCGTGTCGTCAGAGAGTCTGTTAAGAAGCTCTTTAATCGTAATTTCATCGGGGCCGATGCCGTTCATCGGGGAAATTGAGCCGTGAAGAACGTGATACATTCCGTTATATTCGCGTGTGCGCTCAATTGCAATAACATCCTTTGAATTTTCGACCACGCAGATTGTTGTGTGGTCTCTTTTTTCGTCAAGGCAGATGTTGCAGGTGTCCGAATCGGTAAGGTCACAGCAGACTGAGCAACGGTGAATTTTTTCGTGCGCAAGGATTATTGTATCAGCAAATTTTTTAGCCTCCGCATCCGTCATATTAAGGATGTGAAAGGCGAGCTTCTGCGCACTTTTATGTCCTATACCGGGCAGTCTTTCAAACTGCTCAATAAGGTTGGCAAGAGGAACAACGTTACGTGCCATCAGAAAAGACCCGGGATTGAAAGTCCGCCCTTAGCCTTTTCCATACCCTGTGACATTGCATCGTTAGCCTTGCGGATGCTCTCATTAAGAGCAGAAATAAGAAGATCCTCAAGCATATCGATATCCTCGGGGTCAACAACCTCGGGCTTCATTTTAACAGAGAGAACCTCGTGTGAGCCGTTAACGGTAACCTCAACTGCACCGCCACCGACAGATGCTGAATATTCGCTTGCTTCAACCTCTGCCTGGATACGCTCCATATCCTCCTGCATTTTCTGAATCTGCTTCATCATATTACCCTGACTGGGTGCGTTGGGAATTCTTGCTTTCATATTATAACTTTCCTTTCGTATCAAAGATTATTTATTTTACTTACTAAATCTGCAAGGGGATCATTTTTGATTGCCTTGCTTTCTTCCGATTTATAAATGCCGAGACGGAATTTTTTGCCTGTCACCTCATAAACCGCAATTTTGATTGCATTTGCGTGACTTCCCTGACGGATAAACTGTGAGAATACAGGATTATCACACTTGATAAGAAGAAAATCGCCCCTGATATAAGCTGAGGATGTACCTAAAATACCAAGAAGAGGTTTGTCTGTAACATTGAGCTTTTCAAGTACCTCACCCCAACCGGTGAAAAGAGTGTCTGTGTCAGTTGAGGTATCAGCCGCAGCCGGGGATTCAGTCTCGGGCGGGGGAGGAGGAAGAGGAATTTCTTCCTTTTTCTCTTCTGCTTTTGTCTCAACAGGCTTTTCTTTTTCGGTATTTTCCTGTTTTGCTCCGACGGTAATTTTTCCGCCCTTGAGCATATTTTCAAGGCGTTCAATTCTTGCAAGAATTGCTGTATTGTCGCCTGACATATCGGGAATACAGAGCTTTATTACGCTCATTTCCATCTGTGTACGCTTGTTTGAAGAGGACTTGAGCATTGCTGCACATTCCTCAAGCGTTGTAATGCAGGAAAGAATCTTGAAAAGTGTGGTTTTGTCTGCCTGCTTTTTATAAAGCTCAAGGTCAAGGTCGGTGCAGACGATAAGCTTCTGCGGATTTTTGACCGTTTTAATTATCATAAGGTTGCGGTAATGGTTGATAAGCTCTGTGCAGAGTCTTTCCATATCGCAGGAATCGTTGTGAAGCTTTGCAACGATTGAAAGCACCTCGGCAGGATTATTGTTGTTTATATTTTCAACAAGATCAAAAAGATAATCCTTACCCGCAAGACCTGCAGCGTTACTTACAACATCAGTTGTGACGTGGTTTGTGATACCCGAGCATCTGTCAAGGATTGAGAGTGCATCACGCATTGCACCGTCTGCAATTCTTGAAATAAGAATTGCTGCATCGTCCTCAAGCTCAATATTTTCGCATTCTGCAACATAGCGAAGACGCGAAGAAATATTTTCGGGCGTGATTCTGTGAAAATCAAAGCGCTGACATCTTGAAAGAATGGTTGCAGGAAGCTTGTGCACTTCCGTTGTTGCAAGGATGAACTTGACGTGTGCGGGTGGCTCCTCAAGAGTTTTGAGCAGTGCGTTGAAGGCACCGATAGAAAGCATATGCACCTCGTCAATGATGTACACACGGTACTTTGTGTGGACGGGAGTGTAGTTTGCCTCTTCCCTGAGGTCACGGATATTATCAACACCGTTGTTACTTGCAGCGTCAATTTCTATAACGTCAAGAATTGTACCGTCATCAAGACCCTTACAGACGGAGCATTCGTTACACGGATTTCCGTCAACGGGGTTAAGGCAGTTTGCAGCCTTTGCAAGTATTTTTGCGCAGGTTGTTTTACCCGTACCTCTGGAGCCTGTAAAAAGGTAAGCGTGCGAAACCTTACCCGATTCAACCTCGTGCGCAAGGGTAGAGGTTATATGCTCCTGACCGACAACATCTGCAAATGTCTGCGGTCTCCATTTACGGTATAGAACTCTGTACAAAAAACTCACCTGCTTTTCTGAAAAATAAAAAAGCATTATCTCAGTCATATGGTGCGCAGGCCGGACTGTGTCGCACGGTGTTAACCTCTTAATGCTGCTCGGTTCCCCGCCTGACATGGTTCGTGGCACCCCGTCGCACAGGACCAACACACCACATGACTGAAATAATGCTTCGATAAATCGCCTGCAATATCTAGATTATTATTATAATATATTCTGCTTTATTTATCAAGTAAATTTGCAAAATTTTTTAAGATATTGCAGGATTTTTATTATATTATTTTAAATTTTAAATAGGATTGATTTCAAGATTTTTAAAGTTACAGCGTCCCCAGTCTCTGGCCCACAAAGTAGCTGTTCCGTCTTCATTGACTACTTCAAAAACAAATGCCGGAGAAATATAGTCAAGATTATTTTCGTTAACTCTTGAAGAGCCGCCAAGCAGGTTCAAGGTTGCTTTATATACACCAGGATTAAGATGATGATCGGTAATTTTTACATTAAAATTATATTCACCCGGAGTGTTTATGTTTGCAAAAGGCTTTGAAAAGCAAACAGAAACAGGAGAGTCGTCATTCTGCCAGAAGAAAGCTCTTAAGCTTATATCACCCAGATCATGTATCTTGATATTTACTTTTATATTAAAATCAATAGATTCATTAACCTTATATACACAAGTGTCAGTATTAAGAATATCAAGAGACAAAACTTCGGCCTTATCGAGTTCTTTTGCTTGAGAACGATGAAGATTTTTATACTCGTAGTGGAGTTTTTTCTCGGTATAAATATCACTGTTGTATATTTTTATACCCTCTTCAACATCACCGTCAAAAATCACCTTACCTTTGCTCAAAACAATAACTCTGTCACAAAGCTGGCGGATGGTATTCATCTGATGACTGACAAAAAGAATTGTTTTGCCGCTTGCGGCAATCTCGAGCATTTTATCAATACATTTTTTTTGAAAGCGCGTGTCACCAACGGCAAGAACCTCGTCAACAAGAAGGATGTCCGGCTCAAGATGAGAGGCAACGGCAAAAGCAAGGCGGACAAACATTCCGCTTGAATAACGCTTTACAGGTGTGTCGATAAACTTTCCGACCTCAGAAAATTCAAGAATTTCGTCAAATTTTGCATCAATTTCAGCTTTGGTCATTCCGAGGATTGCGCCGTTGAGATACACATTTTCACGGCCTGTAAGCTCACTGTTAAAGCCTGTTCCGACCTCGAGCATGGAAGAAATTTTACCGAGCATTTCAATTCTGCCGTCTGTCGGCTCTGTAATTCTTGAAATAATTTTGAGAAGGGTTGATTTGCCTGCACCGTTTTTTCCGATAATACCGATTTTTTCACCCTGTTCAACATTAAAATTAACACCGCTGAGTGCCCAGAAATCTTCCTTATTGCTATTAGGATTCAAAAAAGATTTTAAAGCCAGCTTGGCGCTGTCAATTTTATTTTCAGGCTTTTTTTTAATAACCTTTATCTTATATCTTTTTTTGATATTTTCAATTTTTAAAACAACAGGTTTTTCTTTCATAAGAATACCTCACATCAGACTATATCAACAAATGTACGTTCTGTTTTTCTGAAAAAGTATATGCCGATAGGAAAGAGGAAAATAATCCACACGATTGTAATAATAAAGGATGTCCAATCAAACGGCATATCCTTTATAAGGCACCATTTGAATGCATTGATAGCACCTGTTGCAGGATTGAGAGAATAGATTAAACGGAAATTCTCGGGAATTGAATCAATTGAATAAGCAACAGGGGTGAGATACTGACCTACAGAAATTGCGAACGGGATAATCTGTGAAAGGTCACGCCATTTTACATTGAATGAAGAAAGGAAAAGACCGAGTGACGAGCCAAGCAAAAGACAAATAAGGAAGAAAACAGGGAAAAGTAAAAATTTTACAGAAGGAAAATATCCCATAATAAGCATCATTATTAAAAGGATGCTCAGTGCAACAAGGCTGTCAATAACATGGGCGATAGAAGTGCCGATAGGAGATATTAATCTCGGAAAATAAACCTTTTTCATAATATCGGCATTAGTTATAAAGGTACTTGAGACGCTGGTAATTGCCTTTGAGAAGAGACCCCATGGAATTGTTCCTGCATAAACCATTACAAAATAAGGAGCATTACCGTCAGATTCAAGTCCTGCAAGGTTACCGAAAATAAATGTCATAACAAAAACATTAATAATCGGGGCAATTACAGCCCAACCAAGACCGATTCGTGTCTGCTTATAGCGGACGGTTACATCTCGTTTTGCAAAGTTCAGAGCGAGCTCTCTGTAATTCCAGATATCCTTCCAATACTGAAAGTTACGGCCGTTAGGTTCAATAACAGTTTTTCTCAACTTTCTCATCCTCTACATTTATTTGTACATTTAATCAATTTATAATACCACATTTAATAGGATGAAGTCAATTGAAAAAAGAAAACCGGATTTTTAAGAATCCGGTTACTTTTTATTGACAATTCTTTCTACTACATTGAGCTGATAGGGTAAAGACGGAATAGCTCCGTATTTTTCTACGCAAAGGCTTCCTGCAGAATTGCCGAAGTTGGTAAAAAATGCGGCATTTTCAAGAGTAATTTCGTCCGGAAACTTCTTGAATTTTGCAAACCAAACCAAAAACGCGCCCCAGAAGGCATCGCCGGCACCTGTGCAGTCAACAGCATTTGCTTTAAATCCTTCAACAAATTTTCCGCCGTCCTTTGTTCTTACATAAGCACCCTTTTCACCGAGTGTGACCACGGCAATTTTAACTCCGCTGTCAATCAGCCTTTCTGCCGCTTTTTCAAAGTCTGTTTCATCGGTAAGAAGCTCTGTTTCCTCTTCGGATATTTTTACCATATCGGCAAATTTCAATGCATTGCGCATTTCTTTTTTTGCCGTTTTTTCGTTTTTCCATAAGGATGCCCTGTAATTCGGGTCATAGGCAACAATAACACCTGCGTTTTTTGCACACTCCGCAGCGTAAAGCGTTGCTGAGCGTGACGGCTCATCGGTAAGCGACACTGAGCCGAAATGAAAAATTCTGCCTGACTTTATTATATCTTCAGGAACCTCATCTTTTGTAAGCATCTTGTCTGCACCGTGCATACGGGCAAAGGAAAATTCCCTTTCTCCGTTATCCTTCAGGTCAACAAAGGCGAGTGTCGTGAAATGATTTTTGTCTTCATAAAGATAAGTACAGTCGACACCGTTGCTTTCAAGCGTTGATCTGAGAAATCTGCCGTGCATATCAGCACCCGTCTTGCCTATAAAGGCTGCGTCGCCTCCGAGTCTTGCAACCGCAACGGCAACATTGGCAGGTGCACCGCCCGCATTCTGTGCAAAAAGTCTTTGTCCGTCTGTATTTTTACCCTGTGAGGTAAAATCAATGAGTATTTCGCCCAGAGATATTACGTCGTACATTTTTATACCCCTTTTAAAAAGGCACCCACCCGTAGTGGTGAGTGCCTGTGTTATTTAGAATCCGTTATTGAAATACTGTTCCCAGTAATTCTGAGTTGTTTGCTCCTGAGTTTCGGTGCTTGTGCCTGTGTCCTCAACAAGAGTTGCAGTAACCTCAAATTCCTCAATTCTGTAGTTATCATCAATGATTCTGCAGAGAGTGAACTTCAGCTGGTCGCCGACCTTGCCGTTTTCAATCTTGTCAAGAAGCACGTCTGCCGTGTCGAGTTTTTCACCGTTAACGGCAATAATAAGGTCATAAACCTCAGCCTCAGTTTTAGCAAGTGAGCTGTCGGGATTAATCTCTCTGATGATAAGTGAGCCTGCAGGAAGATCCTTGAGCTTGATTATCATTGCAAACTGCTGATACTGCATTGCAGGAGTGTAGGAGATACCGAGCTTTGGTCTGTCAGTAACATAACCGTTTGCGATAATGTCGTCAATAATCGGCTTAGCATCCGTGATGGGAATTGTGAAAGCCATACCCTCGTAGCCTGTGCTTACAATCTTTGACGAGTTGATACCGATAACCTGACCGAATTCGTTAAGAAGAGCACCGCCCGAGTTACCTGAGTTAATCGGAGTTGTATGCTGGATACAGTTCATTTCGTATCCGCTTTCACTGCTGATGGGACGGTCGATTGAAGAAATCATACCATCTGTGAAGGAACCGAAAAACTCCATACCGCCGGGGTTGCCGATAGCGTATACCTTCTGACCCTTGCGAAGAGTTGAGGAATCACCGAAGTCAGCCTTTGTAAGACCTGTTTTAGCAATTTTGATAACACCGATATCGGTCTTTAAATCAAAGCCGACAAGAATACCGTCATAAGTGTTGCCCTCGGAATCCTGAACAGTGATAGTGTATCCGTCTGTGCCTGCTTCCTTGATGACGTGGGCGCAGGTGAGAATGTAAGTGTATTTACCGCTCTTATCCTCACTCATAATAATGCCCGAGCCTTCGCCTACAAGCGAATTTGTTGAGTTGGAGAGGAAGGACTGAACCTTGCCGTAAATGAGGATGCCTACATTGATTTTTTCAGCGTTTTCGGCAATCTCAATTGTAGAAAGACTTTCTGAGCTTTTATCAATTGACGGTACGTCGCTGATGTTGAGAGTTGTATCGTCACCCTTAACGGAAGGATTATCGTTTTTGTTACCTGCAAGCTTCGGATAAATACCGATAAGCAGAGCCACACACACAATAATTGCAACAACAGCTATCATAAAGCCCTTGAAGCCCTTGCTCTTTTTCTTCTTTTCAGGCTCCTGATCGGAATTCTGCGGTGCAGAATAATATGTGTTCTGTGAATAATCCTGATTTGAATAAGGACTGTAAGCAGGCTCTGCCTCCACCTTTGGAATGTCCTCTTCAACGGGATCGCGGAACTGACTGAAGTTGCCGTCCGTCTTATGCTCTTCGTAATACTGACGGCCGTAATGATATGTGCCGTCGTTTACATTATTCTGTCGGGATGAGCTGTTGGTTTCCTCTTCGGGGATAAAACCTCTCTCGTCACTCATATATTTTCCTCCTGTCTCTTGCGAGATGATTTTTAAATATTATTGGGAATCCAGAAGGCAAATTCTGTGTATTCGCCGACCTTACTGTCTACCCTTATTTCACCGCCGTGAAGCTCGATTATACTTTTGCAAAGGAAGAGGCCGAGACCTGCACCCTTGACATCAAAGCTTCTTGAACGGTCAATTTTATAAAAACGCTCAAAAACTTTCGGCAATTCATCACGCTCGATGCCGTCACCGCTGTTGCGTATGCTGACAAAGGTTTTTTCGCTGTCCTTATAGTCTTTTATAAATATATATCCGCCGTTGGGCGTGAACTTGACTGCATTATCAATAAGATTATAGATAACCTGCATCAGCATATCCTCGTCTGCGTTGACGGTGATGCTCTGCATCGTATCAAGTCCGACAATCTCAATGGATTTATCGTTTATTTTTTTCTCAAAGCTCAGAAGAGTTTTGAAAATATCTGCACTCAGGTCAAAGCTTCTGACGTTTATCTGCATTTCGCCCGCTTCAATTTTTGACATATTCAGCATACCCGTCACAAGGCGCGAAAGACGCTTGACCTCATCGGAAACAATGCGCAGATAATAGTCGTGCTTGTCCTCGCTGATTGTGCCGTCAAGAATACCGTCAATAAAACCGCCGATTGAGGTCATCGGAGTTTTAAGCTCGTGCGAAACGTTTGCAACAAAGCTTCTTCTTGAGCTTTCCTGTGACGAAAGCGACTGCGCCATACTGTTGAAAGCCTGTGCCAGCTCGGCAACCTCATCGTTGCCCCTGACCTTTACCTTATAGCTGAAGTCACCCTCGGCATAGTGGCGTATTGCGGTTGACATTTCCTTAAGCGGCCGTGTAAAACGGTAGGAAAGGAAGTAAACCATAAGGAAAGAAACCACAAGAGCAAGAAGTGCGGCAGAAAGGAAAACCTCCATTATACGCTTTGCGTAGCTGTACCAGCTCATTGTAATAGGCTCGGTTGCAAAAACAATTGCAACAGGCTTGTTGTTGAAAACAATGGGCGAGGCAGAGGTAATCTGATTGTTTATGAAAGTTCCGCCGAGCCGTGATGTGTCAACAAAGTTACCGACCGATGCTTTTTCGATTATATCGGGACTGATACGGTAACGGTCGTGCAGCATACAGCGGTGTTCACCCGAGAAATTGAACCTTTCGTCGATCATTTCCTTACATACAACAACCTTGCCGTTCATATCTGTAATGAAAATGTCTGCATCAATCGCCTCGGACATAATTCGCATGGTGTTGCATATCACCGAAAGGGGAGTGATGTCCGTCTGCGTACCCTGTTCACCGGGATTAAAACGGACAAGAACATCCTGTGCATTCTGAGCTATTATGTTTGAATTGTGCTGAAGTGTATCGATCTGTTCGGAATTCCAGTGGCGGGTAACAAGAAAAAGGTAAACCGTGCAAAGCAAAATAACACTTGCAAGGATAACCGATGTTATAACCATCAGGTATTTCCGGAAAATCTTTGTTCCACTTTTTATTTTGCGGTTGCCCATAGACTATCAGTCCTTGGTTTCAAATTTATAACCGACACTCCATACGGTTCTGAGCTCCCATTTGTCGGAAACATCCTCAAGCTTTTCACGGATTCTCTTAACGTGAACGTCAACCGTACGGCTGTCACCGTAGTAATCAAAGCCCCACACCTCATCAAGAAGCTGGTCACGGGTGAAAACTCTGTTCGGGTTGCTTGCAAGGTGGTAAAGAAGCTCCATTTCCTTCGGGGGAGCGTCCACACGCTTACCCTTGACCGTAAGCTCGTAGTTTGTAAGGTTGATTGTGAGATTGTCGTACGAAACCTGCTTGATTTCCTCCGCTGCCTCGGCACGCACTGAGTTTGCAGAACGGCGGAGAACAGCCTTGATTCTTGCAAGAACCTCTTTGGCTTCAAACGGCTTTGTGATATAGTCGTCTGCACCAAGCTCAAGACCGAGAACCTTATCAAAGGTTTCGCCCTTTGCAGTGAGCATAATTATAGGCTTGTCGGAATTTTTTCTGATTTCACGGCATACCTGCCAACCGTCAAGCTCGGGGAGCATAATATCAAGGAGCATAAGGTCGGGCTGCTGCTCTGTAAACACGCGTATAGCCTGCATACCTGTGTGAGCAAGGCTTACGGCATAACCCTCTTTTTCGAGGTAGAGTCGAAGCAATTCGCATATATTGTTGTCATCGTCAACTACAAGAATTTTTTCTGTTGCCATAGTCTTTCCCTCCAATTTATACTTTCAATTATTATTATAAGTCTTATTTTGTCTAATTTGTGAACTAATCAAAAATAAATTTATAAATTTGGTTTTTAATGTTATTTTGGAAATTCCATGGAGATTCTGCCTAGCTTACCTCCGCGGTACTCATCAAGAAGCATAACTGATGCTCTTTCCGTGTTCACTTCGCCGCCGCTTATGAGCATACCTCTTTTTCTGCCGATAAGCTCGAGAATTTCCCACGACTGCAAATCCTCAAAGTCAGAGATTTTGTATCTTTCTGCAAGGCGGTCGGGGTAGCCGTCACGAAGCACGTCGATAAGACGCACAGCCATCGTTTCAATGTCGAGAACGGAATCCTTCACGGATCCGATGAAAGCGAGCTTGTCACCTACAACAGGATCGTCAAATTTTGGCCAGAGAACACCGGGAGTGTCGAGCAGCTCGATACCGTTACCGATGAAAAACCATTGGTTGCTTGTTGTAACACCGGGCTTGTCGGCAACCTTTGCACGGACTCTGCCCGCCATTTTGTTGATAAAAGAGGATTTACCCGTGTTCGGAATACCCACAACCATAACGCGCAGTGCCTTACCGACCATTCCGCGGGCGTTGTTAGCTTCAATTTTGTCTGCAAGAACCTTACGCACAAGTGCGTGATAGCCGTTAAGTCCCTTACCTGTTCTGCAGTCAACAGCCAGCGCTTCCGCACCCTGTGCCTTAAAATATTTTATCCAGTCTGCAGTCACTTTTTCATCCGCCATATCACATTTGTTAAGAAGGATGATACGCGGCTTTTTTGCGGTTATTTCTTCAATTTCGGGATTACGGCTTGCAAGGGGAATTCTTGCGTCAAGAATTTCCGTTACGCAGTCCACGCGGGACAGACTTTCCTTGATAAGTCTGCGTGTCTTTGCCATATGACCGGGAAACCATTGAACGGTCTGCTTCTGATAATCACTCATAGTTTTCTCCTGTATTGTAAAAACGGGAGCTTTTGTAATAAGCCCCCTGAATATTTGTTAATTAAATTTTGTAAATTCAGGCATAATACGGTACTGAACAACACCGAGAACATACCTTTCGTCAACACAACCGACCATAGGTGAACGGCTGTCTGTCGAGTCGTTACGGTTATCTCCCATCAGGAAAAGTGTTCCCTCGGGAACAATCAACGGGAAGGTGACACCCTCCGAGGTGTGCGTAAGGTCTGCGATGTACGGCTCGTCAAGCAGAACATCGTCAACATAAACCGCACCGGTTTCAAAGTCGATGTCCACAGTCTGACCGCCCTTTGCGATAACTCTTTTTACAAGAGGCTCGTCAAAGGCGTTGGGCTGAGTGCTGATTACGATGTCACCGTGCTCGATTTCCGGATTGAAGGCGGACACGATAAGCCAGTCATTGTTCTGAAGTGTGGGCTCCATAGAGTCGCCGTCAACACCTACAAAACGAATCACAAAGGTAAAAAGAACCGCAATCATCACCATGGCGGTAGCAAAAATCGAAACCATATCGTAAACAAAGTTTACAAACCCGTACTTTTCTTTTTTCTGTTCAGTTGTTTCGTTAACGGGAGCTGCGTTTTCCATAATTATTCACCGGGGTTAAAATTTTCGTAAATATCAAATTCACCGAAAGGCAGAATTCTGAAGGTTGCCTTACCGAGAATGTATCTTGTATCGATAAATCCGACACCGCTTGTTCGGCTGTCGGATGAATGGTTACGGTTGTCACCCATAACAAATACCTTGCCCTTCGGAACAACAAGCGGGAATGACACATCCGAAGAGGTGTGTGTAAGGTCAGCAATATAATCCTCGTGAAGCTCGACACCGTTGACGAAAACCTGACCTGAGGTGAAGTTGATGTCAACTGTCTGACCCTCAACCGCAATAACACGCTTGATAAGCGGCTCGTTGTGAACGTTAGGCTGTGTTACAACAACGATGTCACCGTAGACATACTCACTTTTAGGCATAGTGATAAGCCAGTCACCGTTCTGCAGAGTCGGGACCATGGAAGTGCCGACAACGCTTGTCGGACGGCAGACGAAAGTGAACACAACAAAAATGATGATGATTGCAGTTGCAACCGAGCTGCACAGGTCAAAAATGCGAAGCCACTTTGTCTTGTGTTTTTTTGCCTGCTCAGGTGTCATTCCGTCTGTAAGGTATTCAGTACGTTCAAGCTGAACGCGACGCTTGCTTAAAAACATAGCGTTACCTCCGGTATATATAAATAAGAATCAGTTGTAAAGAAAAGGGGCATGGTGAAGCGAAAGCCTCCCATACCCCACGGTACGTTGCGTACCCTCAGCTCTTGATTATTAGCCGATCTGCTGCTTAACCTTTGCAGCCTTACCGACTCTGTCACGCAGATAGTAGAGCTTGCTTCTGCGTACCTTACCTGTTCTGATAAGCTCTACCTTATCAACATTGGGGGAGTGAATCGGGAAGACTCTCTCAACACCAACGCCGTAAGATACACGACGAACAGTAAAGGTCTCGGAAACACCGCTGCCCTTACGAGCGATTACTGTACCTTCAAAAGCCTGGAGTCTTTCTCTTTCGCCTTCGCGAATCTTAACCCAGATTTTAACAGTGTTACCGACTTTGATTGCTTCGGAAACCTCAGGCTTGAGGCTGTCCTGTGCGATTAACTTAAGTGCGTCCATTACAGACACCTCCCATAGAATTTCAGGCGTTCGTACAAGATTACTCTTCAGAGGACCGTCCGCTTTAATGTTGGGCATTAAACCCCGCCACAGGGCATACTTATCCCGTGGTGGTCAGAAATGCTCTAATATACTATCACAAAGATTTACGGATTGCAAGTTTTTTTTGAAAAAAATCAGCGGAAAATTTCATTATTTTTTGTAATGAGTTTTTTGCGTACAACATATAGTTGCTTGTGGTGAATACCGACACAATTCTCAATAGTTTCAACCAACAATGTGGGGTTAAGATTGTTGGTATTTCCTGCTGCAAGGGAGCATTGAAGGTTAACAACATTGCCCGTACAGGTGATTTTTCTTTCAAAAATGAAATCAATAAGATTTACCTGCTTCATAATCTTACGGTGACCTTTTTTGCCGGGCTTTTCCGCAATCAGCTCGGCACCTTTCATCAGCTCATCCGCTTTTTCGCAGAAGAGCGATGCCTCGGCATCTGTTTCAAAAATAATTTTGACAAAATACTGTGCAGCGGAAATGTCCTTTGCATCATGCACGGGAGCACCGACGCTGAGGATGCTGATGCCCTCAGGAAGGGTGGCATTGAGTCTCTGCCTGATTTCCTCGTCCGTCATATCACCCTCAATACGGATATCCATATATTCGCAGTCGCTTGACTGACCGAGTGAAAGCGGTAATGCGAATGCGATGTACGGATGGGGATTGAAGCCCTCGGTATACCACATCGGCAGCTGTGCACGGCGAACGGCACGTGTCATCATTCTGTTAACGTCAAGGTGAGAGATGTAAATCGCTCTGCCTGTTTTGGAGAAATTAAGCCTTACTGAGCGCATCACACTTACCTCCGTTAAGTTTATTTGCACCGCAGCCTGCACATTTGATTCTGCAGTGCGGAGTTGTCACACTTTCGTGAGCTTTTTTGTTTTCGTTTATAAGGAAGGTCTTGCTTACACCGTAATCAAGGTGATCCCACGGAAGGATTTCGTCATAGTCACGGCGGCGGTTAGCATAGAAAACAGGGTCAATTCCTGCCTCTTCAAAGGCTTCCATCCATTTGTCGTATCTGAACTGGTCATCCCAACTGTCAAATTTACATCCCTTTCTCCACGCAAGCTCGATAACCTTTGAAAGACGTCTGTCACCGCGTGCAAGAACACCCTCCATAAAGCTTGTCTGTGTTGTGTGGGTGGAAATCTTGATTTTCTTTGTTGTAACGCTTGCCATAAGATGCTCCTGTTTCTCGGCAAGCATTTCCTGTGTGTCCTGAGGCTCCCACTGGAACGGAGTGAACGGCTTCGGAACAAAGGACGAAGCGCTGATGCTTACCTGTACACCCTTGCCCTTCGGTCTGTCGGGCAGACGGTAGAATTCGTCAACAACCTTCTGACCGAGCTGTGCAATACCTGCAACGTCGTCAAGCGTCTCGGTCGGAAGACCGATCATAAAGTAGAGCTTGACAGCCGTCCAACCGCCTGCAAACGCCTTGTCAACGGTGGACATAACATCCTCTTCAGTTACATTTTTATTTATAGCGTCACGCAGTCTCTGTGTACCTGCTTCGGGAGCAAAGGTCAGTGAGCTTCTGCGCACAACGGCAAGCTTTTCCATAAGCTCGTCGGAGAAATTGTCAACACGCAGAGAGGGGAGGGCGATGTTGATTTTATCCTTTGTTGTCCAGTCGAGCATAGAGTTGAGAAGGGGCTGAAGTCCCGTATAGTCACTTGTGCTGAGTGAACAGAGTGAGATTTCGTCATAGCCTGAGGTTTCGCAGAGCTTTTTGCACTGCTCCTCAACAACCTCGGGCGATTTTTCGCGTATAGGTCTGTAGAGGAAGCCTGCCTGACAGAATCGGCAACCACGGATACAGCCGCGGAAAATCTCTGCTGTTACTCTGTCGTGAACGACCTCAATTGACGGAACAATGAATTTTTCAGGGTAAACCGCCTTATCCATATCCGAAACGATAGCTTTTTCAGCCTTTTCGGGTGCAGTTTCCTTTGCGGTTACGCTGCTGATTGTACCGTCAGCGTTGTATTCGACATCATAAAACGCAGGCACGTAAAAGCCCTTGTGCTGAGCAACATCACGAAGGAAATCAAGCTTGGAAGAGCCCGCTTCTTTATGTTTTTTAACAAGTGAAATAAGAAGGTCCGTTGTCTCTTCGCCGTCACCGAGCATAAACACGTCGATAAAATCTGACATCGGCTCGGCGTTACACGCGCACGGACCACCTGCAACAACAATCGGAGTCATGTCAGGTCTGTCCTTTGAATAAAGGGGTACGCCTGCAAGGTCAAGCATATTAAGAACATTGGAAAAGCTCAGCTCGTACTGCAGAGTGAAGCCGATAAGGTCAAAATCCTTGACATCGTCTCCGCTTTCAAGCGCCCAGAGCGGAACATTCTGCTCACGCATTTTTTCTTCCATATCGTTGTCGGGTGCAAAAACACGCTCGCACCACGCATCGTCACGGTTGTTGACGACGGAATAAAGTATTTTCATTCCGAGGTGAGACATACCGATTTCGTAAGTGTCGGGGAAGCAGAAGGCATAGCGGACAGCAACGCTGTCCTTATCCTTGACAACGCTGTTAAGCTCACCGCCGACATAACGCCCCGGCTTCTGCACCTCAAGTAAAATTTTCTGTATTTTTTCCGAAAGCATAGCAAAACCCTCGCTGTTCAAAGAATAAAATAATTCTACTATGTTTTGACGAAATTTTCAAGTGCCGTGCGGTATATTAACAAATAGTGGTAAGGTTGTTAATAATTACTTAACACGTAATCGTCTTTTTTATGTTACAATATAGAAAAATAAAAGGAAGTGATGAGGTGGCGAAGGTGTATCCGAAGCCGATTGACGGAACTTTGAGGAAATTTTCGTTGCGTGTACCCGAAATCATCCGCGAGTGCAGCGGAATTACAGTTTTCGGTAAAAGAATAAAATCGTTGGTCTTTTCGACCGATGTTGCAATAATAAGAAACGTAAATGCGGATGCCGTGATAGCGGTCTATCCGTTCACCCCCCAGCCTGTGATAACGCAGGCTATTTTGCAGGCATCAGACATTCCTGTATTTGTCGGGGTGGGCGGCGGTCTCACGCAGGGACAGCGTGTGCTCAATCTTTCGAATTATGCCGAGATGCAGGGCGCGATGGGTGTTGTACTTAATGCGCCGACCTCGAACGAGGTTGTACATAACGTTTCGCAGACGGTGGATATTCCGACGATTGTTACCGTTGTGCGTGAAGATGAGGACATTGGCGCAAGAATTGAAGCGGGTGCGAGCGTGCTGAATGTTTCCGCCGCGGCAAAAACGCCCGACATTGTGCGCAAGATACGCGCGGAGTATCCAGATATTCCGATTATAGCCACAGGCGGTCCGACGGACGAAAGCATCAAAGCCACGATTGATGCAGGAGCAAACGCGATTACTTGGACACCGCCGTCGAACGGAGAAATTTTCAAAAGCATTATGGCGGCATACCGCAATAGCGAACCTCATCCGTAAAAGTATCAAAAAACCAACGGACTGTCTCATCTGAGACAGTCCGTTTTGCATACATTAATATATATCATTAAAATTCGTCACTCAGAACTGCGTGAGCACAGCGGATGCCGTCAACTGCGGCAGACACTATTCCGCCCGCATAGCCTGCTCCCTCACCGCAGGGGTAGAGTCCTCTTACCTTGAGTGCCTGATAAAATTCATCACGCAGGATTCTTACGGGTGATGACGAGCGTGTTTCGGGTGCCGTAAGCACCGCATCGGGCAGGTCAAAGCCCTTGAGCTGTGTGCCCATTTTAACAATTGCATCCGCCATTGTGTCCGTCACCTTTTTCGGAAGAACCTCGCGGATATCGCCCATTTTAACACCTGTCGGACAGGAGGGATTAACGCTTCCGAGCTGTGTCGATTTCACATTCTGCAGAAAGTCTCCGACGAGCTGTGCAGGTGCGGTGAAATCTCCGCCGCCGCAACGAAAAGCCTTTTCCTCAATTTCACGCTGAAGCTTAAAGCCTGCAAGCGGATGCTCGCTGCCGAAATCCTCAGGCTCAACACCGACAAGCAGAGCAGAGTTTGAGTTTTCCTCATTACGTGCAAAGTTGCTCATTCCGTTAACAACCACACCGCCGTTTTCACTTGCTGCCGCAACAACAGTACCGCCCGGACACATACAGAATGTATATGCACCCCTGCCGTGAGGCGGATGGCACGAAAGCTTGTAGTCTGCCGCACCGAGTGCAGGATGTCCTGCAAAGTCTCCGTACTGTGCACGGTCAATCATCTGACGCGGATGCTCAATTCTTGCACCGACCGAGAAGGGCTTCTGCATCAGGTCTATACCTTTATTATATAACATCTCAACCGTATCCTTTGCCGAATGTCCGACTGCAAGGATAACGCTGTCTGTCTCAAGGTCAACGGTTTCGCCTTTTTCATTTATATATGTCGCACCGTGAACAACACCGTTTGCGATGATGATATCCGTCAGCTTGCACGAGAAAAGCACATCGCCGCCGAGATGCTTGATTTCCTCACGCATATTTTTTACAACCTGACCGAGCTTGTCCGTTCCGATATGCGGACGCCAGGAATAAAGAATTTCTTCGGGAGCACCGAATTCAACAAAATCGAGGAAAACCTTTCTGCAAAGCTTATCCTTGATGCCTGTTGTCAGCTTACCGTCAGAGAATGTACCTGCACCACCCTCACCGAACTGAACGTTTGAGGTTTCATCAATAACCTTGGTCTGCCAGAAGCGGTTGACGTCAGCCGTACGCGCATCAATGTCGCGGCCTCTTTCAAGAACAATAGGACACAGTCCTGCACGTGCCAGCGTCAGTGCTGCCCAGATACCGCCGGGGCCGAAGCCTGCAACGATAGGACGGAGCTTGCTTTTTCTTTTGTTTTCAGGTATAATATATGAAAAGGGTTCTGTGAGCATTGCTTTTTTGCACCTGCTCTTTTCAAGGATCTCTGCCTCATCACCCTCGACCGTGACATCAACGCTGTAAACAAAGAAGAGGTTTTCCTTCTTTCTGGAATCAAGCGACTTCTTCGCAACCGTCATTGATGTTATCTTTCTTTTGGGCAGACGCAGTGCCTTTGCCGCTGCACTGAGCAGGTCGTCGTTTGTTCCCTCGAGGGGAAGCTTTATTTCGTTTATTCTTATCATTTTTATATCGCCACGCAAAAAATTTTTTCTTCAACACATTTTAACAAATAGAATTAATAAAGTCAATTCGCATATTTTGTGGCACGTTGAAAGCCGTTCCACAACTGATTGCGAAAAAACTCAAAAGCCTCAGCTTTGATAAATATTGCACAAAAACTATTGACAAAACTTGATATATCTGCTAGAATATCTCTACCTCTTGTAGAGGGTTCTTTTTTTGTGCCCTCTTTTAGGAACTTACAGGGTGTTTGTTCCGTTACGAGGGAGGCTTATAATTCCGGATAATCCGGTTAAATGGAGGTGCCGAAAAATGAGAGTTAAAATTACACTCGCATGCACAGAATGCAAACAGCGCAATTATGACACAATGAAAAACAAGAAGAACTCACCCGACAGGTTGGAGATGAACAAGTACTGCAGATTCTGCAAGAAGCATACTCTCCACAAAGAGACGAAGTAAGCTGGGAGGATTAACTGCTATGGCTAACAAAGAAAGTTCAGAAGCAGCAAAGAAGATTGCCAAGGCTGAAAAGGAAAAGACAGCTAAGAAGCCTAAGAAGAACAGAAAGAATATTCTTGAGGTAATCAAACGCTTCTTCAAAGACCTCAAAGGCGAAGTTAAGAAAATTACTTGGCCGGGCGCAAAAGATGTTCTCAAGGGAACAGCTATCACAATCGCTTGTATCGCTGTAATCGGTATTGCAGTTTTCCTTGTTGACTTTGGTCTTACAAACGGTATCGATGCTCTCCGCAACGTTGCCGAGAACAGAACAACTACAACAACAGAAGCTTCAACTACAACTACAACGACTACAACAACAGCAGCAGCTTCTACAACTACAACAGCTGCTGAATAATTCAGAGTATACGGAGGAAAGGCAATGTCTAATGACTCCAGATGGTATGTTGTCCATACCTACTCAGGCTACGAGAACAAAGTAGCATCCAACGTAATGAAAGCTGCGGAAAACCGTAAAATGCAGGACGAGATTCTGGAAGTTAAAATCCCGACCGAAACTGTTGTCGAGGTCCGCGAGGACGGTAAGACACGTGAGGTTGAGCGCAAAATCTTCCCCGGCTATGTTATGGTTAAAATCGCTACTTTCCTTGACGAAAACGATATGCCCCGTATCAGCGACGAAGCATGGCTCGTTATCCGCGGAACACGCGGTGCAACAGGTTTTGTAGGTCCCGAGGGTAAGCCCGTTCCCCTTACTGAGGAGGAGGTTTACAGACTCGGTGTTGAAAAGAAGGTTGTCGAGGTTCGTTACAACGTTGGCGACACAGTCAATATCATTGATGAAATCTTTGAAGGTTTCTCAGGAACTGTTGAAGAAATTGATCTTGAAAACAACAAGGTTAAGGTTACGGTTTCTGCTTTGTTCGGCAAAGAGACATTGGTTGAACTTGAGCTCGACCAGGTAGAAGTCGTTGCCGATTAAGTTAGTGTTACGTGATAATTAAGCGTTTTCGCTTTAATTATATACCCCTTTGGGTATGGAACTCCGGTTCCCCGTGGGAGGAGCAAAAAACTTTTCAATTGCTCCGCCGAACCACATATTTTGGAGGTGCAAAAAATGGCTCAGAAGGTAGTAGGCTTTATTAAGCTTCAGATCCCTGCAGGTAAAGCAACACCGGCTCCCCCGGTTGGTCCTGCTTTAGGTCAGCATGGTGTTAACATCATGGCATTCACTAAGGAATTCAACGAGCGTACAAAGAACGACGTAGGTCTTATCATCCCCGTTGTAATCACAGTTTATGCAGACCGTACATTCACATTCGTTACAAAGACACCGCCCGCAGCTGTTCTTATCAAGAAGGCATGTGGCATTGAGAGCGGCTCAGGCGTACCGAATAAGACAAAGGTAGCAACAATCACAAGCGAGCAGGTTAGGAAAATCGCTGAACAGAAAATGCCCGACTTGAATGCAGCTAACATCGAGACAGCTATGTCTATGATCGCTGGTACTGCACGCAGCATGGGTGTTACTGTTGTAGACTAATCTCCCGCGTGGGAGGAAAAATCCGATTAACCACTTTTCAGGGAGGAATTAACTAATGAAACACGGTAAGAAATATTTAGAGAGTGCAAAGCTCGTTGACAGAGCAACACTCTACGAGCCGGCAGAAGCTCTTGAACTCGCAATCAAGACTTCTTCCGCAAAGTTTGATGAAACAGTTGAAGTACACGTTCGTCTCGGTGTTGACTCACGTCACGCTGACCAGCAGGTCAGAGGCGCTGTTGTACTCCCCAACGGTACAGGTAAGAAAGTAAGAGTTGCAGTTTTTGCTAAGGGCGAGGCTGCTGACGCTGCTGCTGCTGCAGGTGCTGAGATCGTAGGCGCTGAGGATCTTGTTGCTAAGATCCAGGGCGAAGGTTTCCTTGATTTCGACGTTGCTATCGCAGCTCCCAACATGATGGGTCTTGTTGGTCGTCTTGGTAAGGTTCTTGGTCCTCGTGGTCTTATGCCTTCACCCAAGGCTGGTACAGTTACTCCTGACGTAGCTAAGGCTGTTGAAGAAGCTAAGGCTGGTAAGATTGAGTACCGTCTTGACAAGACAAACATCATCCACTGCCCGATCGGTAAGGTTTCTTTCGGCGCAGAGAAGCTTGCAGAAAACTACAAGGTTCTCCTCGGCGCTATCGAGAAAGCAAAGCCGGCAGCTGCAAAAGGTCAGTATATCAGATCTTGTGTTGTTGCTTCAACAATGGGCCCCGGCGTTCGTATCAACCCGGCTAAGGCTGTTATCACAGACTAATTTTATTTTCGTTAATACTTGACACGGTGCAAATCGTGTGGTATTATATCTAAGCTGTTCTTTATTCAAAGACAGCAGGTGCTTTATGCGTAACGGTTTTTAACCACCTGCCGAGGATAGGAGCATACAAGGTTTTCAGGCGTAAGTCTGTTAATCTATAATTTGTATGTTTGTTCCCTGTCCACGGTTTGTGGGCAGGGATTATTTTCGTTATAGCACCGTATCCCATTTTTGAGAGGTGAAAAAAATGCCAAGTGCAAGCGTATTGGAACAGAAGAAGAAGATAGTTGCTGACGTTGCTGAAAGAATCAACAATTCATGCGCAGGTGTAATCGTAGATTACAAGGGTATCTCAGTTGCTGACGATACTGCTCTTCGTAGAGAGCTTCGTGAAGCAGGTGTTGAGTACACTGTTGTTAAGAACACTCTTATCAAGCTCGCTATCCAGGGCACAGCTCTTGAGTCAATGAGTGAGGTTCTCGACGGTACTTCAGCTATCGCTACATGTAACGACGATTACGTTGCAGCTGCTCGTATTCTCAACAAGTATGCTGAGAGTCACGAAAACTTCAACCTCAAGACAGGTTACATTGACGGTGAAGTTATCAGCATGGATAAGCTCATGGAGCTCGCAACACTTCCGTCAAGAGAGACATTGCTCTCTATGGTTGCAAATGTATTCAGCGCACCTATCGCTGGTTTTGCACGTGCTGTTCAGGCAATCGCCGATAAGGCAGAGGCTCCCGCTGAGGCTTAATTCAGCAAACTTAATTTAAAAATTTACAAAAACTTTTATGGAGGTAAATCACCATGGCATCAGAGAAAATTATGGCAATTGTTGAAGAGTTGAAGACTCTTTCAGTTCTTGAGCTTTCAGAGCTCGTACACGCAGTAGAGGATGAGTTCGGCGTATCAGCTGCAGCAGCAGTTGTAGCAGGTCCCGCAGTAGCAGGCCCGGCAGCAGAGGAGAAGACAGAGTTTGACGTTATCCTTGCAGGCGCTGGCGACCAGAAGATTAAGGTTGTTAAGGCTGTTAAGGACATCACAGGTCTTGGTCTTGCAGAAGCTAAGGCTCTTGTTGATGGCGCTCCCAAGGCTGTTAAGGAAGGCGTTTCTAAGGACGAGGCTGAGGAAATCAAGGCTAAGCTCGAAGAAGTTGGCGCACAGATCGAGATTAAATAATCTCTCTCAAATGGAATTTTTAAAGACCGTTGGTTTTCCAACGGTCTTTTTTCTTGCCTTAAAGTCAGTTTTTGCTTTTTATAATTTCTTTTACATAAAGTGTGTTATCGCTTACGGTGAATTTAACCTCAAATCCTGCAAAGCCGAAGCCGTAGATTCTCTGCTCATCGTCCTGATACGCAGGGCGCGGGTCAAGCTCAAGCACACGGATAAGTGCATTCCTTTTTTCTTCGGGCAGTGCAGAAAGCAGTTCTTGTGTACATTCAACATTCAGCTTCGGTGCCGTGGAATCCTTTGCAAAGCCGCCCGTCGCATCCGTATGACAGTCGGCATAGGGGACATACGGCTTGATGTCAACAATTTGTGTGCCGTCCATCGGGTCAGCTCCCGAAACAATGAGGACGGTGCCGTAATTTTCGGTCTCTTCTATTTTCTCAAGCTTCACACAGGAAAGTCCGAGTGGATTCGGGCGGAAGGGAGAACGGGATGCAAAAACTCCCACCCTCGTGTTTCCGCCAAGCTTAGGCGGGCGGACGGTCGGTGACCAGTCAGAGGAGGCGCTCGTTTCAATTTTCCAGATAAGCCAGATGTGGCTGAAGCCTTCAAGTCCGCGCAGGGCGTCGGGATTGCGGTACTTTGTCTCAAAAATAACCGTACCCTTTAATTCTTCAATAAGTCCGCTTTGCCTCGGTATGCCGAACTTTGTTGGAAAATCCGTTTTGATTCTTGCGATAACATTCATTAATATCACCTAAACAAAATCGCCCGAGCTCGTCGGGCGATTGATTGATTTTTACTGCTTGAAAGAGAAGAGTGTATATCCGTCCTCGTCGACATAAACGGTTTCTTTAACCTCGTTTTCACGGGAGATTGCTCCGTCCTTAGCTGTTGTCTCTGTCATAATCGAGAAGACAACCTTCCAGATACCTCTTGTTCTGTCAAAATAAATTGTGATTGTGTTGTAGTCCTCGGTTGCTTCCTGAACTGCGATGTCGATAACATCAGCCTTTGTCTTGATTGCTCCTGTTGTGTTGTCCTTTGTAACCTTAAAGCCGTCAAGCTTTACACCCTTCATATCCTCAAGTGCGTCTTCCTCGTCGTTGAATTTAAAGGGCTTTACCTCTTCGATAAGTGTGTAGCCGTTTTCCTTGTCAACGGTTGTCTGCTTGCCGAGGTCGCCGTCAATCTTGTTGCAGGCAAAAAACATTGTTGAAATTATAACAACAAGTAAAAGTGAAATAAGCTTTTTCATAAAATCAACCTCTGTAATTCTGATACTCACCGCTTAAAATCTTTTCCCACCACTCGCGGTTGTTAAGGTACCATTCAATAGTTTTCTGAATGCCCTCGTTAAAGAGTGTTTCTGGCTCCCAACCGAGCTCAGTGTGGATTTTGGCGGGATCAATTGCATAACGCATATCGTGGCCGGGACGGTCCTTGACAAAGGTGATAAGGCTCTCGTCCTTGCCGACTGACTTAAGAATTGTCTTAACAACATCAATGTTAGCCTTTTCATTGTGACCGCCGATGTTGTAAACCTCACCGATTGTGCCTTTTTCAACAATCATATCAATTGCCTTGCAGTGGTCGTCAACATAAAGCCAGTCACGCACATTGAGTCCCTCACCGTAAACAGGAAGCTTCTCGTCAGCAAGAGCCTTTGCAATCATAACGGGAATAAGCTTTTCGGGGAACTGATACGGACCGTAGTTGTTTGAGCAACGGGAAATCGTAGCAGGTGTGCCGAAGGTGCGGTGATAAGCCATTACGAGCAGATCAGCCGAAGCCTTACTTGCAGAGTAGGGGGACGATGTGTGAATCGGTGTATCCTCAGTAAAGAAGAGGTCAGGTCTGTCAAGAGGCAGGTCGCCGTAAACCTCGTCAGTTGAAACCTGATGGTAACGGGGGATGTTGTACTTGTTACAGGCGTCAAGAAGCACCTGAGTGCCGAGAATGTTGGTCTTGAGGAAGACCTCGGGATTTTCGATTGAACGGTCAACGTGACTTTCTGCCGCAAAGTTGATAATTACATCAAACTTTTCTTCCTCACAAAGCTCAAAAACAAGCTTGCGGTCACAGATGTCACCGTGAACAAAACGGAAATTGTCGCATCGTGCATCGTCAAGGGTATAGAGGTTGCCTGCATAAGTAAGGGCATCAATACACACAAGACGGTAGTCGGGATGCTTACGCTGCATATAATAGATGAAATTACTTCCGATGAAGCCTGCGCCACCGGTAACAAGAATATTTTTTGACATATATAAATCTCCTTACAAGATTATATTACTGTAATTATACACCATATTTATGAAAAATAAAAGAGGAATTTGTGAATAAATAAAGGGACTGAAATTTCAGTCCCTTATCTTATTTCCAATAATCAACCTCGTGCGGAAGGTCAATGTCTTTTGCCCTGAATACGGGGTCCTTGCCGTCTTTCTTCTGCTTCTCGTAATCCTTGAGCGTACGAAGAGCATACTTGCCGAGGATTATTATAACGGGAATGTTGATAATCGTCATTGCACCCATCAGCACATCGGAAATATCCCACAAAAGACCTGCGTTAAGTCCTGCACCGAGGAAAATCAGCAAGGAAGCAATGATTCGGTAAAAAGCAGTGAATTTTTTGCCCGGGATTTTACCGTTTATAAAGAAAATTCCCTGGTCGACATAATACAGATTGCCGAGGAGAGTTGTGAAGGCAAAGAGCATCATCGCAACGGTTATAAAAATCGGGCCGAAGGAGCCGAGACTTTTACTCAGTGCCGCCTGAACATACGGCGCACCCGAGAGCTTTTCTGTCGGCTCAACACCCGAACACATACAAAGGAATGCTGTTGCCGAGCAGATGAGAATTGTGTCGATAAAAACAGAGAGAACCTGAACGAGTCCTTGCTTTGCGGGGTGGCTGACATCCGCGGAAGCCGAGGCGTTAGGAGCAGAGCCTACACCTGCTTCGTTGGAAAACAGACCTCTTTTGATACCGTACATAACGCACGAGCCTGTGAATCCGCCGAAAATTGCCTGAAAATCAAAGGCTTCTGAAAAAATACGGCTGAAAACTCCGGGAAGCATTCTGATGTTGATAACGGTTACCGCCAACGCAACAAGGATGTATGCAATGCCCATAAACGGAACGAGAAGGCTTGTGATTTTAATAATTCTTTTTCCGCCGCCGAAAAGACAGATTGCAACAAGCACGGCTACCACCGCACCGATAATCCACGGGGTAGTAGCTTCGTTATAGAAGCTGTATGAGGAGAAGGTGGACTGCAGATTGTAGGATGCGAGCATATTGAAGCCTATTCCGTATGTCGCAATCAGAAGCACGGAAAAAACAATCGCAAGGGGACGGTTCCTGAGTGCGCTCTGAATATAGTATGCAGGTCCGCCGTAGCAGCCGTCGGGCCCTTTCTTTTTATAAATCTGTGCGAGAGTGCTTTCAAAAAAAGCCGAAGCGCTGCCTATAACGGCAATAATCCACATCCAGAAAACTGAGCCGAAGCCGCCAAGACAAAGTGCGGTCGAAACACCGACGATGTTGCCCGTACCGACTCGCGATGCTGTCGAAACCATCAGCGCCTGAAAGGAAGAAACCTTTTTGTTACCGTTTTTATCCGTTGACGGCTTTTCCATAACGGAGCGTATCTGCTCGCCGAAAAGGCGGAACGGAGCAAAACGAGTTCTCACGGTGAAGTAAAGTCCTGCAAGAACAAGAAGGATTATAAGAATGTATGTGTAAAGTGCCTCGTTTAAAAAAGAAACAATATTTTCGAACATAAAAACCTCTCCTGAAATGATACTGAAATTATACCTAAAACAACAGTAAAAGTCAATCTGCAGGAATTGGCACAAAAAAACACCACAGACGTTAATCTGTGGTGTGATACGGTTTTTATCAGTCTGATGTGTAAGCCATAAGAGCTACGTGACGAGCACGCTTGATAGCTGTTGTAAGCTCTCTCTGATGCTTTGCGCAAGTACCTGTTACACGACGGGGAAGGATCTTTGCTCTGTCTGAAGTGTACTTGTTGAGCTTGTTAATATCCTTATAGTCGATGCATTCAGCCTTTTCTACGCAGAATGAACAAACCTTTTTGCGGCCTTTTCTGTTAGGACGGCCGTTGTTCTTATCGTAAGCCATTGTAAAATACCTCCTATTTAGATTACCTTGGACAACAATCTGCTCAGAACGGCAAATCATCGTCACCTGCGATCTCCTCAAAATCACCTTCTGAAGCGGTGGAGAATGACGGAGCCTCAGGCATCATTGCAGCAGGAGCTGAGTAACCGCTTGTGCCTGTTTCTGCCTTTGAGCCGCAGAAACTTGCCTGGTCAACCACAACCTCTGTTGCTGTTCTTTTGTTGCCGTTTTTGTCTTCATAGTTACGGGTCTGAATTGAACCTGTTACTGCAATCATTGAACCCTTCTGGAAATATCTTGCGATAAATTCAGCGGAGTTTCTCCATGCAACACAGTTGATGAAATCAGCCTGTCTCTGCTCACCTGCACGTGCGAATGAACGCTCAACTGCAAGTGTGAAAGATGTTACGGCAATTCCGTTCTGGGTATTTCGCAACTCGGGGGTTGCAACAAGTCTACCCATCAATACTACATTGTTGATCACTGTTGCTTCCTCCCTTATTTTTTGATGATAAGTGAACGAAGCACGCCGTCTGTAATGTTGAGAACACGGTCAAGCTCTGCAGGGAATTCCGGCTCTGAGCTGAAGTTGTAAAGAGCATAGTAGCCATCTGTCTCATAGTTGATAGCGTAAGCAAGCTTTCTCTTACCCCACTCCTCAACGCTTTCAACAGTACCGTTCTTCTCGATAAGAGACTTGAACTTTTCTACCAAAGCCTTTGCAGCGTCCTCACTCTCCTTAACGGAGAAAACGAGCATTGCCTCATAGTTACCTACTGCCATTGTTAAAGCACCTCCTTCTGGACTTTTGACCACCGAAGTGGCAAGGATGCTGTGTTGGATATTTCACAGCCTTAGTATTATACAAATAAAAGTGAATAAAGTCAATACTTTTCTATATCTTTTTCTGCAAAATAAATCTGCTTTAGATGTACTGTAATGCTGTAAACACAAGATATGGTGGGTGGTTGAGAAGGGCTTTTAAAATCGGCAAAATAAACATAAATTTTATACGGATTGTTAACAATTTGTCAATAGAAATCTGCGCGAATAAGTATTATAATGTACTTGTAATTTTAGCCGTCAGACGGCAAAAGGAGAATGATAACCAATGAACAGATTTGTACTTAACGAAACATCATACCACGGCAAGGGTGCTATCAACGCTATCCCCGATGAAATCAAAGCACGTGGTTTTAAAAAGGTTTTTGTTGCTTCTGACCCCGACCTTATCAAGTTCGGCGTTTCAAAGAAGGTAACAGACATCCTTGAGGCAGCAGGCATTGAATATGCAATGTTCAGCGAAATAAAGCCCAACCCGACAATCGAAAACGTTCAGGCAGGTGTTGAAGCTTATAAGGCAGCAGGTGCAGACTGCATCGTTGCTATCGGCGGCGGCTCATCAATGGACACAGCAAAGGCTATCGGTATCATCATCACAAACCCCGATTTTGCAGATGTCCGTTCACTTGAGGGCGTTGCTCCCACAAAGAATAAGTGCGTTCCCATCATCGCTGTTCCCACAACAGCAGGTACTGCAGCTGAGGTTACAATCAACTATGTTATCACAGACGCAGAGAAGAACCGCAAGATGGTTTGCGTAGATGTTCACGACATCCCCGTTGTAGCAGTTGTTGACCCCGATATGATGGCATCAATGCCCAAGGGCCTTACAGCAGCAACAGGTATGGACGCTCTTACACACGCTATCGAAGGCTACATCACAAAGGGTGCCTGGGAGCTTTCAGATATGTTCCACATCAAGGCTATCGAAATCATCGCAAAGAGCCTCCGCGGTGCAGTTGAAAACACAGACGAGGGCAGAGAAGGTATGGCTCTCGGTCAGTATGTTGCAGGTATGGGCTTCTCAAACGTAGGTCTCGGTATTGTTCACTCAATGGCACATCCTCTCGGTGCACTTTATGACACTCCTCACGGTGTTGCTAACGCAATCCTTCTTCCCACAATTATGGAGTATAACGCTCCCGAAACAGGTGAGAAGTACAGAGATATTGCTAAGGCTATGGGCGTTGAGGGTACAGAGAATATGAGCGTAGAAGAGTATCGCAAGGCAGCAGTTGATGCTGTTAAGAAGCTCTCGGCAGATGTTGGCATTCCTGCAGACCTTAAGGAAATTGTTAAGGCAGAGGACATTCCGTTCCTTGCACAGTCAGCATTTGACGACGCTTGCCGTCCCGGTAACCCCCGTGACACAAGTGTTGAAGAGATCACAGCTCTTTACAACAGCCTTATGTAAAAAAATTAAGCATCAGCGGCAGGGGAGAAATCTCCTGCTGTTTTTGCGTTTTTGACAAAGCATAATAAAAATTGTATAATGTCATCATCAACCGACTCTGAATGGAGAATGTTTATGAGTAGTCCCATCAGAATACTTAATCTTTTTACGATAATGAACCGCGGCGGTGCGGAGACAATGGTGATGAATTATTACCGCAGCATCGACCGTACCCGTGTTCAGTTTGACTTTATGGTTCACCGTCAGGAGCGGGGTGCTTATGACGATGAAATCGAAGCACTCGGAGGCAGAATTTACCGTATGCCTCCCGTTCAGCCGGGACATTTCGGTGAATACAAAAGGGAAGTTGCAAGATTTTTTGATGAGCATAAGGAGTATTCGATAGTCCATTCGCATATGTCAGAGCTTGGATTTTATGCCTTCCGCGAGGCTAAGAAGCACGGTGTGAAATGCAGCGTCTGCCACGCACACAACGCACCGCATTTTAAGGACGAAACGCTTGTTGAAAAAGCAAAGGATCTTGTACGCGAATATTTCAAGCACAGAATCAGAAAGTACACTGACCATAAATTCATCTGCGGTATTGAAGCAGGCGAATGGCTTTTCGGCAAGAAGAGTAAGCCTGAATTTGTGATGATGAACAATGCCGTTGATGCAAGCCGATTTGTGTGGAGCGAGGAAAAATCTGCAGCTCTTAAAGCAAAGTTTGACCTTGAGGGTAAATTCACCGTCTGCCACGTCGGCAGATTCAACGCGCAGAAGAATCACACCTTCCTTGTGGAAATCTTTAAAGCTGTTCACAGCATCAGGCCCGACTCCGTGCTGCTGCTGGTCGGTGCCGGTGACCTTGAAGAAAAGGTGCGTCAGCAGGTTGAAGCCGCAGGACTTACCGACTGTGTACGCTTTATGGGTCTGCGTAATGATGTGAATGATATTATGGTTGCATCGGATGTTTTTCTTTTCCCGTCGCTGTATGAGGGCTTACCCGTAACACTTGTTGAGGCACAGTCCTCGGGTATTAAATGTGTTATTTCGGACAATATTCCCGATGACTGCAGAATAACTCAGAATATTGACATCGTTTCACTGCAATCGTCAACTCAGAGGTGGGCAGAAGAGGTGCTTAAATACGCTGACGGCTACCCGAGAAGGAATGCGAAAGACGATATTGTACGTGCAAAATTTGACATCAAAGAAAATGCCAAGTGGCTTGAGGAGTTTTATATAAATGAACACAACAAATAAAACCCTTACGGTTTTTACCCCGGCATATAACCGTGATTATTCAATTCATCTGTGTTATGAAAGTCTTTGCAGACAGACGTGCAAGGACTTTATCTGGCTTGTTGTTGACGACGGCTCAACGGACAATACCGCACAGCTTATCCGCGAGTGGCAGTCTGCGGACAACGGATTTGAAATACGGTATGTTTACAAGAAAAACGGCGGTATGCACACCGCGCACAACACCGCTTATGCCAATATGGATACGGAGCTTTCCGTCTGCATCGACTCTGATGATTATATGACGGACGATGCGGTTGAGAAGATTGTTGACTGCTGGAAAAAACACGGTGACGAAAAATATGCAGGTATAATTGCGCTCGATATTTTTGAAAACGGAGAGGTCATCGGTCTGCCTCTTGAAACGGACAGGACTGACACGACTCTATGGGGGTATTATTCACGGGGCGGCAAGGGTGATAAGAAGCTTATCTATCGCAACGATGTTATGAATAAATATCCGCCTTACCCCGAGTTTGAGGGCGAAAAGTACGTTTCACTTGCATATAAATACGAAAAAGCGGATAAAGAATACACCTTGATTATCCTCAACGAACCTGTTTGTGTGGTTGAGTATCAGCAGGACGGCTCGAGTGTGAATATGTTCAGGCAATACCTGCGCAATCCTAAGGGCTTTGCCTTTGTGCGCAAGGAAAGTATGCGTGACAACACCGATATAAAAGATGTTTTCCGCAACTGTGTTCACTATGTTTCAAGCTCAATTCTCAGCAAAAATGCAAAATTTATTGCCGAGTCACCGAAAAAGCTGATGACCGTGCTTGCCATTCCCTTCGGTGTCGCACTGACGGCTTATATCAGGTACAAGTCCAAGGGATATATGAATGTTGAAGGCTTTTCGAAAAAATAACTTTACATTTTAAAAAATAGGTATATAATATGTTTACAGATTTCAGAGTAGACGGTTATGCGTTAATCCCGGCGGGACGGGGAGTTGTCCGCCGCAGTCAGTGTAGCTGTCGCATCCCGCTGAATAGTATCGAGATTGACCTCCCTATTATTCATTACGGATGATGGGAGGTTTTTATATGAGAAAATTCAATAATTCAAAAATTTTCAGGGTAGCAATTACGGCAATTCTTATTGCAATGCAGATTGTTCTGTCGAGAATGCTGTCAATTAACCTGCCTTATCTCAAAATCGGTTTTTCTTTCATTCCGCTGATGTTTGCCTCTTATCTGTACGGTCCTGCAGGCGGTGTAATTGTTGCAACGGTCAGTGACATTATCGGTGCATTGGCAATGCCGTCGGGTGCATTTTTCCCGGGCTTTACCGTTACCGCCGCACTGACAGGCTTTATTTTCGGTCTTGCTTTCCACGGTAACTGTTCCACCCCGAAGATTGTTGCAGGTGTTGTGATAAACGAGCTTGTCTGCAGTCTTTTCCTCAACACGCTGTGGCTGTCGATTATGTATACGGAGGCGTTTTCTGCTCTGATTGCAACACGTATATGGCAGTGCCTTGTGATGGCAATTATTCAGATAGGCTTTGCCG
This sequence comes from Clostridia bacterium, assembly GCA_017522225.1. Lineage (GTDB taxonomy): Bacteria > Bacillota > Clostridia > Oscillospirales > Acutalibacteraceae > CAG-488. The sequence goes on along the minus strand of JAFWZR010000015.1, from coordinate 52,044 downwards.
AGATTTTCTTCCACAGATTACAGATTGCAAAACGCCTGAAAACCGAAGTTATGAGAAAACAGTCGAAAAAAAACAGATAAAAGAAAAAAAGAAAGTGTCTTGCTCGAGCAAGACACTTTTTATGTTTAAAGATTAAAGTTGAGCAGCAAGGTCCTTGATGTAAGCCTTGAAATCCTCACCGATTTCGTCGTGGTTGAGAGCAACCTCGCAGTTAGCCTTCATAATACCGAGCTTGTTACCCATATCGTAACGGATACCGTCAAAGTCAACAGCGAGAAGGTTGCCTTCCTTACCGAGACGTGTGAGAGTATCTGTGAAGAAGAGCTCTTCGCCTTCGGGAGTGTTTGCAAGGTCTTCAGCAAGGTAATCAAATACCTGCGGAGGAGCAACAACTCTGCCGAGGATTGAGTAGCAGGACATAATCTGATCGTCTGTCGGCTTCTCGATGATGTTGTGAACATCCATAACCTTGTCGTTATCCTCGTGATGTGTAACGTCGAGTGAGCAGTACTTCGGAACGTCCTTTCTCGGCACTTCCTTAACGCCTACAACACCCTTGCCTGTCTTCTCGTAAACGTCAACAAGCTGCTTTGTTACAGGATACTCGTCGTTGATGATAACGTCGTCACCGTAAAGGATAGCGAACGGCTCGTTGCCGACAAAGCTTTTGGCACACATAATAGCGTGGCCGAGACCCTTTGTTTCCTTCTGACGGATGAAGTAAACGTTTGCGATGTTTGAGCAAGCAAGAACATCCTCGTAAAGATCCTTCTTTGAGGGATTCTTTGAAAGCTTGTCTTCAAGCTCGTAGCTGTGGTCAAAGTGATCTTCGATAACACCCTTACCGCGGTTTGTGATGATGAGGATATCCTCGATACCTGCAGCAGCTGCTTCCTCAACGATGTACTGGATAGCAGGCTTGTCAACGATGTTGAGCATTTCCTTCGGTACTGCCTTTGAAGCGGGAAGAACTCGTGTACCGAGACCGGCTGCGGGGATGATAGCCTTTTTGATTTTCATTGTAAACTCCTCCTGATAATTTATATTAGTATATAAAATTATTTACAACAGACATAATGATGGACGGCAGATAGCTTTCTGCCATAAAAGCTGCAAACGCAGCAAAAAGTGAAACGCCGCCGCGGCGGATAAGTGAATATTTAAGAATGTTCTGATCGGATGTTGCCCTTCGTGCAATGCGTATATCCTCAAGCATTTTTTTGCGGTAAAGGTTATTCGCAATAATTGCCGCAACCGTGCAGGGAAGCAGGAATGTCAGCGTATCCACCGCAAGGATGTATGGAAGAACCTTCCTTGTTTCCGCAACAATTGAATCTGCGATTGCTCTGACTGCCGTTTCCGTAGCCTCGGTCTGACTTTCTGCAAAAGCCTCGGTTGCCGCACGGAATTCTTCAAGCATCGGCTCGAGTGCAGTGTAGGATTCTTCGATTATACTCATATACGGTGCAACGGCAATTGTTGCCGCAACAACAAGACAAAGGAAGATTGCACCCGCCTTGTAAAGCTTGCGGTAAAAGAACCATGCGGGGGAGAAGAAGAATGCGCCCCAGTTCCACGAAAGGAAGTTCTTTTTGTGCTCGTTCTTTATAAATTTTTTAAGGTATCTGCCTGCGTTCATCTGAATGTAGGTAACGGCATCCTTTATTTTAACTCCGTTAAACTCGGTCTCGGAGCTGACAGTTTTGCCGTCAATCACAACCGACTCTGCATTGAAAACGGGCAGGGGAATGTCGGGTATGCCGTTCTCTGTGTTGAACATCACGGGAGCTGAGTTGTTTTCCTCAGCGGATGACGGGGCGACAGCCTCGGGAACGGGGTTTGCCTCGCGCCAGTCAAAGCCCTCAGCGTGAAGGTGTGCGTTTACACAGGCATTATTTTTGTTGTAGCATTCTCTGTGCTGCGGTGTACCGCACTCGGGACAGACGACAATATCCTCGCCTTCGTGCATTATTTCGGCACAGCCGTCACAAATTTTTTCATCAAAAAACAAAATTCTCACCAGTCTGTAAATTTTTACTTTTATATTATATCACAACATTTTACATTAGTGTAGAGTATTTTTGAATATTTTTAAAACAAATAAAAACAATTCTTTACATAAGGTAAATTTTACTGTATAATTATGAAGTAAAAATATGTACTTAGTATGGAGAGGTATGGATAATGGTACAGTTTGAGGAATTAAGACTTGAATTACTCGGTTACGAGGAGAAACTCAACGAGCTTGGCGAAGCACTCGGTCTTGGCGAAATGAAGGCTGAGGTTGCAGCTCTTGAGGAAAAGACAGCTCAGGACGGCTTCTGGGATGACATTGCAAATACACAGGTTGTTCTGCAGAAAATTGCGGCGCTTAAAAATAAGATTTCAAAGTATGAGAATCTCAGATCAAGCTTTAACGATACAGTTACATTGATTGAGCTTTCTGATATGGAAGAGGATCTCGGAATGCTTGAAGAGTGTCAGACAAATGTTAAGGATTTTGTTACGGAGCTTGACAAGCAGACACTCAGCACATTGCTTTCAGGTGAGTACGATGCAAAGAATGCGGTTCTTACCTTCCACGCAGGTGCAGGCGGAACAGAGGCACAGGACTGGAACCAGATGCTTGTAAGAATGTACACCCGTTGGGGTGAGCAGCACGGCTTCAAGGTAAGTATGATTGACTTCCTTGACGGTGATGAAGCAGGTCTTAAATCAGCAGTCCTGCGTATCGAGGGCGAAAACGCTTACGGCTATATGAAGAGTGAGGCAGGTGTTCACCGTCTTGTGCGTGTTTCACCGTTTGACTCCTCGGGCAGAAGACACACATCATTCGCCTCTCTTGAGGTTATGCCCGAAATCGACGATACAATCGAGGTTAACATCAGCCCCGATGATATCAAGATGGAGGTTTACCGTGCATCAGGTGCGGGCGGACAGAAGGTTAACAAGACATCATCTGCAGTCCGTCTTATCCATATCCCGACAAATATTGTTGTTTCCTGCCAGGTTGAAAGAAGCCAGCATCAGAACCGAGAGGTTGCTATGCGTATGCTTAAGTCAAAGCTTCTCGAAATCAAGGAAAGAGAGCATCTCGACAAAATTGAGGACATCAAGGGTGAGCAGAAGGAAATCGGCTGGGGCAGCCAGATCCGTTCGTATGTCTTTATGCCGTATACACTTGCAAAGGATCACCGTACAAACTACGAAATGGGTAACATCAACGCAGTTATGGACGGCGACATCGACGGCTTTATCAATGCTTACCTCAAGCAGGTTTCCCTTGCAGAGCTTAACAAATAAGGATTTGAAAAATAATGAACATTGTTGATATTTCACGCCCGTTGCTTACAACAATTGAATATCCGGGCGATCCCGAAACAAGGCTTGATACGGTGATGAGCATCGCAAACGGTGATGTCTGCAACCTGTCGGCTGTGTACGCTTGTGTTCACACAGCAACTCACGCCGATGCACCGAGCCACTTCCTTGAGGGTGGAGAGACGATAGAGGATGTTGACCTGAACAAATACATCGGTCAGTGTACGGTTATCGAGGTTCCGCCGGGGGTTATCACGGGTGAATATGTCAACAAGTATTTTCCAAAAAGATGCACCCGACTTTTAATTAAAGGAGACGCGCAGTCTTTCTTTATGGAAAGTGCGGCATACGAGGCTGTTGATACGGGCATCTGTCTTATCGGTACGGATGCGGATTCAATCGGCAAAGGTGATAACCAGCTCAAGCCCCACAAGGCTTTTTTACAGAACGGTATTGCCATACTCGAAAACCTCGACCTTTCAGCGGTTGAGCCGGGTGATTATTATCTTATTGCCCTGCCTGTCAAAATGGGTGCTGTCGACGGTGCCCCTGTCAGAGCAGTTCTGATTGACGACTACATTCTTTGGAACAGATTAGGTTAAAAGAAATTACACCATACCTTATAAGCACTGAACGGAGGCGCCCGCGGTGAAGAGAATTTTTGATTTTGTTGCAAGCTTGTTTGCAGTGATTCTGCTTTCTCCTCTTTTTCTTGTTGTTTCAATTTTAATACTTGTAACCGATGGCGGTCCCGTGCTTTTTAAGCAGGAGCGTGTCGGCAAGGATAATAAAATCTTTACGGTTTATAAATTCCGCACAATGCGTAACGGAACGGGCGACATTGCAACATCCGCACTTTCCGACGCAGATGAAAAAATTACAAAAACAGGCAAGTTCCTGCGTCTGACGAGTATTGACGAGCTTCCGCAGCTGTTCAACATTCTCGGCGGAACAATGAGCATCGTTGGTCCGCGTCCGCTCATCCCGGCGGAGGAAGAAATCCGCAAGCTCCGAGAGGAGTACGGCGTTTACAGTGTGCTTCCCGGCATAACGGGTTATGCACAGATTAACGGCAGAGACAACATCGACGACAAAACAAAAGCTCTGCTCGACAAGGAATATGTCGAAAAACAGAGCTTTATGTTCGATCTGGAAATAATTTTTAAAACTGTTATAAAGGTTCTCAAGCGTTCGGATATCAAGGAAGATTAAGCAAGACCCAAATACTCTTCAAGTGTGATACCCTTTGCAGTGATTTCCTTTGCGGCATCAACACCGACAAATCTGTAATGCCACGGCTCGTAGATAACCTTTGTTATGTTGCGTGACTTTTCATCCTTCGGGTAACGAAGAATGAATCCGTAATCCGCAGCATTTTCGCGAAGCCAATCTGCTTCCTTGGTGTTTTCAAAGCTTTGTGAAAGTGAGCAGATGTCCATTGCAAGACCGGCGTTGTGTTCGCTTGAGCCGGGAACCATAATGACTGTTGCGGCTTTTATTGTAGCCTCCTTGCGGTCAAGTCCCGTTTTCATATTGTCGGCAATTTCGTTTTCAAAGTTTCGTTCCTGTCTTTCATAGGAGCGGTATCCCGAAACGGGAGTAAGAGTGATTCCGTCAGCCTTTGCTGCGTCATACATCTTCTGGTAATACGGTGCAACACGGTAATCGAGGTAATATCCCGAGCCCTTTACCGCTTCGGCAAGGGTAGGCTTGTAGCCCTTCGGGAGTGAATACTCGCCGTTGACGATGAATTTTGAAATATCAACATTTACGTCCGTGATTTTCGGAGTAAAGCCTGCGTAAGCGTAGGGATGCTCCGCAGTACCCGTCATAGCGGAATCTTCCGTTGTGTCCTCGGCGCTTGTTGAGGGAACGGTGGTCTGCGTTGTACTCACCTCAGTTGTCTGGTTTTCACTTGTACCTTCGGTTGTGGTTGTATTGTCCGGGTCACCTGTGGCCTTGTACTTCTGATGTGTTATAACCGCACCGCCTACAACAGTGACGGTGATCATAACAAGCACAGCCTGCAGGGCAATCATGCGTATAACTTTTGGCGTCATTTTTTTATTCATAATCATCAATCCTTAGCTTTATCGGGTTTTTAACCCTTTATTATATTTTATTCAGTATTTTATCGGTTGTCAAGCAAGAGGAATAATTCTTTTTTTGGCAAACCTTTAAATAGCATATCTCGGAAAGGAATGTTCTCAAAATGAAACCAAGCGAAAGCGTCGGAAGATACGATTCCGAAGTAAGACTTTACACAAACTATGCAATCAAGCACATCAAAACGATGTGTAAGAATTTCGGTCCGCGTCCCGTAGGCAGCGAGGCAGAAATCAAAACGCAGGAATATCTTGCAAAAGAGCTTGAAACAACCTGCGATACAGTGTTGACGGAAGAGTATAAATGCTCAGACAAGGCATTTATGTCATGGGTACCTATCGGTGCTACGCTCATCATTCTTTCTGCAATCTTCTTCACACTCGGTCTTCCTGTTGTTTCTCTTGCAGCAGGCTGTCTTACACTTTTCTTAATTCTTGCAGAGTTTATTTTCTATAAGCCCGTGCTTGATATTTTCTTCCCGAAAAAAACATCGGTGAATGTAACAGGTATCCGTAAAGCATCAGGCGAGACAAAAAGAAGAATCATCTTCTCAGGTCACGTTGACTCGGCTTTTGAATGGACATACACCTACCACGGCGGAAGACCTGTTGTTGCAGGTATCATCGTAACTGCAGTTATTGCAGTGCTTCTTAACATCGGCGGAGGTATCTACGGTGTTATTGCAGGTGACGGCATCGTCTGGACAGACGATAACCTTGCACTCAAGATTCTTGCCTGTGCAATGTATGTAACAGTTCCCGTTATGGTTGCGGCTCTCTTCTTCTGCAACTACAAGCGCCCCGTAACAGGTGCAAACGACGACCTTTCAGGCTGTATGGTTTCGGCTGCCGTTCTTAAGTTTATGGATGCAAACAACATCCGTTTTGAAAACACAGAGGTTGTTGCACTTATGGCAGGCGGTGAGGAAGCAGGTCTTCGCGGTTCAAAGGCATGGGCAAAGGCTCACGCTGACGAAATGAAGAAGGACGGCGTTGAGACAGTTTTCGTTTCACTTGACACAATCCGTGAAATTGACTTTATGGCTATCTACGACAAGGATATGACAGGTATGGTCAAGAATGACAGACGCGTTGCAGAGCTTATCCGTGAGGGTGCAAAGAATGCAGGTCACGATGTACCTATCAAGACAATCGAGCTTGGCTCAACCGATGCTGCGGCTATCTCACAGGCAGGTCTTCCTGCAGCAGCATTCACAGCAATGGATCCGTCACCGGCAAGATATTATCACACACGCCTTGACACAGAGGATAATCTTGATCCGAAGATGCTTGAAACAGGTCTTAAAATCGCACTTGAAACAGCATTTTTGTTTGACGAGAAGGGTATTTCATAATTTTTACAAAAAGTATTGGCTTTTTAAAAAAGTTATGATATAATTTACAATATACTTAATCTATCTTAAGGAGTGGATTTTGCGTGAACAAAAAACTTATGAGACTTATCTCTTTTGCATTGGCTGCTATGATGGTATTCTCTTTGTGCTCCTGCGGTCAGAGTCCGACACAGGAAGAAGAGACAACTATCAATTACGCTTCTGAGTCACCGTCAGGTAAGGCAGAGGTTGTTGAAAGATTTAACGCTGTTCTCAAGACCGCAAAGGAAGGCAAGGTTGCCATTTCTTACTCACTCGATCAGGGTGCAGGCGGCTGTGACTGCGAGAACCAGTATGTACAGGCTGCTTTCAAGACAGTTGCTAACAAGGTAACAGATACAGATTTCGGTATGTCTACAGAATACGGTCAGCCCACAACAGACATCTTCCCGCTTATGGGTTCAGATGAGCCGGGCTCACTTGCTCTTACAGACGTACGTTCAGCTATTATCACAGATAACGAGGGCGACACAAACTACACAATCGTTATCAAGATCAATCCTGAGACTAATCCCGAGCAGGGCGAAAGCATCTATGGTAAGCTCTACAAGATTGAAAAGGATGCTGATATCCTCAAGAACTTTGAGATTATCAAGGACTTTATGACAGTTGAGTCTTACGATGCTACATACGGTACAGGCACAATCAAGGCTATTGTTGACAAGTCAACTGACCACATTGTTAAGCTTGAGCTCAGCCGTGATGTAAGAGTTGAGACTGAAATCACAGGCCACGGCACACTTGAGAGTGTCGGAACTGTTCCGATGTCTTTCGACTACTACTCAACAGCTCACTATGACCTCAACTGGGACAACCCTGAGACACAGGAAGTTGAAGCATAATTAACACAAAAGCATAAAACAAAACCGCTCGATATCGAGCGGTTTTATTTTTTGTATTCAGTTTATTTTGAAGCAGTGCTTTTTTCCTGCTTGACCTTATGGTCGATAACGTGACGGGATGCGAGCTCGTCAAAAATTTCTTCAAGTGAAATTCCCATTTCGATCATCATTACCATTACGTGATATGCAAGGTCAGCAATTTCGTAAATGGTTTCGCCCTTATCGTTATCCTTTGCGGCAATGATAACCTCTGTTGACTCCTCGCCGACCTTTTTAAGGATTTTATCAAGACCCTTTTCAAACAGATAAGTTGTGTAGGAGCCTTCCTGCTTGTCTGTCTTTCTGCCCTCGATAAGCTTCATAAGTCCCTCGTAGGAGAATTCGTGAAGCTCGTCGTTTTCCCATACTGTGTTGTTGAAGCAGGAATCTGTGCCGAGGTGGCACGCAGGACCTGTCTTTTCAACCACAACGGTGAGTGCGTCCTTGTCGCAGTCAGCCGTAATGCTTACAATTTTCTGCACGTTGCCGCTTGTCTCACCCTTGCGCCAGAGCTCCTGGCGTGAGCGTGACCAGAAGCAGGTGCGCTTTTCTTTTATACTTATTTCAAGGCTTTCTCTGTTCATGTATGCGACGGTAAGCACCTTCTTGCTCTTGGCGTCAACAACTACTGCAGGGATAAGCCCTTTTTCGTCAAATTTCAATTCATCAAGATTCATATTATAACCTCACTACTATTCCGTTGTTACGTAAGTTTTGTTTAAGATCCTTAATCTGTACCTCACCGAAGTGGAAAATCGATGCGGCAAGACCTGCATCAACCTTCGGCAATGCCTTGAAAAGCTTTGTGAAATCGTCAATTCCGCCTGCACCGCCCGATGCGATAACGGGCACGTTGACTGCATCACATACAGCCTCAAGCATCTCGAGGTCGAAGCCCTGCTTGACACCGTCTGTGTCAATGCTGTTTACAACAATTTCACCTGCGCCCATTCCGACGCACTTTTTAATCCACGAAATTGCTTCCATTCCCGTGTCCTCTCTGCCGCCCTTGGCAAACACACGGAATTCACCGTCAACACGCTTGATGTCAGCGGAAAGCACAACGCACTGGTCACCGTACTTGAGAGCTGCCTCACGGACAAGGTCGGGGTTGCGGATTGCACCTGAGTTTACGCTTACCTTATCCGCACCGCACTTGAGTACACGGTCAAAATCATCAACGGTGTTGATGCCGCCGCCGACGGTGAGGGGGATAAAGATTTTACTTGCAACCTCTGTCAGAATGTCTGTGAAAAGCTTTCTGCCCTCAGCAGAAGCTGTAATGTCGTAGAAAACAAGCTCGTCTGCACCGCAGCTTGAATAAAACTCCGCAAGCTTAATCGGAGAAGAAACATCTGCAAGACCGAGGAAGTTGACACCCTTGACAACTCTGCCGTCCTTAACATCGAGGCAGGGGATAATTCTTTTTGTAATCATTCTGCCACCTCGATTGCTTCCTTCAGATCAATTGCGTTTGTGTAGTAAGCCTTGCCGATGATAGCACCGTAAAGGTTCATCTCACGCAAAGCCTTAACATCGTCTATGCTTGAAACACCGCCCGATGCGATGATGTCAAGGTCAAGCTGTTCACTCAGGGATTTGTAGAGTTCACGGTTTGTGCCCTTCATTGCACCGTCCTTTGAGATGTCGGTGCAGATAAGAGTTTTAACTCCCTTGTCCTGCATTTTTTTGCAGAAATCCTCAAAGGCATAAGCGGATTTTTCCGTCCAGCCCTTGATTGCAACAAAGCCGTCTTTTATGTCCACACCTACGGCAATTTTCTCACCGTATTTTTCGATTGCCGCGTCAAGCAGAGTCTCATCCGTGATTGCGGCCGTACCGAGAATAACACGGCTGACACCGATTGAAAGATATTTTTCAATCGTTTCCATTGAACGGATACCGCCTCCGAGCTCAACAAAAAGCGATGTGTTTTCAACAATATTTTTAATTGTTTCAAGGTTCGGTGTAAGTCCTGTTTTGGCACCCTCAAGGTCAACCATATGCAGGAACTTTGCGCCGTAGTCCTCAAACTTTTTTGCTATGTTCAGGGGGTTTTTGTCGTATATTGTCATCTGATCGTAGTCGCCCTTGAAAAGACGCACGGCAGCACCCTCGAAAAGGTCAATTGCAGGAAAAATATTCATCAGAGTGCCTCCGTTTCACAAAATGCTCTTAAAATATTAAGTCCGACCTCACCGCTTTTTTCGGGATGGAACTGACAGCCGTAAATGTTTTTGTACGCAACGGCAGCAGTCATCTCAGTACCGTACTCTGTTGTTGCGGCAACACTTTCGTCGCAGTCCTCGGCAAAGTAGGAATGTACAAAATAAACGCAGTCGCCCTCTTTGATGTGCTTAAAAAGCGGACAGTCGTTCTGCTTGAAGATAAGGGCGTTCCAGCCGATGTGCGGAATCTTCAGCTCCTCGGGAACAACACCCTGCATTGTGACGACTCTGCCCTTAAGAAGACCGAGACCGTCATATTCGCCGTATTCAAAGCTTTTTTCAAAAAGCATCTGCATACCCAGGCAGATACCCATAACGGGCTTACCCTTCTGTGCCTCATCGATAAGCACCTTGTCAAGTCCTGTTGCACGAAGCTTTGCTATCGCGTCTGAAAACGCACCGACACCCGGAAGAATAATTTTGTCCGACGAACGGATTTTTTCTTCGCTGTCGGTAACGATAACATCTGCCCCGATTGCACCGAAGGAGCTTTTAAGGGAGAAGAGGTTGCCCACGCCGTAGTCGATTATTGCTATCATTATAAAACACCTTTTGTGGACGGAATTTCGTCCTTGAATTTCTCGTCAATGTTAACTGCCTGACGGAGCGTTCTTGCAAGGCACTTGAATGTGCCTTCGATAATATGGTGTGAGTTTGTTCCGCTTAATTGATTAATGTGCAGGGTAAGTCCTGCGTTGCGTGTGAAAGCAAGCATAAACTCCTCAACAAGCTCTGTGTCGAATGTACCGACCTTCTGTGTCGGGATTTCAAGACGGTAAGCAAGATAATCTCTGCCTGAAATGTCAACAGCGCACATAATAAGTGCCTCGTCCATCGGAAGAATAAAGTTACCGTAACGGACAATGCCCTTCTTGTCACCGAGAGCCTCGCTGAATGCCTTACCAAGACAGATGCCGATATCCTCAACAGTGTGGTGATCGTCAACATCAATGTCACCGTCGCAGTCAACCGTCAGGTCAAATCTGCCGTGCTTTGCAAAGAGTGTAAGCATATGGTCAAGGAAGCCGCAGCCTGTCTGAATATCGCTCTTGCCTGTACCGTCAAGGACGAGCGTAAGTGCGATTTTTGTTTCTGCTGTGTCTCTTTTAATTTCACTTGTTCTCATTTAGTTCACTCCCAATATTTCTTTTGTAGCGGCCAGAAGCGCGTCCATCTGCTCCCTTGTGCCGATGGTAATTCTGACATAATCGCTGATAAGCGGCTTTGTGAAGTGGCGTACAAGTATGCCCATCTTCTTGAGTGTGAGGTACAAATCCTCACCGCCGATTTTGTCACAGCGTGTAAAGATGAAGTTTGACTTTGAGTCGAGAGTTTCAAAGCCGAGCTTTGCAAGCTCTTTTTTGGTGTACTCTCTGTTTTCTGCAATTGTTCTGCAGTTGGTCATATAGTAATCGTTGTCCTCAATTGCGGCAATGCCTGCTGCTGAGGTCATACGGTTTACATTGTAGGGATTTGTTGAATACTTGATTGTGTTAAGGTCGGCAATCAGCGCCTCGTTACCGATTCCGAAGCCGAGTCTTGCACCTGCAAGTGAGCGTGACTTTGAGAAGGTCTGTGTCACAAGAAGGTTGTCGTATTTCTTTGTCAGCTCAACAACGCTCTCTGCACCGAAATCAACATAAGCCTCGTCAATGATAACCACGCTGTCCGCATTTGTTGTGACGATTTTTTCGATTTCCTCAGCCGTCAGGGCAAGTCCTGTGGGGGCATTGGGGTTTGCAATAACGATGTTCATTCCGATATTGCAATAGTCCTCAACATTGATGCTGAAATCGTCCATAAGGGGAATTTCCTTGTACGGCACGTGATTGAGTTCAGCAAAAACAGGATAGAAGCCGTAGCTGATTGACGGGAATGCGATGCCCTTCTTCTCGTCACAGAATGCCATAAATGCAAAGTTGAGAATTTCATCCGAGCCGTTGGTCATCAGCACGTTTTCGTACTTCACACCGAAAAGGTCTGCCGCCTTCTGTGTAAGCACACGGCTTTCGGGGTCGGAATAAAGGTTGAGCTTTTCGCTCTCCGCCTTTGCATATTCAATAACCTTTGCAGAGGGCGGGAACGGTGACTCGTTTGTGTTAAGCTTAATGTATTTCATATCCTTCGGCTGTTCACCCGGGGTGTAAGCCTCAAGGGATGAATATTTTGAACTGAAAAATCTGCTCATTAGTCTTCCTCAAATCTGATTGTTGCACTTCTTGCATGTGCAGAAAGTCCTTCTTTTTCTGCAAAGAAGGCTATGTCATCAGCAACGGCTGAAAGTGCGTCTCTTGTGTAGTAGGTGTACTGTGTTTTCTTGACAAAATCGTCAACGGAAAGGGGACTTGAAAAACGTGCCGTTCCGCTTGTAGGCAGGGTGTGGTTCGGTCCTGCGAAGTAGTCGCCGAGTGCTTCGGGACAATACTTGCCCATAAAGATTGAGCCTGCGTGCTTGATTTTATCAAGGTAGTCAAACGGATTGTCCATACAAAGCTCAAGGTGCTCGGGAGCAATCTCGTTTGCGATGTCGATTGCCTTAAGAAGATCGTCTGCAACAATGATTTTTCCGTTGTTGTCGATGGATGTTCTCGCAATCTCCTCACGGGGAAGAAGCGGAATCTGTCTTTCAAGCTCTGCGCTGACAGCCTTTGCAAAGTCCATATCGTCACATACAAGAACGGCACTTGCCATCTTGTCGTGCTCTGCCTGAGAAAGAAGGTCAGCTGCAACGAATTTCGGGTTGCAGGTCTTGTCCGCAACAACGAGGATTTCGCTCGGTCCTGCAATCATATCGATTGAAACCATACCGAAAACCTGCTTCTTTGCTTCTGCAACAAAAGCGTTGCCGGGGCCTACAATTTTATCAACCTTCGGTACACTTTCGGTACCGTAAGCAAGGGCTGCAACAGCCTGAGCTCCGCCCAGCTTGAAGATACGGTCAACACCTGCAATCTTAGCTGCAGCAAGAATAACGGGATTAACCTTGCCCTGTGCATTCGGGGGTGTTACCATAACGATTTCCTTACAGCCTGCGATTTTAGCAGGGATGCTGTCCATAAGCACAGTTGACGGATACGCTGCTGTGCCGCCGGGGACATAAAGACCGACCTTTTCAATCGGGATAACCTTCTGTCCGATAACAATTCCGTCCTTTTCGTTAAGGATGAAGCTGTTTCTTACCTGACGGGAGTGGAATTCGCGTACATTTTCCGCCGCCGCACGGATAATCTCAACAAATTTCGGCTCAACGGAATTGAAGGCTTCTTCGATTTCTTCTGCAGAAACCTCGAGTGTGCTGAGTTTTGCCTTGTCGAACTTTTCGCAATATTCAAAAAGTGCCTTGTCACCGTTTGCCTTGACGTTTTCTATAATTCCCGTAACGATGTCTTCAACGCTTGTTGCCGCAGTACCGCGTGCAAAGATGTCCTTGTTGTCGACCTCGCCGTATTTCATAATTTTAATCATCTGTTTTCACCTGAGCTTTCAGACCGTTTTTGATGTTTTCTATCTGTTCCATTTTAAATTTGAAACTTGCCTTGTTGGCAATAAGCCTTGCGCTGATGGGAACGATTGTTTCTTTCGGCTCAAGGTCGTTTTCGAGTAAGGTTTTGCCTGTTTCCACAATGTCCACAATTACATCGGAAAGTCCGAGGATGGGAGCAATCTCAATCGAGCCGTTAAGCTTGATGATGTCGATGTCTCTGCCCTTTTTGCTGTAATAATCCTTTGCGATGTTTGTGAATTTTGTTGCAACACGCAGGGTGTTTTCCGTATTGTCACGGAAGTCCTTTTTAGCGGCAACCGCCATTCTGCACTTGCCGAGGTTAAGGTCGAGCAGCTCGTAAACATCGGGTGTATATTCGAGCAGGATATCCTTACCTGCAACACCGATGTCTGCCGCACCTCTTTCAACATAAATTGCAACGTCGGAGGGCTTTACCCAGAAGTAACGCACTCCTGCCTCTTCGTTTTCAAAGATGAGCTTACGGTTTACTTCCTTGATGGAGGGACATTCATAGCCTGCATTTTCAAACATTGCGTAAACCTTTTCGCCGAGTCTGCCCTTGGGCAACGCAACATTAATCATTGTTTTCAAGAATTTCCACTCCTTTGCCGTTAAGTTTTAAAAGCTGTCTGTACCTGATGCTGTCGGGTACACTTCTCTGTGCCATAACGTTATTGCCTGTGGAAGTAATCTCGTTTACAACTCTTGCAATATCCTCGGGACGGCTGTTTTCATCATAGATAAGCACGGTGTCAACATCGTACTTCTTTTGTGTAAGGTTAAGCCTTTCGAGCGTGTCAAGATATACGGCAAAGCCGATGGCACCCGACTTTCTGCCCATTTTTTTCATCAGGTTGTCGTACTGTCCGCCCGAGAGTACACCCGTGGGAACATTTTCAACAAAGCCCTGAAAGACAACACCGTTATAATAACGCATATCTGTTGCGATTGAAAAATCGATGTTGATTTTATCTTCAATACCGCTTGCAACAAGCAGATTGCAGATGTTTTTGAGCTGCGAAAGAGCAGACTTAAGCTCGTCGGTATCGCAGATTGCCTCAAGCTCGGGGAGCACCTTGCCGATTTTACCGTAAGTGCCGACAAGAGCAACAAGCTTTCTGCACGCATCCTCGGGAAGGAGCTTTTCTGCACAGATTTTTTCAATTCCGCTCTGATTTTTCTCGCCTATACAATTAATAATAGCCTTGCCTGTCTCACGGTCACAGCCCACAGCGTCAATCATTGCTGAAACAATGCCGATGTGAGAAAGGTCGAGCACAAAGCTGTCGCTGATAGCCTCAAGGCTTTTTGCGGCAAGCATAAGAACCTCGAAGATGTTGTAATCGTCAATGTTACCGATGCATTCAAGACCTGTTTGCATAATCTCCCTGAATTCGTGTGTGCTGGGTGAAACGCGGTAAACGTTTTCATTATAATATACCTTCTGAACGGTATCGGGAATATCCTTTGTATTCTTGACAATGGAAAGCGTAACGTCAGGCTTGAGAGCAAGGAGCTTGCCGTTCATACCCGTAAATGTAATAACGCTGTCCGAAACGAGGAAGTCCTTATTGCGGACATAAAGGTCATATTCCTCAAACTTGCTCATTTTGAACGGTGTGTAGCCGTATTTCTGATAAATGGAGCGAAGGGCAAAGACAGCCTTTTCCTCGTTTTTAAGTAAATTTGTGCTGAACATTCTGCCACCTCAATCCTTGCAAGTTCGGTCTATAACCATTTTGTAACCGTCGTTGCCGTACATAAGACACTTGTTGACACGGGTAATGGTTGTGCTGGATGCACCCGTTGCCTTGGTTATCTCGTTATAATTCTTTTTGTCTGTCAGAAGGCGGGCAACCTCGTAACGCTGAGCGATGTCCTGAATCTCCTTGATGGTGCAGATGTCCTCAAAGAAGCGGTAGCACTCGTCAATGTTTTCAAGCGAGAGGATAGCCTCAAAAACCTTATCAATATTTTCGTTGCGTAAGTTCATAATTTTCACCACTTTCGGGCAGGAGAGACCTCCGCTGCCCTAAAACAATATGACGGTATGTTATCACATTAGTGTGGTAAAGTCAAGCGGTTTTATCAAGTTTTTAAAGGTATTTTATTTACCCCTTGCTATATTATATAAAGGTATGCTTTTTCCTTGCCGTAAAAAGCCTGCAGCCTGACGAAGACAGGGTGAAGTTTTATGTACATTTTTGCAAAAATATATAAAAAATTGCACAAAAAAGGCGTTTTTACATCATTGTTGAACGCTTTAAACAACAAAAGTCTTGCAAAATGTTAAAATATAGAGTATAATGAACCAAATATTTTATCGGAGACGCAAAAACGGATCCGGAAATTTAATATGGAGGCTACTATTATGAAGAAAAAGTTAGCAATCGTAATTTCTCTCATTCTTGTTTTCGCAACACTTTTCTGCACAGCTTGCGGCGATAACAAGAAGCCTGAGGCACCCGCAGAAGAAGGCCTTGCAAACGTTGAAATCAGCGTTGGTACAGGCGGTACAACAGGTACATACTACGGCTTCTGTAACACAGTAGCAACTGTTCTTAACGAAAAGGTTGGCTCTAAGCTTACAGTTATGTCATCAGGCGCTTCAAAGGCAAACATCCTTGACATCGACGACGGTATCGTTCAGATGGCTATCGTTCAGAACGACGTTATGGACTACGCTTACAACGGAACTTCTCTCTTTGAGAAGGACGGTAAGATCCAGTCTTTCCGCACACTTGGCGCAGTTTATGCTGAAGTTTGTCAGGTTATCGCAAGAGCAGATTCAGGCATCAAGACAGTCGCTGACCTTAAGGGCAAGAAGGTTTCTGTAGGCGACAGCGGTTCAGGTGTTGAATTCAATGCTCAGCAGATCCTCGGTGCATACGACATCACATTTGAAGATATCGACAAGCAGAACCTCAGCTTCCAGGCATCAGCAGATGCTCTTAAGGATGGCAAGATCGACGCATTCTTCTGCACAGCAGGTGCTCCGACAGTTGCTATCACAGACCTTGCTACAACAACAGGAATCGTAATCGTTGAAATTGATGCTGAGCATCTTGCAGCACTTCAGAAGGATTACGGCTTCTATGCTGAGTACACAGTTCCTGCAGGCACATACAAGGGCGTTGACACAGATGCTAAGACAGTTGCAGTTAAGGCTACATTCATCGTTGATGCAGACCTTTCAGAGCAGCTTGTTTATGATCTTACAAAGGCTATCTATGAGAACAAGGACGAGTACACACACGACAAGGCTAAGGAAATGAGCCTTGAGTATGCTGTATCAAGCATTTCAGTTCCGTTCCATGCCGGTGCAGAGAAATACTTCAAAGAGGTTGGCGCTATTAAATAATGAGCCAAAGGCTTTCCTCTAAGATCAGAAAGTTAATCGTAGCAGCCGTTTTAATGATATTCATTACAGCGGCTGCTGTTTCTGTAAAAGCTCTGTCTGTACAGTATCTGATGTTATACGACTCCGATACCGGTAAGGTGCATATAATCGAAAAGGCAGAGGAAGGGATGATGTTTTCAGTCGAGTTTATCCACTCGGTCAATCAGACCCCTTTAAGAGATACTTATATTATTGAAAACGGAGAAATCCGTGCCCATTCCACTCTTTACCGTTCATTCGGTGCAGGTGTTCAGACTGCGCTTGAGGGTGATCAGAAGATGACCTTTGACGAAGAGGGGAATATGATTATAACGGGATTTGATATTACCTATGACCCGTTGAGGTATATTGTCGGAACGGTTTCTGACCATATCCTCACTCTCGGTGGCGAAGAAATAAGTCTGCGCGATATGTGCGGCAGAAATGCAAGAGTAGTTTTTGAAATCGTCACGGGATTTGAAATTCTGACGAAAGGAATGAAATGATGTCAGATACAAACACAAAGCCCATCACCATGTCGGCTGATGAGGATGAAGTTATTGACGTTGACCAGTTGATGGCGGATTTTGACAAAGAGTCCAACACCCGTCATTTTTCAGGTATATTCGAAAAAATTATAAAAGTTGCA
Source organism: Clostridia bacterium (assembly GCA_017522225.1). Classification (GTDB taxonomy): domain Bacteria; phylum Bacillota; class Clostridia; order Oscillospirales; family Acutalibacteraceae; genus CAG-488. Next base: position 34,582 of record JAFWZR010000015.1, on the reverse strand, counting down.
ATGATGCTTTTCTCTGTTTACGTTATGATTGACGGTTGGACAGGCACAATGGAGGAAAGACAGAAAATGGCATGGTTTATCGGTATAATCGTCTTTATGGCGTTTCTCCTTTACCCCGTGCATAAAAAAGAAAAGAAAAAGCTTAACCACGTTCCGTTCTACGATTATATTTTTGCGGTACTCGGTTCAGGCTCGTTCTTCTATTACGCAATCAATTGTCAGGCGATTGTTGACAGAGCATCAAGAATCAACGAGCTTGATATTGCAATCGCAATTGTTGGTACGCTTCTTTTATTCGAGGCCTGCCGAAGAGTTGTCGGATTGCCGATTGTCTGCGTTTCAGCGGCATTCATCGCGTACGCGTTTATTATAAACAACACAAATCACCCCTTAAGAATGATTATGTACAAGCTCTTCTATACAACGGAGGGTATTGCAGGTACACCGCTTAACGTGTGTGCATCGTTCATTGTGTTGTTTATCATTTTCGCATCCTTCCTTGAACAGTCGGGCATCGGCGCATTCTTCGTTGACCTTGCAAACTCAATTGCAGGTAAGTCAACAGGCGGTCCCGCAAAGGTTGCGGTTATCTCCAGTGCTATGGAGGGTATGTATTCAGGCTCGTCCGTTGCAAACACTGTCGGCAGCGGCTCAGTTACAATCCCGACAATGAAGAGATGTGGCTACAAGCCCGAATTTGCTGCAGCTGTTGAAGCTGCCGCATCAACAGGCGGTCAGATTATGCCCCCGATTATGGGTGCTGCGGCCTTCCTTATGACAGAGTACACAGGTATGCCGTATGCACAGATTGCAATTGCTGCAATTCTTCCCGCTGTTCTTTATTTCACAGGCATCTTTATGATGATCCACTTTGAGGCAAAGAAGCTCGGACTCAAGGGTCTTCCGAAGGAAGCAATCCCCAACTTCTTCAAGCTTATTATCTCAAAGGGTTATCTTCTTCTTCCGGTTGTTGCTCTTGTTGTTGCAATGAATCATTTCTCACCAGCAAAGGCTGCTATTCTTGCAATCTTCTGTGCAATCGGTGTAAAGCTTGTTGAAGGTATCATCAAGTCAATTATTCACAAGAAGTTTGAAATGGATTTTGCAATTTACTTCCAGTCACTTGCAAACGGTACAAAGAATGCAATCGGTGTTGCACTCGCTTGTGCGGTTGCAGGCTGTATCTCAGCTATGGTTCAGCAGACAGGTCTTGCAAATGTTCTTTCATCACTTGTTCAGTCCGCAGCAGGACTTCATCCGATTTTTGCTCTTATGCTCACAATGCTTATGTGTATTGTTCTCGGTATGGGTGTTCCTACAACTGCAAACTATGTTATTATGGCTTCAATGGTTGCTCCCATTCTTATGCGCAGCCTCAGCATCCCTGTTCTTGCGGCTCATATGTTTGTTTTCTACTTCGGTATCGTTGCAGACATCACACCGCCCGTTGCACTCGCAGCGTATGCAGGTTCAGCTATTGCCAAGTCAAATCCGCTTAAAACAGGTGTTACGGCAACACGCCTTGCTATCACAGCGTTCATCGTTCCGTACATCTTCGCTTTCAGCCCCGAGATGCTTATCATCGGTGCGGATAAGCCGTGGTACGAAATCGTACTTCTTGTTATTACGGCACTCTGCGGTATCTTTATTGTTTCCGCAGGTATGGAGGGTTACCTTCTTAAGAATATGCCGTGGTGGCAGAGAATTATGGCTCTTGCAGGCGGACTTTGTATGATTATTCCCGGCCTTGTAACTGATATTGCCGGTGTTGTCCTGATTGTACTTGTTCTTGTTGTGCAGAAATTTTTAACAAAGGACAAACAGGAAAAGATTGCTTAAGCTTTTGTTTATATTTACTCCCTGCTTCGGCAGGGAGTTTTGTTTTATTGACAAATTCAGGTAGGGATGATATAACAAAAAACAGGGGGTGGCAGTATGTATTCCGAAATCAAAAATATAAACGGGTTACCGACTCTGTTCGCAGACGGTAAGCCTGTACCCGAAATGGCATATATTACCTACATACCCGAAAATAACCGTTATGCAGATTTTGCTTCAGCAGGAGTCAGGCTTTATTCGGTCAATCTTAATTTTTCCGAAATGCCGATTAACGAAAACGCCCCCGTGCTCGTTTTTCAGAAAGGAATTTTTGAAAAAGATGAGCCTGATTTCAGCATTGTACATAAGAATTTTGACTCCATTTTGTCTGCGTGTCCCGATGCATATATTTTTCCGCGAGTAAATGTCAACCTTTCGCGTGCGTGGGAAAAGTCACATCCGGACGAGCTTTGCGAAAACGGTGTCAGCGGCAGATGCAGGGCTTCCTTTGCTTCGGATTTGTGGGCAGAGGAGGTTAAAAAGTGTCTTGTCCGACTGACAGAATACATCGAAAACAGTCCCTATGCCGACAGGGTTATAGGGTATCAGCTTGCAGGTGGAAACACGGACGAGTGGTTTCCTTTTGAAAACTGCGGCTTTTACGGCAAGAGGGCAAAAGAAAAATTTATCCGATACTGCGAGGATAACCGTGCAGACAGAAACGAAGAGAATTATTATAAGTTCGCATCCGAAACGGTTGCCGACAGGATAATTGATTTTGCACAGACTGTTAAAAATGTTACGGACGGTAAAAAGATTGTCGGTGCATTTTACGGCTATACAATCGGATGCCCGAACCGTAAGCAATGCCATCTTGCGCTCGGCAGACTGCTTGAAAGCGATGCGGTGGATTTCCTTTGCTCACCGCTGACATATATGCACGGCAGACATGCGGGGCTTGATACATATCCGATGCTTCCCGTCGGCTCAGTCAGGTGCCGCTCAAAGCTGTATTTTTCAGAGAATGATATCCGCACACACCTGTCGCGTCCCATCAGTCCGCACCCGAATTATTCGGTAAAAATCTGGACAGGACCGAAAAAGAGCGTCAGCCTTGAGCAGATAAAAATTAACTTCTGCAGAGCGTTGATTTACGGCAACGGGATGTGGTGGTTTGATATGTGGGGCGGCTGGTATGATGACCCCGATTTTATGTCGCTTTTTAAAAGGATGTCCGAAATCTGTGCAGACGGTATGGACTGCCCAGAAAGTGAAGTTGCAGTTTTTATGGACGAAAACTGCTATTTCGGTCTCCCGTCACACGGGAATATTGCGTGGAACACCTGCAATGCGTTGGGACTTACGGGCGTGATGAACGATGTTTTTCTTGCATCTGATTTTGATAAAGTGTATAATGACTACAAGGTCTGTATTTTTACAGAGCCGACAAAAACACAGCTTATGACGGAATGTATCTGCAGGGCGAAGGCGTCGGGTAAGGCGGTCAGGGTGATTACCGAATCTGATGCACGGTTGACAGCAGATGATTTAAAGGGTTTTCTGATGCAATCGGGCATAGATGTCCCGACACCGCAGAATGCCGTTGTTTATAAGGGTAAAAGGTTTGTTGCGTTTCACTCTCACGAAAAAGGTGTTTACGACCTGACGGTTGACGACAGAAAAACCTTTACCGATATTTTTACGGGTGAAGAAATCACATTCCCGATAACAACACAAAAAACCGTCACCTATCTGTTCAGCAGGTGACGAAAAGGAGGGTACCTATGCTTTTACAAAAAATCTGGGCAATCATTTCATTTCCGTTTCTGCTTTTGTCGATGCTGACAACGCCGATGGCAGTTGATACCCCGACAGCAGATCTTATTTCTACCCACAATTTTGCGTTTGCAAAAGCGCTGATTATGGGTCAGGGCATCACAACCGACGGAGAATACTATTACACAAGCGGCTCAATTACCGCAGTTAACCTTACTGCCCTCGCAAAATTTACCGTCGAGGATATGACAATGACTGACTGTGCAATCAATCCTTTGCCTGAAAAATGTTCCGACCGCGGCAACAACCACATCGGCGGAATCAGCTGTTATGACGGAAAGCTTTATGCCTCAGTCGAGGGCGGAGACGAGTGCTATGCTTGTATTGTTGTTTACGACTGTGAAACACTCGAGCCGACAGGTGAAATTTACGACCTGCCGAACGAGATTTATGATGACGGTGTGCCGTGGTGCGCGGTTGATCCTGAGACAGGCTACCTTTATGCATCAAAATGGACAGATATTGAAACGATTTATGTTTACGATACCGAGGCTTCGATGAGACCTGTGCGTGAAATCGACCTTAAGGGTATGGAAAAGATCCACCGCATACAGGGCGGAGAATTTTATAAAGGAACGCTTTATCTTTCTGAGGATATTGAAAACAACGGCACAATCAAAAACATCCTTGCCGTTAATCCGAAAACAGGTAATGTAACTCTTGCTGCCGAGCGTGATGTCGGCGGTGACAATATTGAAGCAGAGGGACTTACATTCCTTCCGTGCGATAACGGGTCGGTGATGCATGTGCTTGACTACAACAAAATTGTCGGCGTTACCGTAAGACATTATAAGGTTGATTTTTAAGGTACATCTATGAAAAAAGGAAAGAAAATTCTGACGGCGGTCGGCTGTCTTGTACTCAGCGTTGTTGTCGGTGCAGGCGTGTGGCAGATTTATGTCCGTCAGCAGTCAAAGAAATACAACCTCATAACACTTGACACCTCAGGTGTTCCCGAACCTGTTGAGTCAGCACCGTACGAGTCCTATGTTCAGCTGAGCGAGGTGAAAATGCACTATGCCGTTTACGGTGAAAAGGGGCATCCGCTTATTCTTATCCACGGTAACGGCGGAAGCAAAAATTCACTTGAAGAGGCTGCAAGATACCTTGCGAATGATTACACGGTTTATGTGCCCGAAAGCCGTTGCCACGGTCAGAGCAGTGACCCGGGTGAAATTTCGTACGACCTTATGGCAAAGGATATCAAGGAATTTATTGAAGCACTGGAGCTTGAAAAGCCGTATGTTATGGGACACAGTGACGGCGGTATAAACGCACTTACGGTTGCGTATACTTACCCGGAGCTTCTCGGCGGATTTATATCCTGCGGTGCAAATTCCGTGCCCGAAGAATTCAAGCCATACTTCACAATCGGAGTTAAGGTGCTGGATACCTTTAAGCCCGACAAGCTTAATGATATGATGCTGACCTTACCGCAGATGAATGCGGAGCTTTTCGGCAGAATTACCTGCCCTGCGTACATTGTTGCAGGTGAGTATGACATTATGTGGCTGTCGGATACGGTGTTTATTCACGAGAGCATAGCATCAAGCAGGGTTGCGATTATAAAGGGTGCAAACCATTCGTCATACATATCGCAGGATGGCAGACAGGCATACGCTCTTGCAAAGGATTTTTTTGATTCAATTCAACAGTAATAAAAAAGCACTTATGACCCGGATCATAAGTGCTTTGGCTTTTGTTTTATCTTGCGATGATGAATGTCATTCTTTCCTGAATTGTCAGTGCTCCGTGACCTGTGTTGTAACCGCCGTGGTCGCTTGTTATGATAATAAGCCAGTCTTCGCTGTCGTATGTTGCGCGGGATTCAACCGCATTGATGATGCTTCTGCCGTCAGTCTCTGCGTCTGCAAAAGCCTTCTGATAATCGGGATTGTTTACAGAAAATCCTGTGTCGTGACCTGCGTGGTCAGGATGCTCAAGAATTGCGAAGATAAAGTCGGAGCAGTCTGCAGAATTGATATCTGCAATAGTGTTTGCCGTTGTACCTGCATCATCGTCAGCATCAAGGAATTTAACATTGAGACCTTTTTCTTCAATGTAGCTCTTCTCCTGAATATATGTTGTATCTTCACCGCCGAAGTGACCGTTCCAGGAAACATAGAATGCAGAAGAATCGATATCCTTGCTTTCAACTGCCGTTGTAAGAAGAGTGAGTGTATCGTTGGACTTCTCAATTCCGTTACCTGTGATGCCGTGAACATCTGCCCACTTGCCTGTAAGAATTGAACACCAGCCGGGAGCAGTTGATGTGTCCTGAGTGTTGATTGCAGGATAATTCACACCGCCGCAGTACGCAAGCTCGGCTGAAGCACCTGTTGAAAGAAGGTAGCTGATACCGCCATTTGCATCCTTGTCAAGCATTGTAAGAGCGTCTGCACGGCAACCGTCATAACCGATAACAAGAACTTTTTTCTCGGTTTTTCCCTCGGCAAGAGGTGCGTTGAGGTGCTCGTTTATCATATTGTAGATTTCTGTCTGAGGTGTTGCAGTCTCGAGCGTGTTTGTGTACGCGGAAACGGTTTCAACATTTTTAATGTAATCCTTGCGGGTGTCGTTGAAATTTGTTCCCATAAATGTACCACCTATCATCATAAAGAAAGAGGCGATAACGCAGATAACCTTCTGGAAAAAAAGCAGCATAAAAATCAACCTTTCGTTTTTTTCTATTATAACTCTTCGGGAAATTTCTGCAAGTATTTATTTACTTTTTATTTCGGATCTAGTATAATCTTTCTGCAGTCTATATTCAGACGGGAGGTTTTCGGAATGAAAACGGCAAAAAGAATGATTTCAGTTTTAATGGCGGTGATTATTATGGCAGGCTTTTCGCTGACCGGTCTTGCAGCTGAAGGAAAGAGAGAAAAGAAAACACTTCAGTTCGGCGCAGACGGCAAATTCAGCATTATGCACGTAACAGACACACATCTTGAAAGTGACAATGTTGATGCTTCTGTATGGCTTATTGCAAAGGCTTGCGATAAGGAGAAGCCTGACCTTGTTGTTATTACGGGTGACAACGTGCTTAACAGCGACGATCCGGACGAGACAAAATCCTATATCGACAAGCTGATGACGGTTTTTGAGGAAAGAAACATTCCCACAGCTGTCACATTCGGCAACCATGATTCCGAGGTCGGCGCAATGTCACGCGAGGATCTTATGGCTTATTACAACACATATTCGTGCTCTGTTTCAGTTGATGACGGTGAGGCTCTTTCGGGCTGCGGCACATACAGTCTTCCGATTCTCTCTTCAGACGGCTCAAAGGTTAAGTTCAACGTATGGGTTTTTGACTCGGGCGATTATGATAACGAGGGCCACTACGGTTATGTAAAGGCTGACCAGGTTGAGTGGTACAAGGCTGAGTCTGACAAGCTTACGGCAGCAAACGGTGGTGAGGTTGTTCACTCAATCGCATTCCAGCACATTATTGTTGCTGATGTTTACGAAGCTCTTAAGAAAACAGAAAGAAAGCGTCTTTTCTCATACAGCCATATGTATAACAAGGACGAATATTATATGTTTGACCCCGACCGTGTGAATCACGGCACATTGACAGAAACTCCGTGCAGCGGCTACTACAACGACGGTCAGTTCAGCGCAATGGTTGAAAAGGGAGATGTGCTCGGTATCTTCACAGGTCACGATCACACAAATGCTTTCGGCGTTGAATACAAGGGTATCGAAATCGGCAACACCGTCAGCACAAGGTACAACGGTGACGCCTTCTCTTCACAGTATGGCTACAGAATGTTTGAGATTGACGAGAACGATACAAGTAAGTACACAACACGCGTTGAGCATTGGTTTGATATGCTTGACAATGACGATGTCAGAACAATCCGCAACTCGGGTGACGATTACGGCTACAGGCTTGCACTTGATGTTAATTTCAAGGGCTTTTTCCAGAAACTCGGAATGAAGCTCGGCAGAGGCATAGTTTCAATCTTCTCAGGCAGACAGATTTCTTATCCCGATTGATAAACCGCAGGCAGTTGATGTTATCATTGACTGCTTGTTTCTTTTTTAGTATAATACCATAAAAGGCAGGAGGGAATTACCATGATGACAAAAATTATAAGTGTACTTGTAGCAATACTTATGTTTATTTCACCCGAGCTACCGATGCTTCTCGATCTTCCCGCAATTCCCAAGGGACAGGAGCTTAATCTCGACGAGCGTTTCGAGCTTGTGTGGGAGGATGAATTTGTCGGTGATGCACTTGATACAACAAAATGGGACGACAATCAGTCTGTTGACACCTTGCACTGGGGACCTGTCCGCAAGGGCGGATACTGGCACAAGGATATGATAGATGTGCGTGACGGCAACCTTGTTATTTCAACCGAATATAAGTCCACTCCGCTTGACGGTCCGACCTTCGGTTCACCCGACAAATACGGCGCGGGTTACTATACGGGTATGGTCGCAACTGCAGGTAAGCACGAATTTCTTTACGGCTATTTTGAATGCCGTGCAATTCTGCCGAAGTCCACAGGTATGTGGTCAGCCTTCTGGATGATGAACGGTGGTGTTTATGATGTAAACAATTCGGGCGAGGACGGCACGGAAATTGATGTTTTTGAATCAATGTCATATAAAGACGATTGGTGGGGCGCCGGCGGATGCGTTCAGTCAGGCATCCACTATGACGGCTACGGCGAAGGCCATACGGGTGTAGGCCTCGGCAAATGGTTTGCAAATAATCCGTACGAGGAATACAACACTTACGGTGTTGAGTGGAACGAGAACGAATATATTTTCTACATCAACGGCATTGAAACTGCAAGAACATCAAGAGGCGGTGTAAGCAAGAATCCCGAATATCTCATCCTTTCGTGTGAGGTTGCGGGAGAAAACGGAGTTGCTTATGCAGACCGTCACGGTGTCGGACCGATCGACCTTCCGGAGGGTGAAACTGCAGAGTTTATCGTTGACTATGTAAGAGTTTATCAGTACAAATAAGCTTGCAAAAGAAACCGGAAGCAGTTATGGTTTTTGGTTTCTTTTCAATTGCCTGTAAAAATATCAAAAAACCTTTGACAAAACCGAAAGTGTGTGATATAATCACATCACCGCTTTAAACCTTTAAAACTTTAAAGTGAAAAAGCAAAATACAAATCGGAGATGGTCAGAATGAATGCAAGAAAAGGATCGTTGTTAAGTGTTCGTAACGACTTAAGAGTGTTGGACGCAACCTTGCGTGACGGCGGATTATGTAACAATTTTGAATTCAGCGATGAGTTCGTTTTTGAGCTTTATAAAATGAACGTCAGATGCGGTGTCGACTATATGGAATTCGGCTACAAGGCAAGCAAAACGATGTTCAACGAATCAGACTACGGTAAATGGAAGTTCTGTAACGAAGAGGACATCCGTGCAATTGTAGGCAACAACAATTCAGATATGAAAATTGCCGTTATGGCTGATGTCGGCAGATGTGACTACAAGACAGACTTTTTGCCCAAGAGTGAAAGTGTAATCGATATGGTGCGTGTTGCGTGCTACATTCATCAGATTCCTGCCGCAATTGAAATGATAAATTACTTCAACGATCTCGGATACGAAACAACCTGCAACATTATGGCTGTTTCTCAGGTCGGCTCGGAAAAAATTATTGAAGCACTGCAGATGCTCGGTGAGAGCAAGGTTGATGTTATATACCTTGTTGACAGCTTCGGCTCACTCTATCCCGAGAATGCACTTGAGCTTGCAAAAATATACATTGAAGAGGCTGAAAAGGTCGGCAAAAAGGTCGGCTTCCACGGTCACAACAATCAGAATCTTGCTTTTGCAAATACAATTGAAACACTTTCATACGGTGTTTCTTATCTTGACGCAACCGTTCAGGGTATGGGCAGAGGCGCAGGCAACTGTGCAATGGAGCTTTTGCTCAGCTTCCTTAAAAATCCGAAATACAATATGTATTTCCTTCTGGATTTTATCGAAAAATATATGCTGCCGCTCAGGGAGCAGGGTGTTATCTGGGGGTATGATCTGCCGTACCTTTTTACGGGACTGTTAAATCAGCATCCGCGCGATGCAATGGAATTCAGCTCAAAGAGAAAAACTGAATACTCTGACTTTTACAAGCGTCTGCTTGAACACTATTGATGCAGATTTAACATAAAACCAAAACAAACCTCGTCCGAAAAAGGGATGAGGTTTATTTTTTGTTGATTTTGAATTAAATTTATATTACAATAATCTCATACAAACGAAAGCAGGTGTTCTTATGAAAAAATGTTTTTCTGTTTTAATGGCTTTGGTTATGCTTCTTTCAGCGCTCTGTCTTTCATCTTTTGCCGAAGCAGGCAGCAAGGGCTATATCGTTGTAACAGATACAATCGCAGCTGACAGCGGTGAGGATGTTTCTGATGCGTTGCAGGCCATTATAGATGCAAACCCGAACAGAACAATTTTCTTCCCTGACGGTGAATATCTTGTTTCAAAGCCGATTTATACCCCGGCAGAGCCGACAAAGAGCGTGTCGCTTGAGCTGTCGGACTTTGCGGTTATCAAGGCAATCGGTGACTGGCAGTACGGTGAAGCAATTGTTCAGCTTGGCGGAAAATTCCCTGCAAACGATACACATACACCGGGCAGCAATTATTCGCTCGAGGGCGGAGTGATTGACGGCAGCGGTATGGCAAACGGAATTTCCGTAAACAGCGGACGCGAAACAGCAATTCGTGACACATCAATTAAAAATACGGTTGTGGGTATTCATATAAAACACGGCGCAAACAACGGCTCGTCGGATGCGGATATCACGGGTGTCAACATCATAGGTACGGGCAAAACGGATTCAACGGGAATCTTCCTTGAGGGCTTTGACAACACTATCACAAATGTGCGTATCGGCCACGTTTTCACGGGTGTTCACGTCAAGTCTGCAGGCAATATTCTCCGCAATGTGCATCCGTTATATTACTCGGATTATACTGATTATCAGAACAGCTGCGGCTTCCTTGTTGAGGCAGGCAACAACTGGTTTGATTTTTGCTACAGCGACCAGTTCGCAATTGGATTCCGTCTGACAAGCAACGATGTGAGCACCTTCCACGATTGCTTCTGTTACTGGTATTCGGCAGGTGACGGAACACAGACGGCGTTCAAAGCAGATAAAGAGTTCAATTCAAGGGTTACAAACTTCAACGCAGGCTTCCACCCCGATGCTGAAAAGTGCTATGTGCTTCATGTCGGCAGCCTTGGCGGTGACGGAACAATGGAAAACCTGACAGCCAACGAAAACCATGTTACGGGAAAGGCACATAAGCTGTACCTGAAAGAGTCAAATGTTTTTGCAAAGTTTTTTGCTTTCTTCGGTGTAGTGGTTGAATTGATGCAGGCCTGGATTAAATAAAGTTTTGCAGGAGGATAAGCTGATGAAAAAAATTGCCGCTGTATGGGACGGCTTGTGCTGGTTTCTTTCGGTCGTGATACCGGGCGCAGTACACAGAGTGGTTCCACATCCTTATTCAATGGGTGTGTGTGCAGCAGTTTTGATTTTAAATATAGCATATATGGTCTTTGCCAGACCTCTGAAGTATGATAAGACAGAACGCTCACAGTTGGCGACTGTTCTGGAAACAATTTTTTATGTGCTGGCACCCATAGCAGGTATAGTACTTGCAGTTATGTACGATGTCTACGATAAAAATCCGCTTATTATATGACAGCAAAAAACGGTGTGTTCGTCTGAACACACCGTTTTATTCCTTATCAGCTTTTCTTTAAAATTTTTAAGAGCTTGTCGGGATGTCTTGTTGTGATGTTGTCGGGGGAGAGGGCAAGGATTTTTTTCATAGCCTTCTCGTCGTTGACCGTCCATACGGAAACAAGAAGTCCGTTTTTTCGGAAGACCTCGACAAGCTTTTTGGTTGCGCGTGTGTATTTGAAGTTTATGCCGACCGCACCGTTATCCTTAGTTTTTTTGACAAGTGATTCAAGATAGCGTCTGCTCTGCAAACGCCTTACCTTTTCGTTAAGGTAGTAAGGTACATCGGGACACTTTGCTTTTACGGCAGGAACATCCTTTTCAAACACTCCCGTAAAAAAGAAAATGCCGTTAAGTCCGTGCTTCTCTGCAAGGGGAAGAACTTTTTCAAGATAAGCGGTATCCTTTATATCAATATTTGCTTTTATTGTTGCCATTTCCTTAACTGTGGCAAAAGCCTCGTCGAGAGTTACAACCTTGCCGACGGGCGAGTCGTGTGAAAGCACGGGCTCGCCTTTTTCGTCATAGCGCAGGTCGAATTCTACAATATCAACGCCGCTTCCGGCAGCGGCAACAATTGCCTCCAGAGAGTTATCGGGCGTACCCATACAGCCTGTGTGTCCCGTGACTGTGAATCCGTACGGCAAGGGCTTGCCGTTATAGCTGTATGCGGCAACCTTTGTTTTGTTGGTACAGATGTTTTTGTCAGTCATAGCTTCCGCCTCCGTTGACTTTTGAAAATTCTTGTGGTAACATTAAATAAACCTTAGCTAAGGGGAATGATTTATGGCATATGATATAGTCAGATGGATTGCAGGTGCAGTTATTTTTTTACTGCTGATTGCCGTTCTGGTTTTATTTACTAAAAAAACAGGTAGAGCCGTACTGATTGCGGCATTCACCTCTGTCATATTGGTTGCGGTTTCGTTACTCGTTCCCGTGGAGAATTATTTTTTCAGTTTTAATTCTGTTGAGGATATTTTCAACTACCGCTATCACGAGGATCTGCTGACCTATGCGGAATGTGAAGAGGGTGTGCTGTGTGTTGCACAAAAGGATGCACTCAACTATGCATACTACTCCTTCACAAGGGATGAAGAGGGCTACAAGCTGTCAAAGAATCTTGTTCCCGATACGGTTTTCCGTTCAAGTGAGCACGGGGTTTATTTCTTCGAAAAATTTGAAACCCGGACGATTATTATGACACAGGTTACAGGCTCAGCCTACAAGGGCGAGAATTTCATCCCGTGCAGCAACGGATATTATTCCTACACGGTGGTTGACGGTGCTGTCGATTATTCCGCGCTTTCCTGTAACGGCGAAAAGGTCAAGCTGATTTAAGGCTTAAAGGCTGATTTTTACAATATCTTCTTTATCTGTATTGCTGCTGATTTCAGCAGCAATATTATTTTTGTCACAGATTATAAACAGAAGAGTTGCCATCATACCGTAAGGCATCGGGCAGAATTCACCCGGGTTTACAAGCGACATCAGGAAAAGACCTGCATACGAAACAAACAGGGTGATGTTGAAATGCGTAACTCTCTTCCACACGGTTGACATTCTGTTGTAGAGCTGATAGCTGAATGCAGCGATACCGAGAAGACCGAAGCTGCCGATAACCTGGAACGGAGCCGAATGGTACCAACAAAGGGCAAATTTTGCAGGGTTGTGCACATCGGTATTACCCATATATCCGAGACCTCTGCCGAAAAGAATGTTGGACTTGAAATCTTCAATCGCACGTGCCATAAGACCTGCACGCACATCAACGCTCTCGATTCGCATAATAACGGGAACAAAGAATTCGAGAAGCGGCTTTGTAAAAAGTGTAAGCACAATAACCACAACGGTTGCAATCATAATGAGTGTCTTTTTTCTGTTTTTTCTGTCGGAATAAACAACGGCAAAAAGACAGAGTGCAAGCTCAGCCGCACCGCCTAACGCACCTCCGCGTGAGCCTGTGAAAAGGATTGCTACATACTGAAGAAAGCCTAAAAACAGGTACGGATATTTCTTGGTCGAAAGAAAGAAGGAGAAGGGCATTGTCAGCATCAGGTAGGTTGATACATTGTTTCTCCACTGGAAGTTGAGCGGACTCATCTTTTCCATAAATCTGTCCCAGAAAAGTATGTAGTGGTTAAAAATGATAAACACGCAGAACATACCGAGCATAGTCATTGCAAAAGCGAAGTGGAAGCGCAGAACATAGTGCTCACTGTTCGCCTTGTAATGTGTGTTCATAATAAAATACACAATCAGCATACCGAAGCCGAGACCGACCGTATGATAAAGTGCGGAAAGGTTGAAATATTCGGGTGCGGTTATTTTGCCGAGGCCGCCGAGCGTGACAGCGACAGCAACTGCGGCAGCACCCTTCCAGGTTTTGCCCCAATCGAATTTTTTGCGGTAAACAATCATATGGAAAAAGAATGCAACCACGGGAATTGGCACAAGCCAAAGGAATGGCAGGAAAAAGTCGAACGAGTCGTAGCACTGGATAGAAACTGCGGTTGCAAGAAGGAACGGCAGGAGTGTAGAGAAAATATCGTCACATATTATCAGGTTAAAGCAGGTGATAAGACCGAGAGCGACAATACCGTAGCCGAGCATTGCATAGCCGTTAAGCCCCTCAAACGCGGGAAGGTCACGCATAACGACAAACGACACCGCAACAAGTGTCTGAATAATCATAAAGGTTTTTGAAAGAATAAACTTTCGTACACCGACGATAGTTTTGTTCTGTTCCATTTTATCTGAAAGTCTCGTTTTGTTCATAAACGCACCTCATATAAAGAATAAACTATTATAAATATATCATATATTTATGCTTTTATCAATTATATTTTGGTTGTAGCGGACAAAAGGGTAAATTTTCTTAAACACAACATTGACAAACCACGCAAAAATGATATAATCATTGGTGTAAAAATTATTAGGAGTGATTTAAATGCCACTTGTTAACACAAAAGAAATGTTCAAGGCAGCTTACGAAGGCGGTTACGCTATCGGTGCCTTCAACGTAAATAACATGGAGATTATTCAGGGTATTGTTGAAGCAGGTAAGAAGCTCAACGCTCCCCTTATCCTTCGGGTTTCTAAGGGTGCAAGAGCTTATGCAAACCACACATACCTTGTAAAGCTCGTTGAGGCAGCTGTTGAAGAAACAGGTCTTCCCATTGCACTTCATCTTGACCACGGCCCCGACTTCGAGACTTGTAAGTCCTGCATCGACGGCGGCTTCACATCAGTTATGATCGACGGCTCACACCTTCCTTATGAAGAGAATGTTGCTCTTACAAAGAAGGTTGTTGACTACGCTCACGCTCACGGTGTAACAGTTGAGGGTGAACTCGGTCAGCTCGCAGGTGTTGAGGATGACGTTAACGTTTCTGCTGAAGACGCATCTTACACAAATCCTGATCAGGTTTACGATTTCGTAACACGCACAGGTGTTGACTCACTTGCTATCGCTATCGGCACAAGCCACGGCGCATACAAGTTCAAGCCCGGCCAGAAGCCGCAGCTTCGTTTCGACATCCTTGAAGAGGTTTCACAGAAGCTTCCCGGTTTCCCGATCGTTCTTCACGGTGCTTCATCAGTTGTTCCCGAGTTTGTTGAAATCATCAACAACTACGGCGGCGAGATGCCCGATGCTATCGGTATCCCCGAGGAAATGCTCCGTCAGTCAGCACAGATGGCAGTTTGTAAGATCAACATCGACTCTGACCTCCGTCTTGCTATGACAGCAGCTATCAGAAAGTATATGGCTGAGAATCCGAGTCACTTCGACCCGCGTCAGTACCTCAAGCCCGCTCGTGAGGCTATCCAGGGTATGGTTGAGCATAAGATCAACACGGTTCTTGGTTGCGGCGGCAAAGCATAAGTTAATTTTAAACAGTTCAGGCAGTTGCGAAAGTGACTGCCTGTTTTTTTGAGAGGTAATACAATGTTAGATAAGCTTGTTTCAATGTTACCGAAAAATGTCGACGGTGTTCTGATTGTCTCTGAGACAAACCGAAGATATTTCACCTCCTTTCCGTCAAGCGACGGAATCTTACTTGCTACAAAGAACGGCTCGGTTTTCCTGACGGACAGCAGATATATCGAGGAAGCACAGAATACGGTCAGCTGCTGTGAGGTTGCTGAGCTTAAAAAGGTTACAGAGCAGCTGACCGAGCTTTGCAGAAAATTCGGCGTAAAAGTGCTTATGGCGGAAAGTGAACGCCTTACGGTTGCACAGCTTGCTTCTTACAGAAAAATCCTTAAGGGCTTTACGCTTACAACTATCGGCACGGACAAGCTGATTGACACTCTGCGTATGGTCAAGAGTGAGGAAGAGAAAAACTGCGTAATCAAAGCGCAGCGGATTGCAGAAAAGGCTTACGAGCATATTCTCGGCTTTATAAAAGAGGGTGTAACCGAAAAAGAGATTGCGCTTGAGCTTGATTTCTTTATGCTCAGAAACGGTGCACAGGCAATTTCCTTTGAAACGATTGCGGTTTCGGGTGCAAATACATCGAAGCCTCACGGTGTGCCTACGGATAAAAAGGTGTGCCGCGGAGATTTTGTTACAATGGATTTCGGTGCAGTGGTCAACGGCTACCATTCGGATATGACTCGCACCGTTGCCGTCGGTGAGGTCAGTGACGAGCAGGTGAAGGTTTATAACACTGTGCTGGAGGCACAGCTGAAGGCTCTGGATGTGTTAAAGGCGGGAGTAAAATGCTCCGATGCAGACGCCGCCGCGCGTATATATATAAATGAAAAGGGATACGGTGAGTATTTCCGTCACTCAACGGGACACGGAGTGGGTCTCGAAATCCACGAAAAGCCCAATCTTTCACCAAAATCCGATTTTATTTTACAAGAAGGAAATATAGTGACAATTGAGCCGGGAATCTACATTCCGGGTAAATTTGGCGTCAGAATTGAGGATTTGGCAATAATCACAAAATTTGGTTGTGAAAACTTAACAAAAATTGCAAAGAATTTGGCAAAAATATAAGTATTGACCAAAAGGTTACAATATGTTACAATTGGTAACAGTTTGTAAACGGTAAATGGGGTTCCTTGTTTAGCGTTTACGTTAAGAAAGGAATGTGCAAATGGCTAAACCCATATCGACAAGAAAATTGGTAATGCTTATGCTTTCTCTGGCATCGGTCATTGTTATTTTCTTTGCAATGAGTTTGAGTGCAAGTGCAGCATCGTATTCAACGATTAAGCTTGATGTACCTCGAATCAGCCAGCGCCCCTCAACGGGTGACTGTGCGATAGCCTCTATGGCAACAATTGAGGCTTATTGCCACGGCTTGCCGTCAGGCAATTACAATTCCAAGGCTTATCAGGCAGTTTATTCAGCTAACGGAAATTCGATAAGCGCATCTTGGTCGAAGCTCGGTTACAAGACAATCGAGGGCTTTAACAAAACCACGGTCTACAATCAGCTTAAGAGAGGCTACCCCGTTATTGTTCACAGAACATCACAGCATTACTCCGTAATCTACGGTTATGACGGAAGCACCTCAAAGCTTGAGCTTTCAGGCTTCCTTGTAGTTGATGTTGACGACTCCTACAACTCAAAAACCGCATACTTCAGACTTGATTCATGGGTGCGAGGTTCGCTTGACAGAATGGTAGTAAGACTTGACGGTCTTGCAATCTCTTCAGATGAGCTTAAAATCACCAACAACCATCCTCCCAAGGAGATGGCGAAGGGCGAAGATTTTACAGTTTACGGAATGGTTGTTTCTGATTCTGAGCTTACAAAGGTTTCAGTTTCCGTCAATAACGCAGCAGGCGCACAGAAGCAGTCCTACAGCGTTGATCCCAAGGGCAAGAGCTTTGCTCTCTCTGCAGCCAACGGAGATATTGATCTTTCATCACTTGCATCAGGCAGCTATGTTTATTGGATAACTGCAAAGGATGCATCAGGCAGCAGCAAGTCCTACAAGTTCAACTTCACAATTGACTCAAAGTCTTATGTTGAGCCCTCTGTGGATATCAAGGAAGTTTCTTACACGGCAATCGTAAAGGCGGATCCCTCTCTTAATATGAGAAAGGGCGCAGGTATGGAATATGCTGTAATTGAATCTATCCCGTACGGAACAAAGATTTCCGTTACAGGTGAATGTGACGGGTGGGCGAGAGTTTCATACAGCGGTAAGGTTGGCTGGGTATCCTTGTCTTACATCGAAAAGACAGCAGACAAGCCCGACATCAACCCGAATCCGTCAAAGCCTTCAGTTCCCGATTCTTTTGCAAGCTACTATGCAAGAGTTTCAACAGCAGGCGCACTCAGAGAAAAGGCTTTCGTGTTCTCTGCAACAGTAATATCTGTTCCGAAGAATGCAGTGGTCAAGGTAATCGGTGAGTCAAACGGCTGGGTCAAGTTTGCATACAACGGCAAGGTAGGCTGGTTCCGCAAGAACAGCTGTGTTGTAAACCTCGGTGACGTTGATGCTAACGGTGCTGTGAATTCAGTCGATGCTCTTGCGGTGCTTCAGACAGCTACAGGAACAAAGACATTGACAAGCAAGCAGAAGGAAGTTGCAGACTTTAACGGCGACGGCAGCGTCAATTCAATTGATGCACTCACAGTTTTACAGGTCACAACAGGCAAATTGAAGTTTGATTAATAGTTAAAAGCTCGTTTTTTAACGAGCTTTTATTGTTTTTATATCAAAACACTTGAAAAAGAGAATAAAATAGTATAAAATAATAGCGTTAATAAATATGTCGGGGCTGTTCTTTCCGCCTCGTGTATATCAAGAAACAAAAACGGAGGAATAACAGTATGGTTTCAGCAGGTGATTTCAGAAACGGTGTAACTTTTGAAGAGGACGGCAACGTTCTTCAGGTTGTAGAGTTCCAGCACGTTAAGCCGGGTAAAGGTGCGGCTTTCGTAAGAACAAAGACAAAGAACGTTCTTACAGGTGCTGTTACGGAAAAGAGCTACAACCCGTCAGCTAAGTTCCCGACAGCTTTCATTGAAAGAAAGGATATGGAATATTCATACAACGACGGCGATCTTTACTACTTTATGGATCAGGAGACTTATGAGCTCGAGCCCATCAACGCATCTGACCTTTCAGACAACTTCAAGTTTGTTAAGGACGGTATGGTTTGTAAGGTTCTTTCATACAAGGGTAAGGTTTTCGGTGTTGAGCCGCCGACATTCGTTGAGCTTGCAGTAACAAAGACAGACCCCGGCTTCAAGGGTGACACTGCAACAAATACAACAAAGCCCGCTACACTTGAAACAGGTGCAGAGGTTAAAGTTCCTCTCTTCATCGAAGAGGGCGAAATGATTCAGATCGACACACGTACAGGCGAGTACCTCGGCAGAGCGTAAGTGTTGGTTGATATCATAACGAAAGGATGATTTTACAATGATGACAGTTACAGAAAAGGCTGCATATCTTAAGGGCCTTGCAGAGATGGCACATCTCGACGCTGATAAGGACGAGGTTAAGCTTATCAAAGCTATGATAGACACAATCGAGGAAATGGCACTCACAATTGCTGACCTTGAAGACGAAATCGCAATGCTCGAAGAGCTTGTTGACGAAATCGATGAGGATCTCGGCGATGTTGAGGAGTACGTTTTTGACGAAGACGATTGCGACTGTGATTGTGGTTGCGATTGCTGCGATGACGATTGTGACTGCTGCTTCGACGACGATTATGTTGAGGTTGAGTGTCCTGCTTGCCACGAGACTATCTGCCTTGATGACAGCATTCTCGACGAGGAAACAATTCAGTGCCCCGCTTGCGGTGAAACACTTGAGTTTGAGTTCGATTGCGACTGCGACGATTGCGACGAAGACTGATTTTACAAAAACAGGGGGTAACCGCATGGTTACCCCTTTTTTATTTGAGATATTATTGGAGAGATTAAAATGAATCTTGATGAAAAAATCGTTAAGAAAAATTATATTTACAACGGCAAGATAATCAATGTCCGCCGTGACGATGCTGAGCTTCCGAACGGTAAGCCGTGCATCCGCGAGGTTGTTGAGCATCCGGGCGGAGTGTGTGTTGCCGCACTTACGGACGATGACGAGCTGCTTTTTGTCCGTCAGTTCCGTTATCCGTACCTTGAGGTCATTGCCGAGCTGCCTGCAGGCAAGCTTGAAATCGGCGAAGACCCGTTTGAAAGCGGTAAGCGTGAGCTTGAGGAGGAAACGGGCTGCGTTGCAGAAACCTACCGCGACCTCGGCAAGTTTTATCCCACTCCGGGTTATTGCGGAGAGATTATCCATCTCTATGCCGCAAAGAATCTGACTTTTACAAAGCAGAACCTTGACGAGGACGAGTTCCTCAATGTTGAAAGAATTCCGCTCGACAAGGCTGTTGAAATGGTGCTTAACAACGAGCTTCGTGACGGCAAGACACAGGCTGCCGTGCTTAAGGTCAAGCTTCTTAAGGATAAGGGGTTGTGGTAATGGCAGACATTATTCTTGCTTCGGCATCGCCCCGCAGAAAAGAGCTTCTCACACTTGCGGGTGTTGACTTTACGGTAAAGGCTGCGGATGTTGAGGAGGTTATTCCCGAAAATGCAAGTCCCGATGAGGTTGTTATGTCACTTGCGTTGCAGAAGGCACAGGCGGTATCAAAGGATAATGCAGACTGCATCGTAATCGGCTCGGACACGGTTGTTGCCCTTGACGGAGTGATTCTCGGCAAACCAAAGGATGAGGAAAACGCAAGGGAAATGCTCATCGCACTCTCGGGCAGAAGCCACACGGTTTACACGGGAGTTGCTATAATTCACGGTGAAAAAACCAAGTCTTTCTGCGAAGCAACAGAGGTTGTTTTCAATGAGCTTTCTCAGGAGGAAATTCTCAATTACATCGCCACAAAAGAGCCGATGGACAAGGCGGGAGCGTACGGAATCCAGGGTAAGGGCTGTGTGCTTGTTGAAAAAATTGTCGGTGATTATTTCAATGTTGTCGGCTTGCCCGTATCAAGACTTTATAAAGAGCTGAAAAGCTTTTAAACAAAAAGAGCGTTGAGTAAATCTCAACGCTCTTTTTAATCAGAAATCAAATCAAGAATAAGTTTTACTGCTTGTTTCTTTTCTTCCGATAAGCACTCTATTTTATCGTATAAATATTTATCCTCTTTTTTATCAAAATTGTTTCCGAACATTATAAATTGTTCTTCAATTTTGAAAATATCTGAAATTTTTTCAATCAAACTAAGGCTCGGTCTGTAAGAGCCTGTTTCTATTCTGCTTAAATGTTCTGTGGAAACGCATAGTATTTCTGCAAGTTTTTCTTGCGTTAAATTATTATCTTTACGGATTCGCTTGATTCTTTGGCCGATTGCTTTGAAATTAATCATAAGCTAAACCTCTCAAACAGCAATTTTGATTTATTATATCAAATATAGTTACTAAATATTAATGATTTTAAATATTAATATTGACATCATACATCAATAATGATATAATCTTGACAAACTGAAAATAGAGGAGTTTTAGAAATGATTTGTAAAAATTGTGGCAAAGAACTTGCTGAAAATGAACAGTTTTGTTCCGCTTGCGGAGCAAAAGCTGAAAAGTCTGTCCGCCAGAATAGTGATGAAGATATTATTCTTCGCCGTTTTGACTGTGCGAAATCAGGAACAGTTAAAGCTGTACTTATGGTGATTTTTGGCGTATCTTTTGTTATTGACGGTATCATCTATATGGATTTAGGTGGTTCTCAGATGGAGGCACTTGGTAAAGTGTTCATTATTCTGGGAATTGTAGTTGCTGCTTTAGCAGTATATGTTTATAAATTGTACCAGAAGAGATTTTGCTTGATAAAAACGAACTCAGTATGTGGGGTTACCTGCGGAAATATCGACCTTATAAATGAAAATTTTGAGTTCAATTACGCTGATGTTATTTCAATTCAAAAGAAGAAAATGACTCAGACGATATCGGTTCAGACAAAGTATAAGAAAATAAATATTTTTCTTCCGTCAAAGGAAATGAATTCAGCATATGAGCTTTTACAGCAGAAGATAAAAATATAATTCATTGTGGAAGGGGAGGAAAGTAAAAATGGCTTTTTTGATGAGTTTGATCAAAAATAAAAAGCTGGTTGCAGCAATAATAGCTAGTATAATTGTAATAGTAGGTATCGTTTCGTTTGCGTCTTTTTCAAACGAACCTTGTGATTGGTGCGGCGAAAGTCCGACAAAGGGATTTAAGCTTAATAATGGGGGAAAGTCCTATGTTTGTGCCGATTGCAGAAAAAAGTGTGCATGGTGCGATGATAAAGCAGATAAGCATTACGAAAACGGCTTAGAAATGATGGTTTTCGTGTGTGATGATTGCTACGAGGATATTTCGGATTAAATAGTTTGAAAAAGGAAGGTTTTGCTTATGAAAAGAAATTTTGCTTTGATTATGGCGATAGTAATGTTTTTATCTATATCCTTGAGTGTGACTTCATTTGCATCTAAGGAAGTATCAGTAAAAGAGGGTATTTACACCATAGAGTCATGTTTGAAAGAAAATATGATGTTAGATATTAAAGGTGCATCTAAATCAAATGGAGCAAATGTACAGTTGTACAAAAACAATGGTTCAATGGCGCAAATGTTTTGGATTGAAAAAGTTGGTAGTAAATACAAAATCACCTCAGTAAATTCAGGTAAAGTTTTAGATGTTCAGGAAGAAAAGTTGAAGTCAGGGACAAATGTTCAACAATACCAATATAAGAACATTAATACACAAAAATGGAAGTTTTACAGTGCCGGAAAAAATAAATATTATATCGGATGTGGCAACTTCGCATTAGACGTAAGTGGCGGAAATAAAAACAATGGTGCAAATGTTCAGATTTACAAACCGAATTCAACTTCTTCACAGGCGTGGAAGCTTAACAAAATTTCCGCTCCCCAAAAAGTTGAGTCTTTCAGAGCAGAAACCGGTATGGGCGATTATTGCATTGTCAGAATAGACGATAGTTTAATGAATAAAAAAGGTAAGCAAACAGCTAAAATAAAACTTAGCACATATAAAGAGAATGGAAAAAAGTCAACCAAAGGCGAAGTGTTCGTTGTTTTGAGGAATATGCATGGTGATTTCATCTGGAGTGGTGTAAAAAAAGGCGGAGATACAATTAAATTAGATGACGGAAATTATATGTATCAGGTTTATGTAACCAAATATGACAAAGGTGATGGCTGGTTTGCAAATGCTCAGGATTGGGATAACATTCCCATTACTGCAGAGTTTGGAATAACTACGAAATCGGGCTGTTCGTTATATAAGAAATAAGTTGAGCAAACAAATTGAAAGAAAACAGGCACACGGTTTAGTGTGCCTGTTTTTATGGTTTGCTATATTATTTCAATACTCTTGTAAGCAGTTCGTTGCACCCGTCAAGCACGTCGCGGTAGGTCACATCAAAGCTGCGTGTGTACCACGGGTCGGCAACGTCACCGCGGCGGTCTGTGTAATCCATCAGCTTACGGATTTTACCCTCGGGGTCGCCGCCGAGTATACGGTGCATATTGCGTATGTTCGCACTGTCCATTCCAATGAAAAGATCATACTTGCCGTAATCGTCTTTTCTGAGCTGAACGGCTGTTTTTCCCTCGCAGGAAATCCCGTGCTTTGCAAGCTCAGCCTTTGCGGGCGGATAGACGGGGTTACCCACTCCGTTCCATATTTCCTCGGTGCTTGTTGCCGAGGATTTTATTATAAATTCATTTTCCTTGCCCTGTTTTTTAACAAGGTCTTTTAGTATAAACTCTGCCATCGGCGAACGGCAGATGTTACCGTGGCAGACAAACATAATTTTTATCATATCGCTTTAATCCTGTATAATCCGACGCTGTGCGGACGGAGCTTAGTTTTGTAAGAATTGCGGATTCTGAATTCTTTTTCTTCCCAGATGTCGAATGCCTCGTATTCTCCTGCCTTGGGCAGGTCAACAAAGGCTTCTTTTATAATATCGCTGATGTTGAAGCTGACCTCTGCCTCCACGGGACCCTTGTTAAGAAGACAAACGGCAATTTCTTTGTTTTCAAGAGGCTTCACAAGCACATCCGTAACGGCATTGGTCTTAACTCGTCGGCACTGTATACCGCGCGGATCCTGATTTACGGCAATAGCCGCCTTGTTGGAAATTATCTTCAGCACCTTGTTATCCGTGTCAACGCTGCCGTCTGCACGGATAAACTTCCTGAGGTCATTGCCGAGAATGAGCGGAGCGGCAAGCATACACCAGAGTGAGAAGTGTGCTCTGTTTTCGTCATCAGTAAGATTACCGTTACCGACCTCGAGCATATCGGGGTCGTTCCAGTTACCTACACCTGCGTGCTTATAAAGAAGCACCGTTCTTTCATAAATTCCGATAATCGAAAGCCAGATCGGTTTGATATCGGGGGTTGTGCGCCACAGGTTACCTGCCGTATGACCCCAGATCCAGGGCTTGTTCCAGCCCCATTCGCAGATTGAGAAGCAGATCGGCTTTTCTTCTCTGCCTTCTCTTTCGGCAACAAGCTTTGTCGCCCTCTGAAGTTCCTTGCCCATCTTGCGGTACTGCTTTGCCGCAGAGTCCATTTTAGATGCAACGGGGTTGTGGAATTTAAAGGAGTTTTTACCCGCCTTGAGCTTAACGGTTATCTGATTTCTGCCGTCGGGGGTGAAGCCCTTTGTTCCCGGCTCGGTCAGAGTGTAAACATCGGTATCGTTGATTTCGATTTCAAGATACTTATCCTTGAGTCCCGTCTTGTGAAGACAGAGGGTGAGTGCGTATGTGCCGTCCTCGTCAATATCGACGTTATTAAAATACATTGAGCCTCTGCCTGCCTCAAGACCGCTTACATATCTGCCCGTACCTGCCATTTTTTCGTCAGTCAGCAATATCGCGTCACCGCGCAGCTCGGCTTCCTCGGCGTGAAGAGTGATGCCCTCGTGACAGCCTTGCTTCGTTATGGTAACGGTTGAAATTTCGGGTGCATTTGTTGGAATGGGTATGTTGTGGCAGAAATCGTATTTGAAATATTCAATTCCCCATTCGGCAAAGGTTTCTGCGTCTGTGCGCTCGTGATAAAGACTTGACGGCAAGTCCTCGCAGGTGAGTGTACCGTTTGAGGTGTAGATGCCGAGCTTGAGCCCGAGTGCGTTCACTTTTTCAGCAAGAGCCTTGATGCCGTGCGGAAAAGTTCCGAGGTCGCCCTGCAGTCTGCCGTCGGCGTCACGCGTTGAGGACATCCAGCAGTCATCAATGTTGACATATTGATATCCGCAGTCTGCAAGACCTGATTTCTGCATAGCGGCTGCTATATCTTCAATCAGGTTTTCGTTGATATGGTTTCTGAAAAGATTCCAGCTTGCCCATCCCATCGGGGGAGTGAGGGCAGTGCCGTTATAGAATCTGTCAGCACCGTCAATGTGAATCTGCGTTGCCGCCGCAAGCTTCTTGACAGTACAGACAGGACAGATTTTGTGTTTGCGCAAAAATTTTTTGATTTCAGCCATAGTGACCACTCCTTTTGAAAAATTGTAGCACACATATTGCAAAAAGGCAAGAAACAAGCGTCTGTGATAAATTTTAAAACTTATAAAAAAACTGTTGACTTTAACGATTAAAAGTGTTAAACTTTAAAGCATTAAATGGCTAAAGTTGTTGAGGCTTGGCGAATTGACTAAAACAGGAGGAAGTTTTATGACAGACATGATTATCAAAATTGGAATGTTAGTGCTGTTCTTCGGCGTTATGATTGGTGTCGGCTTGTATTGCCGAAAAAGCTCGACCGATGTTAACGGCTTTGTTCTCGGAGGCAGAAGTGTAGGTCCGTGGCTTACAGCATTTGCTTACGGTACATCGTATTTTTCTGCGGTTGTATTTGTCGGATATGCAGGTCAGTTCGGTTGGAAATACGGTATTGCTGCAACGTGGGCAGGTATTGCTAATGCACTTCTCGGCTCTCTTCTTGCGTGGGCGGTTCTCGGCAGAAGAACACGCGTTATGACTCAGCATCTCAATTCAGCTACAATGCCTCAGTTTTTTGAAAGCCGATTCGATTCAAAATCACTCAAAATTGCATCATCTGTAATCATCTTTGTTTTCCTTATTCCGTACACAGCTTCACTTTACAACGGTCTCAGCCGACTTTTCGGTATGGCATTTGACATCGACTATTCCGTATGTGTTATCATAATGGCAATTTTCACTGCAATTTATGTTATCGCAGGCGGATATATGGCAACAGCAATCAACGACTTTATTCAGGGACTCATTATGCTTGTCGGCATTGTTGCAGTTATTGTTGCAGTTCTTAATTCCAAGGGCGGCTTTATGGCAGCGCTTGACGGACTTGCACAGATTTCCGATCCTGCAGTTTCTGAAACTCCGGGTGTATTTGCTTCATTTTTCGGTCCTGATCCGATCAACCTTTTCGGCGTTATGATTCTTACATCACTCGGCACATGGGGACTTCCGCAGATGGTGCAGAAGTTCTATGCAATCAAGAGTGAAAAGGCTATCAACAAGGGTATGATTATTTCAACCTTGTTTGCAGCAGTTGTTGCAGGCGGCTGCTACTTCCTCGGCGGCTTCGGCAGACTTTTCTCAGACGAAATTGATGTAGCGGCAAACGGCTTTGACTCAATCATCCCGACAATGCTTTCAGGTCTTCCGACAATCCTTATTGCAGTTGTGGTTATCCTTGTTTTATCAGCTTCAATGTCAACACTTTCATCACTTGTTCTTACATCAAGCTCAACTCTTACACTTGACTTCCTCAAGGGTAACATCAAAAAGGATATGAGCGAAAAGCAGCAGCTCATTATTATGAGAATTCTCATCGTTGTGTTCATCGCAATTTCTGTTATAATTGCAATTGTGCAGTACAAGTCAAGCGTAACCTTCATCGCACAGCTTATGGGTGTTTCGTGGGGTGCTTTGGCAGGTGCTTTCCTTGCACCGTTCCTTTATGGTCTGTACTGGAAGCGCACAACAAAGGCAGGCTGTTGGGCAAGCTTCATTTTCGCTTCAGTGTTTATGATTGCAAATATTGTTGCGAAGGATATTTTCCCTGCAATTCTTCAGTCTCCTATCAATGCAGGCGCTTTCTGTATGATCTCCGGCCTTGTTATCGTTCCTGTTGTCAGCCTCATCACCAAGGCTCCCGAGAAGAAGTATATAGAAAATGTATTCTCCTGCTATGAGCGTAAGGTATTGGTTAAGGCAAAGGATTCAATCGAGACAGAATAAGAAAAAGTAAATGTAGAAATAAAAACGCCCCGAAATCGGGGCGTTGATTTTTTATTAAACCTCTTCAAAAGCGGCTTCGTCAATCATTTTGTCGAAATACTCTGATGCCTGAATAAAAATTCTTTTACCGAGGTCAGCAATTTCAGGCCAATTTATATTACAGAGCTTAGAGAATTGCTCACCGATATTTTCGGCAACATCTCCGCCCTTGTTAAGAGCGAGAAGATAAAACGTGAATGCACCGCCGTCAGAGATATTGCTGTAATATCCGCTCTCGTTTGCCTTAAGGTAGTCGTAAATCGCAGAAACTGCAGTGTCTGCAAGAAATTCGTTTGCAATTTTTTTCTGCATACGGTAATCTGCAACAAAAGTGATAAGAGCGCGGATCTGATAAAGCACAGCTGATGTCATATTGAATCCGCTCAGGTCAACTGCATTGTCCTCGGGTCTTACCTTTGCGGCTTTTTCACCAAGGGCAATTGCTTTGTCTCTGTTTCCGTTGGAAATGTGGAGCTGAATCTCATCGGTCAGGCTTCTGAACTCCGTAGTTTCATTTGTCGATTTTTGGACATAGATTTTGATATCTCTGTCGTCAGCCATTTTTCTCTTCTCCTGATGATTTATTTTGCTTCAGCGGCAAGCTTTTTCTGCTGTCTGCGAACCTTTGCCTTGTAGTTACAAAACTCGCTGAAGTTGCTTTCGGGTGTTGTGTAAGAGCCGAGGCTCACGCAATACTTGTTGTTTCTGCCCTTGAAGTCGCTGCCGCCGATTGCAAGTAAGCCGTTCTTCTTTGCGAACTTTGCAAGATTCTGTGCAGTTTCTTCATCGTGACGGGGACACCATGCTTCAATTCCGTCAAGACCTGCTGCGATAAGCTTCTCGAGCACGTTTGTGCCCTCGTAACGGCCTGTACCGGCAAGAATTGCGATACCGCCTGCATCATGGATAGCTTCAATAACCTCTTCAGGTTCGGGAAGCTTGGGACGGACAAGAATGCTGTTTTCGCCGCCGTCAACAAAAAGCTGGTTGTAAAGCTCACCGTAAAGCTCGGTTGTCATTCCGCTTTCGATGAGTGCGGACATTATATGTACAGGGTAAACGTTTGTTGAACCCTGAGCGCATTTAAGAACAAGATCAGCAGAAATAGGGAATTTCTGTGAAGCTTTGATCATCATATACTGTGCTGCACGCTTTCTCGCAATAAGGTTGCGGTGGCACAGACCTTCAAGACGGTCGGGAGAATCGCAGAGATAGCCGATGATCGAAACCTCTGTTTTGTTTTCACTGTCATAAGATGAGACCTCAACGCCCGGAATGACCTTGATGCCCTGTCTTTCACCGATGAGCTTTGCTCTTACAGTACCTGCAAGGCAGTCACGGTCGGTTATGGCAAGTGCTTCAATGCCGCGCTTTTGCGCCAGAACGATGATGTCGTCAATACCCATAGAGCCGTCAGATAATTTGGTATGACAATGTAAATCTGCATTCATTTTTAAAATCCCCCAATTTTGCCGTAATGTGTAGTAATTAGTCGATAGTAATCTAATGCTATTATAACGCAAAATAACATAAAATGCAAGGGAGTATTTGTGAAAAATGGCAGAAAAATTTTTGTTTTGCAACAGTTTTGCTAAATCAGAACATACTTTCAATTACTTTTGAGCATTGTACGGGTGAATAAACCCAATGGTCGATGTGATCGGATTCGGTATAGTATTTGATCGGCGGGGTCGGATATTCCGCCTCGAATGCGTCGACGATAATCAACTTGATTTTCATCCGCTCGGGAAGCATACTTTTAATATATACCCCTGCGTGACAGCCTGCGGTGATTCCCTCAGAGTATTCCGCAAGACCTGCAAGGTTGGGCGTTAGTTCAACGAAAATGCCGTAGCTTTCAATCGAGCGAACAATACCGGGCACGGTTTCACCGGGTGAGAATTCACCTGCATTCTGCTCCCAGGTACCCAGAAGCTCCTTGTGGGAGAAGGTGATTCTGCCCAGGTCATCGACACTGCGCACAACAACCTTTATCATCTGTCCTATGTGGAAACGCACGGACGGGTGGGGGATTCTTGAAACGGAGATGCTGTCGATCGGCAGAAGTCCGTTTATGCCTGCACCGACATCAAGAAAAACACCGAAGCTTTCCATATGTGTTACCTTTGCCTCGACCACATCACCGGGACGAAGCTTTGAGATATAATTATCCATACAGTCCTGCTGAACACTGCGACGGCTGAGTATTGCATACTCGCGGTCATTAAGGTCACGGCGGAAGCCCAGGATATGAAACATAACGGGCTTGTTTACCCGTGATATCAGGGCGATGTCGCGCACCGTACCGTCAGCAATGCCGACAGCACCCTCATCGTGAGGAATGATTCCGTACATACAGCCAAGGTCAACACGCAGGTCGTGGTTTTTATCACACAGCAGGGCGCGTGCCTCGACAACGGCACCTGTCAGCGATGCTTCGTGAAGTGAGTTGGGGGAGGAAAGGATTGCACGGTTTGAGGGTGTACCGATAAGCTGTCCCTCAGGCTTGAAATTTTGCATAATGTTTTACCACCTTTATTTTTCTACTTAAAATATATGAATGTTTTGTTTGTTAATGACAAAAAATGTATACATTCGGTCAGAGTTGTGTTATAATACATTATTAGCACCAATGTTTTTAATATCGGAGGGATAATGATGGATGTTCGTGTCGGCGACAAACTTGTGATGAAGAAGAATCACCCGTGTGGCTGCAACACCTTTGATGTGCTGCGCTCGGGAATGGATTTCAAAATCAAGTGTGAAAAGTGTGGTCACGAGGTTATGGTGCCCAGAGTCAAAGCGGAAAAGAATATCCGAAAAATCCTCCGCGGGGATGAGGAAATCAAGAAGTAAAGAGGTTGTAAAAATGAAAAAGCTGACGAAAACCCGAAAAATTTTACTTGCAATACTTGCAGTTGTAGTTTTGTTGGCGGGCGTGCTTTTTTTCAATATCGACAAGATTCTTTTTCCATACGATAATGTCACGATATCAGATCCTATCGGTGATAAGATAGAGGAAAAGAATGCAGTTTCTTTCAGAACATTTTATTTTACGGATGAAGAATATCCTTCTTACAGCAGTTATAAGGAGCTTGAGCGATGGGACTCCTTTGTCGGAAACTGTGAAGATAGTAAATCGGGCGAAATAACCATAGCTCACAATGTTGGCGCAGAAGCAGCAGGTGAGTCTCTCGATTTCAAAAAGCTTGCTTTTAACGGTGAAGCATACACGTTAACCTGTGACGGTCATTTCTATATGGATCACGGTGAGACCGAGGATCTCAAAGTCAGCAGTTGTAACACCGTTGATTGTAAGAAGAGAACCTTCAAATACCTGAAAAAATTTGATATTAAGTTTAGCACTGAAATTTATGGTTTGAAGCAATATCGTTTTTACGTTCTGACAAACATCGAAGACTTAACTGCCGAGACGTATGAAAGAGATTACCTTGATACAGACAGTGAGGTTTATAAAAATTCATATCTTGCCTATGTCAAATTTTATTCTGCACAAGACTGACTTTGTACCTATATAAAACATAAATACCCGGAGGATTTTATGCTTGATAAATTAAAATCGGTTGAAGAAAAATTTGAGGACATCAACGCACAGCTTTGCGATCCCGATGTTGTGTCGGATATGGAGAAATACCGTAAGCTGATGCAGGATGTGAAGCATCTTACACCGATAGTTGAAAAATACCGTGAATATAAAAAGGTTGCAGCCGACCTTGAAGAGGCAAAGATGCTTCTTGACGAGGGCGGACTTGACAAGGACTTCCGCGAAATGGCGCTTGAACAGCTCGAGGATTCCAAAGAGCAGGTCGAGGTAATAGGTGAGGAGCTCAAAATTCTGCTTCTTCCCCGTGACCCGAACGATGACCGCAATGTTATTATTGAAATCCGCGGCGGTGCAGGCGGTGAGGAATCGGCTCTGTTTGCAAACTCGCTTTTCAGAATGTACTCGATGTATGCCGAGGCACGCGGATGGAAGCCCGAAATCTTAAGTGCTAATCCGACAGAGCTTGGCGGCTTCAAGGAAGTCAGCTTTATGATAAGCGGTGACGGTGCATACTCACGCTTTAAGTTTGAAAGCGGTGTTCACCG
Organism: Clostridia bacterium; assembly: GCA_017522225.1. Lineage (GTDB taxonomy): Bacteria > Bacillota > Clostridia > Oscillospirales > Acutalibacteraceae > CAG-488. The sequence goes on along the minus strand of JAFWZR010000015.1, from coordinate 3,805 downwards.
CGTTCAGCGTGTACCCGAAACCGAGTCGCAGGGACGTATCCACACTTCCACGGTTACGGTTGCGGTGCTTCCCGAGGCACAGGATGTTGATGTTGAAATCAATCCTGCAGATCTGCAGATAGACACCTTCCGTTCAAGCGGTGCAGGCGGTCAGCATATCAACAAAACCGAGTCTGCCATCCGTATCACGCACTTGCCGACAGGAACTGTTGTTGAGTGTCAGGACGAACGAAGCCAGCACAAGAATAAGGATAAGGCGATGAAGATTCTCCGCTCCCGTATCCTTGAGGCTGAGCGTGAAAAGCAGACAAAAGAAATTGCAGGCGAACGCAAGTCGCAGGTCGGCACAGGTGACCGAAGCGAGCGTATCAGAACCTATAACTATCCACAGGGCCGTGTAAGCGACCATCGCATCGGACTTACTTTATATAAATTGGAGGCTATTCTCAACGGCGACCTTGACGAGGTAATCGATGCCCTCATTACCGCCGACACTGCCGAGAAATTGAAATCGGAATAAGCCCCGAGGTGATTTTTTGAAAACAAAGTTTTATGAAAAGTGCGACGAAACAGAGCTTCTTGAGGCTGCACAGATATTAAAGGACGGCGGACTTGTTGCAATCCCGACCGAAACGGTTTACGGTCTTGCGGCAAATGCCTACAACGGTGATGCGGTTTCCCGTGTGTTTGAGGCGAAGGGCAGACCGACGGACAATCCGATGATTGTTCACATCTCGTCGATTGAAGAAATATATCCGCTTGTAACGGATTTCCCCGAAAAAGCAAAGGCACTCGCAGATGCTTTCTGGCCGGGGCCGCTTACGATGATTCTTCCGAAATCCGACCTTGTTCCGCGTCAGGTTGCGCCAAAGCTTGAAACGGTTGCCGTGCGTATGCCGTCACATCCTGTTGCAAAAAGAATAATCGAGCTTGCAGGCGTACCGCTTGCCGCACCGTCGGCAAACTCCTCAGGCTCACCCAGTCCGACAACCGCACAGCACGTGCTTCACGACCTTGACGGCAAAATAAATGCCGTTGTTGACGGCGGCGAATGTGATGTCGGAATCGAATCAACAGTCATAACCCTTGCTACTGACCCGCCGCGGCTTCTTCGTCCGGGCGGAATAACAGTTGAACAGCTTGAAAGTGTTCTCGGTCATATTGATGTTGACCCTGCGGTTATATCTGAGCTTGCGGAGGGTGTTGCCCCTGCTTCGCCGGGCATGAAATATAAGCATTATTCCCCGCGTGCTGAAGTATATATAGTTGAGGGCAGTCTCGAAAGCTTCCGCTTCCTTATCGACAGCGAGGCGGCAGAGGGCGATATGGCACTCTGCTTCAACGGCGAGGAGGCTTCCGTCGGAATTCCGTCGTTACCCTTCGGTGACGTGGATGACCTTGAGGCACAGGCACATCTGCTTTTTGCAGAGCTTCGCAGATTTGACGATCTCGGTGCAAAGCGGGTTTTTGTCCGCGCTCCGTCAAGCGAGGGCGTGGGTCTCGGTGTTTATAACCGACTTCTCCGTGCCGCGGCATTCAAAATTCTCACTCCGCCCGTAATCTACGGTCTGACAGGTCAGACAGGTGCAGGTAAAAGCACCGTTGCAAAAGAGCTTGAGCGGAAGGGTTATCTCATTGTTGACGGTGATGTTGCCGCACGCGAGGTTGTCCGTAAGGGCTCGCCTGTTCTTACTGAGCTTGCAGAAGTGTTCGGATCGGATATCCTTGACGCTGACGGTGAGCTTATCCGCGCTGCACTAGCGAAAAAGGCTTTTGCAAACGAAACCGAGAGACAGAAGCTCAATGCAATCACACATCCTGCAGTTACGAGATGGTCAATTGATTTTATCAGGAAAAATCTTACCGATTCGCACAAGGGTGTTGTAATTGATGCTGCAGCGATTTTTGACAGCGACATAAGATTTTACTGCACTGAGATGATCGTTGTCACAGCTCCTGAGAGTGAAAGACTCGAACGCATTTTAAAGCGTGACGGTATCACGCACGAGGCGGCTATGCTCCGCATAAAAGCGCAGAAGGATGAGCAATACTATAAAGAAAGAGCAGACATCCTTGTAAGGAATTATGCACCGTACAATCTTGCTGACGAGCTGGATTCATTATAATCCCGTACCGTCGCATAAGTTGTCACAATTCAAAGCAATATAATATATCTTTTAGTCAATAAATGTTAGGAGGACTCGAAATGAGCGAAGAAAAAACAGAAGTTCAGCTTCTTCAGGAAAAACTTTTAATGGACAAAAAACACGCTGCAAAGGTTATTGACGATGCAGAGATGCAGAAGGCAATGGACTTTGCTGAGGGCTACAAAAAGTTCCTCAACGATAACAAGACCGAGCGTGAGGTTGCAGCCTTCATCGTTGAAGAGGCAAAGAAAAGAGGCTTTGTTGAATTCGATAAATTCGCAAAGTACAACGCAGGCGACAAGGTGTATTACCTTAACCGTAAAAAGGCAGTTATCCTTGCAGTGATAGGCAAAAAGAGCATCGGTGAGGGTGCACACATTGCCGCAGCTCACATCGACTCTCCGAGAATCGACCTCAAGCCCAATCCGCTTTACGAATCAAACGAAATTGCACTTCTCAAGACTCACTACTATGGCGGAATCAGAAAGTATCAGTGGCCGACAGTGCCTCTTTCAATGCATGGTGTTATCGTACGCAGAGACGGTACGGAAATTGATATCAACATCGGTGAAAAAGAGGGCGAGCCTCAGTTCATTATCACAGACCTTCTTCCCCACCTTGCACGCGAGCAGAGTGAAAGAAAGCTCGGTCAGGGCATCAAGGGTGAGGAGCTCAATGTTGTTGTGGGCTCAATCCCGTTCAAGGCGGACTCAGGCAGCGAGCTTGTAAAGCTCAACATCCTTAAGATGCTCAATGACAAGTACGGCATCGTTGAGGAGGATTTCCTCACAGCAGAGCTTGAAATGGTACCTGCAACAAAGGTTAACGATATCGGCTTTGACCGCAGCCTCATCGGCGGTTACGGTCACGACGACCGTGTCTGTGCTTATCCTGAGCTTATGGCAATTCTTGACCTTGATGAAGCACCCGAGCACACAGCTGTTGCTGTCTTTGCCGACAAGGAAGAAACAGGCTCAGACGGAAACACAGGTCTTAATTCATCATACCTTCGTTATTTCATTGCTGACCTTGCAAGAATGGAAGGCCTTATGGGCAGAGATGCACTTTCAAAGTCAAAGTGCCTTTCAGCTGACGTAAATGCGGCTTATGACCCGACATTTGCATCACCCTTCGAGAGTGCAAACTCAGCATACATTAATAAAGGTATAGTTGTAACGAAGTACACAGGCTCAGGCGGTAAGGGCGGCACGTCCGATGCAAGCGCAGAATTTGTGGGCGAGATTGTAAGAATCTTCAACAGTGCGGATGTCTGCTGGCAGATGGGTGAGCTTGGTGCAGTCGACGCAGGCGGCGGCGGAACTGTTGCAAAGTACGTTGCAAATCTTGATATCGATGTTGTCGATGTCGGTGTACCCGTACTTTCAATGCACGCACCTTATGAGGTTGTTTCAAAGCTTGATGTATATATGACAAACAAAGCTGTATCAGCATTCTTTAGAGCATAATGAATTAACGGGCAAGCGGAAACGTTTGCTCGTTTGTCTCTTCTAACCGGTAAAAACAACAAACAATATATACGATAAAAAGGGAGAAACGGGAAGCGGAGCCAACATATGGTATAGAAAAAGGAGGAAGAGTGCAAGATCTTCGAGGAACACGCGGAGGGGTTGAACGAAGTGAAAAAAGAATGAAAAAAA